>NZ_JBEXRA010000047.1:0-77509 GCF_040612855.1 Streptomyces sp. NPDC006332
CACACCACCCCCGCGACGATGCCCCCGGCCAGGTGCAGACGGCCGTCCTTCAACCGGAACCCGCGCCGGGTGTAGTTGAGGGACGGCAGTGCCTCTCGTCTGGTCTTCCACTTCGGCATCCCCGCCCGGCGCGCCATGGGCAGGCGTTCACGGATGTCCTTGTGCGCCTTGGCACGGGAGCGACCGAAGTCACGGATGACCTGCTGCTGCGGAACCGACGAGCCCTCACGCAACCACGGCGTACAGGCACGGGCCTCGGTCAGCATCCTGTCGAGGTGCGCCGGACCGCACGTCTGGCCTTCCCCGGTCGCCTTGTTGTGCAGATGCACGGCCCTGGACTTCGCAACACATTCGTTCCACACCCAGCGGCACCGGTCCCACTCCGCCGCCAGCGCAGTACGAGCGGTGGACGACACACGCAGGCGGTACGTGTAGCGGGCATGCCCGCCCTCCGCAGCCACCCCCACCTGCGCCATCTCGCTCCCTCGCCGCCCCGGCCGGGACACCGTGCCGTCCCGAACCCTGCGAAAGACCGTATGTACGACAGCCGCACAAACACATCCCAATCCCATGGCCACCACCCAAACCAGCGACCACAGGCACACGCGTTCGCATCACCTCGGCGATACCGACAGCGATACGGGCGCTCCGCGCCCTGAACCGAATGCGGCGACACTCCGCGTCGCGACACCCGGATGCGATCCCTCCCCAGCGTGAACACCGGGGCCTCCTTGCAAGCACCAGGTGAGGCGTGCGGGTGCTCCTGACGGGCTGGTTCAGGCGGTCGGCAGTTCGTAGGCGTCCGCGATGAGTTCGTAGGAGCGCAGGCGTACGTCGCCGCTGTGGGCGTTGCCCGTGATCATCAGCTCGTCGGCGCCGGTGCGTTTGTGGAGGTCGTCGAGGCCGGAGCGGACCTCGTCGGGGGTGCCGTGGATGACGTTGGCGTTCCAGGAGTCGACGAACTCGCGCTCCATCGGGCTGAACGCGTAGGCCTCGGCTTCTTCGGGAGTGGGGACGAGTCCGGGGCGGCCGGTGCGCAGCCGCACCATGTTCAGGGCGGCGGCCAGGACCTGTCGGCGGGCCTCCTTCTCGTCCTCGGTGGCGAGGGCGGAGACGCCGATGAGGGCGTACGGCTGGTCCAGGACGGCGGACGGCTGGAAGGACTCGCGGTACAGGTCCAGGGCCGGGACGGTGTTCTGGGCCGAGAAGTGGTGCGCGAAGGCGAAGGGCAGGCCGAGCTCGCCGGCCAGGCGGGCGCTGAAGCCGGAGGAGCCGAGGAGCCAGACGGGCGGGCGGTGCGGGGACTGGACGCCGCCCGGGGAGGTCGCCTGGACGGGGCCGGGGACGGCGTGGATACGGCGGTAGCGGTGGCCGTCCGGGAAGTCGTCGTCGAGGAAGCGGATGAGCTCGGCGAGCTGCTGGGGGAAGTCGTCGGCGCCTTCGTTGAGCCGGTCGGTGCGGCGCAGGGCGGCGGCGGTGGCGCCGTCCGTGCCCGGGGCGCGGCCGAGGCCGAGGTCCACACGGCCGGGGGCCATCGCCTCCAGGGTGCCGAACTGTTCCGCGATCACCAGCGGGGCGTGGTTGGGGAGCATCACTCCGCCCGAGCCGAGGCGGATGCGGGTGGTGTGGGCGGCGAGGTGGGCGAGGATCACGGCGGGGGAACTGGACGCCACGCCCGGCATGGAGTGGTGTTCGGCGACCCAGTAGCGGTGGAAGTGGCGGGACTCCGCGAGCTTGGCTATCTCGACGCTGGTGCGGAGGGCGTCGGTGGCGGTGCGGCCGGCGCCGACGGTGACCAGGTCCAGGACGGAGAGGGGGGTGGGGGCGGTGCCGTGTGGGGTTCCCCGGGTCTCGTCTGGGGTTGTGGTCACGGGGGTGCCTCCTGGGTGAGCCGGTGCGGGGTCCTCCGGAGGTAACAGGTGGGGGGCCTCGGTAATTCCGGGGTCTGAGGCTCCGCCCCAGACCCCGGGGGAGTCGCCCACCCACACTCCGCCCGTCTCGGTTGCTCAAGAAGCGGGCGTCGAAAAGACCGGGCTCCCCCGGCCCGGCCCTACGCCTGGACGATCGGTTCCCGCGTGAACAGGGCTCCCATGGACGGGGCGTTCACCCTGCGGTCTGCCAGCCTGAGGGCTTCCCAGACAGTGACCTGGTTGGCTGTGAGGACGGGTTTGCCCAGGTCCTTCTCCAGGGCGGGGATGTGGGCGGCCGTGTGCAGGGCCGTGTCGGGGAGGAGGACGGCCTCGGCGTCCGGGGTGTCGGCCTCGCGGGCCAGGGCGAACACCTCGTCCTCGCCCCACGTCCCGACCTCCGCGGCCGTGATGATTCCGGAGCCGCGGACCCCGGCAACCTCCACGCCGGCCGCGCGCAGGAACTGGGCGAAGAGGTCCGCCACGTCGTCCGGATAGGTCGCGCCGACGGCGACCCGGCTCACGCCGAGCTCCCGCACCGCGTGCACGAAGGCGAAGGAGGTGGACGAGGCCGGCATGCCGGCGGTGTGGGCGAGGGCGCGTACCTGCTCGTGGGCGCCCTCCCAGCCGTGGACGAAGCTGCCGCTGGTGCAGGCCCACACCACCGACTCGGCGCCGCCCATGCGCAGCTGCTCCACGCCCGCCGCGAGCCGGTCGGCGGACCCCATTTCGAGCAGGGCGTCGACCCGGTGGGCGTCCTCGCCGATGTCGGTGTGCACCAGGTCCAGGCGGACGTCACTGCCGAGCAACTGTTCGATGCGCGGGTAGTCGTCCTCGGCGGAGTGGCCCGGATAGAGGAATCCCAGTGCTGTCATGTCCAGCCTTCCTGCTGCTGTTCTTCGTCCGGCAGTCGCGGTACGTCCGGTAGCACCGGCACGTCCGGTAGCACCGGCACGTCCGGTAGCCCCGGCACGTCCGGCAGTACGGGGCCGAGCCTGGCCGCCGGATCGATCAGCGCCTGGTACGGTCCCACGGCTCGGGTACCCAGATGGCGTAGTGCTGCCCACATCGTCACCTGGTTGGCTGAGATCACCGGGATCCGCAGCTCCGCCTCCAGCTGGGGGATCACGTCGTAGGTCGGGAGATTGGTGCAGCTGATGAACAGCGCCTCGGCCCCGCCGAGCCCGGCGCCGCGCGCCATGTCGGCCACCTCCCGGTACGGAACCTTCCAGATGTGCCTGGTCAGGCCCATGTACGCGCAGCTGGTGACGGTGACGCCCGCCTCGGCCACGTACGCCTCCAGTGCGCGGGTGACCGACACGGTGTAGGGGGTGACCAGCGCGACCCGGCGTACCCCGAGTTCCACCAGGGCCTCCAGCAGCGCCCCGGACGTCGTCACCGAGGGCACCGCGCCCGCCCGGGTCATCGCCTCGCACATCGCGCGTTCCCCGGCGATCCCGTCGACGAAGCTGCCGGACGTGCAGGCGTAGGCCACGACCTCGGGCGCGACGGCGGTCAGTGTGCGCACCGCCTCGTGCAGGGTCTCGTGCTCGCTGATCAGGCGGGCGAGGTCGAGGCTCACCTCGACGGGGACGTAGGGCGTTCGGGTCAGATGCAGGGAGACCTCGTCGGGCACCCAGCGCCACAGCTCACGGTCGAGAGCGAAATCGAACGGGGCGACGACCCCGACACCGCGCTGGGGGACTGGGCCCCCCAGAAACGAAACGTCCATGGCAGAAACCGGCCTCACACTGAGGGACCACAGGACAACGGACCGTGTGCACGCCCGTGTTGACGAAGGTAGGTTCGGGTGCGAGCGTGGTCAATCCGCCCCCCGTGACCGACCCGTGCACCTCGGCCACCCGCCGGTGTCCGCGCACGTCAGACGGCCGTCGCCTCGTGAGAATCGGTACCCCGAATGGCTTCTTCCGCATGACCGGGCCCCGCTCCGGTCCGCCGTCCGGTCCCCCGTCCGTCCCCACCGTCCTGGTCCTGGACGCCGACCCGCCGCCCCGCCTCGGCAGCCTCACCGGCCGGGCCCGCGTCGAGCACGCGGACGAGTCGACCCTCGCCGAACGGTTGCCGTCGGCCGATGTCCTGCTGGTGTGGGACTTCACCTCGCACGCGGTCCGCGCGGCCTGGCCCGGCGGCGGCCCGCGGCCACGCTGGGTGCACACGGCGAGCGCGGGCGTGGACCACCTGATGTGTCCCGAACTCGCCGCATCCGACACGGTGGTGACGAACGCCCGGGGCGTCTTCGACCAGCCGATCGCCGAGTACGTGGCCGCGCTGGTGCTGGCAATGGCCAAGGACCTGCCGCGGACCTGGGAGCTGCAGCGGCACGGGACCTGGCGGCACCGCGAGTCGCAGCGGGTGACCGGCACCCGCGCGTGCGTCGTCGGGGCCGGGCCCATCGGGCGGGCGATCGTCGCCACCCTCACGGCGCTCGGCGTCACGGCCGCCCTGGTCGGCCGCACGGCGCGCACCGGCGTCCACGGCCCCGAGGACCTGGACCGGCTGATGGCCCGCGCGGACTGGGTGATCGCGGCGGCGCCGCTCACGGAGCAGACGCACGGCATGTTCGACGCCCGCCGCTTCGGCCTGATGCAGCCCTCGGCCCGGTTCGTCAACATCGGCCGGGGGCCGCTGGTCGTCGAGGACGCACTGGTCGAGGCGCTGTCCAAGCACTGGATCGCGGGCGCCGCGCTGGACGTCTTCGAGCACGAACCCCTGCCTCCCGACAGCCCGTTGTGGCAGGTCCCGAACCTGATCGTGTCCCCGCACATGAGCGGCGACACGGTCGGCTGGCGGGACGACCTGGGCGCGCAGTTCGTGGAGATGTACGGGCTGTGGGAGGCGGGCGGAGCGCTGCCGAACGTGGTCGACAAGCAGCGGGGGTACGTACCCGGACACTGACGTCCTACGGAGGGGCCGGATGACAGAGCTCATCGAACTGACCGCGGTACAACTCGTCGACGGCTATCGCAAGGGCGACTTCAGCCCCGTGGAGGTGACCCGTGCGGCCCTGGAGCGTGCGGAGGCGATCCAGCCCGAGGTGAACGCCTTCACGCGGCTGACCGCGGGCGAGGCGCTCGGACAGGCGGAGGCGTCGGCCGAGCGGTGGCGGCGCGGTGAGCCGGCCGGGCTGGTGGACGGCGTCCCGGTCACCGTGAAGGACATCCTGCTGTTGCGCGGGGCGCCGACCCTGAAGGGTTCCAAGGCGCTCTCGGAGCAGGGGCGTTGGGACGAGGACGCGCCGTCCGTGGCCCGCCTGCGTGAGCACGGCGCGGTCTTCCTCGGCAAGACCACCACCCCGGAGTTCGGCTGGAAGGGCGTCACGGACTCCCCGCTGACCGGCGTGACCCGCAACCCGCACGATCCGACCCGCACCGCGGGCGGCTCCAGCGGCGGCGCGGCAGCGGCGGTGGCCCGGGGTGCGGGCCCCCTCGCGCTGGGCACCGACGGCGGCGGCAGCGTCCGTATCCCGGCCGCGTTCTGCGGGATCTTCGCCCTGAAGCCGACGTACGGGCGGGTGCCGCTGTATCCGGCCAGCGCCTTCGGCACCCTCGCCCATGTCGGCCCGATGACCCGGGACGCGGCGGACGCGGCGCTGCTCCTCGACGTGATCGGGGGCGCCGACTCCCGCGACTGGTCGGCGCTCGCCCCGGCTCCGGGCCCCTTCTCGGCGGGACTGGCGGGCGGGGTGCGGGGGCTGCGGGTCGCCTACTCGCCGTCCCTCGGCGGTCAGGTCTCCGTGCAGCCGGCCGTCGCGGCGGCCGTACGGCGGGGTGTGGAGCGGCTCGCGGAGCTCGGCGCGTACGTCACCGAGGCCGACCCCGACTTCACCGACCCGGTCGCCGCCTTCCACACCCTGTGGTTCAGCGGCGCGGCCCGGGTGACCCAGTACTTCGGGCCGCGGCAGCGAGAGTTGCTCGACCCGGGCCTGCGGGAGATCTGCGACCAGGGCGCCCGTTACAGCGCGCTCGACTACCTGGCCGCGGTGGACGTCCGCATGGAACTCGGGCGCCGCATGGGCCGTTTCCACGACTCCTACGACCTGCTGGTCACCCCGACCCTGCCGATCACCGCGTTCGAGGCGGGCGTCGAGGTGCCGAAGGGTTCCGGTCACCGGCGCTGGACGAGCTGGACCCCGTTCACGTACCCCTTCAACATGACCCAACAGCCCGCCGCGTCCGTCCCGGTGGGAACGGACGGCGACGGGCTGCCCGTCGGGCTCCAGCTGGTGGCCGCCCGCCACCGCGACGACCTCGTCCTGCGGGCGGCGCACGCCTTGTACGAGACGGGCGCCGCGTCGTACGTCAGTTGAGCCTCACGCCCGCCGGAAGCTGAGGGTCTCCCCCGCCGCGCCGGTCCGCCACAGGTCGTTGCAGGCGTCCGCCAACTCGGGCAGGCCCTCGGTGATCTGGCCCCAGACGATGCCCGGGACCCAGCCGACGTCTCCGTTGAGGAGCAGGTTGTTGCGCTCGTAGAAGAGGGCCAGGTCGACGACCGTGGTGCCGGGGCGGACCTCGCGGTCGTAGCCGTAGGCCTGGGTCCCGAGTTCCGCTCCGGCGAAGGAGAAATAGCACAGATCGCCCGGAATGGGGGTCACGGTCGGGTTCTCCAGCGGTGGTTCCGATGTCGCGAAAGGCGGGAACAGGGCGTAGATCTCGTTCCGGGCGTATTTGGCATGGTAGACGTCTCCGGCGAGCGGAAGGGAATCCCAGACGGCCGCGCAGGTGATCGGCGCACGATCGTCGAGCAGCTTTGCCGTGGCGGTGATTCCGCGCTTGACCAGCGAGACTTCGATGTATCGGTCAGCCATGCGTCCCATGGTCCACCCGCGGTCAAGGGTGCCTGGGTCATGACCGGGGCCGAAAGTGATCGGCATAACTCGAATGAAGTCGGGTAGCCGCGCGCCCATGGCTCGACCACACGCAAACCGATCAGGAACCGACAACGGATCCGACAGATGGATCAGCCGCCGCTCCATGCTCGCCGGAGCTGTGTCGCTGGGCGCGGCGGGAAGTCTCGGGATGGTCGGCTGCAGCCGCGTCCCCGGTGAAGGGAAGGTGCTGGGCGGCAGCCTGTTGGACACCCTGCGCGACCAGGGGTCCGTGAAGATCGGTATCGCCAGCGAGCCGCCCTTCGGTTACGTGGGAGACGACGGACAGGCCACCGGGGAAGCGCCGGCGATCGCGCGGGTGATCTTCAAGAAGCTCGGCATCGACGAGGTCAAGCCGGTTCCGGTGGACTTCGGCGCCCTCATACCCGGGCTGAAGGCCCGGCAGTTCGACGTGGTGTCCGCCGGGATGTACATCAATCCCCTCCGGTGCGAACAGGTGATGTTCGCCGACCCTGACTACCTCATGCTGGACGCCTTCATCGTCAAGAAGGGCAACCCGCACGGCATCAAGACGTACGCGGACGTCAAGAAGAAGGGCCTGAAGCTCGCCTCCGGCAAGGCCTACGCCCAGATCGACTACGCCAAGGCCGCGGGCATCAGCGACGTTCTGGTCCTGCCGGACCAGGTGGCCGGCCTCGACGCGGTGGCCCAGGGACGGGTGGACGCCTTCGCGGGCACCCGCATCACCGTCAAGTCGGCGGTGCAGGGGTCCACAAGCGTGTCGGCGACCGAGCCGTTCCAGCCCGTGATGGACGGCAAGCCCGCGTACGGCGCCGGCGGCTTCGCCTTCCGGCTGTCCGAGAAGAACTTCCGGGACGCCTTCAACGAGGAACTCCTGAAGCTCAAGGAGAACGACTACCGGGAACTCCTCAGGATCGTCGGCCCGTTCGGCTTCTCCAAGGCCGACATGACGGACCTCACGGCGAAGGAGCTGTGCGGCTGATGATGAGTTCGGAGTTCTTCACCACCTGGTTCCTGCCGGGCATCTGGGTCACCGTCCAGGTGACGGTGTACGCCGCGGCGCTCGGCGCGGCCATCTCGTTCGGGATCGGTCTCGCCCGCGGTTCGCAGTACTGGATCGTCCGCTTCGTCGCCGGGGCCTACTTCGAGGTCTTCCGCGGCATGTCGGCGCTGGTGCTGATGTTCTGGATGTTCTTCGCGCTGCCCCTCTTCGGCTGGCAGCTGGTGCCCATGTGGGCCGGTGTCAGCGCGCTCGGCCTGACCTACGGCGCCTACGGCTCCGAGATCGTCCGCGGTTCCCTGGCGGCCGTCACCCCGGCGCAGAAGGAGGCGGGCATCGCGCTCAACTTCACCCGCTGGCAGCGGCTGCGTCTGATCGAACTGCCGCAGGCGTGGCCCGAGATGGTGCCGCCCTTCAACAACCTGCTGATCGAGCTGCTGAAGGGCACCGCCCTGGTCTCGGTCATCACGGTCGCCGACATGACCTTCGCCGGCAATCTGCTGCGGCTCGGCACCAACGAGACCACCCCGGTCTACACCCTGCTGCTGGTCCTCTACTTCGTGCTCGCCTTCCTCATCACCCGCGGTATGCGGCTGCTGGAACGCCGGGCGAAGGCCGGGATCGGACAGCAGCCGCAGAAGACCGACAAGGTCACCAGGAAGCTCGGTGCCCGCGGCGAGAGCCTGCAGGCCGGTTCGCAGTCCGCGGGAGGTATGGGATGAACTGGGACTGGAACGTCGTGGACGACTTCATGCCGCGGTTCTGGGACGGCGTACTCGTCACCCTGCAAGCCCTGGCCATCGGCACCCTGATCGCCTTCGCGCTGGGTCTGGTGTGGGCGCTGGCGCAGCGGTCCGCGCAGGCCTGGGTGCGCTGGCCGGTCGTCGCGGTGACGGAGTTCATCCGCAACACACCGCTGCTGGTGCAGCTCTTCTTCCTCTTCTACGTGGTGCCCAACTTCGGCCCGTCGATGTCGCCGCTGACCACCGGCATCGTCGGCCTCGGGCTGCACTACTCCACCTACACCGCCGAGGTGTACCGCGCGGGCATCGACGGCGTCCCCGCCGGCCAGTGGGAGGCGGCCACGGCGCTGAGCCTGTCCAGGGGTCGCACCTGGCGGGCGGTGATCCTTCCGCAGGCGATCCGCCGGGTGGTCCCGCCGCTGGGCAACTACGTCGTCGCCATGCTCAAGGACTCCCCGATGATCGCGACCATCGGCGCCTTCGACATGCTCGGCGAGGCCCAGGCCTTCAGCAACGAGACCTTCACCACGGAGGCGCTCACCATCGTGGGCGTGGCGTTCATCGTCATCGCCTACCCCGCCTCCCTCCTGATCCGAGCCCTGGAGCGACGCCTTGTCCGCTGACACCAATCCCGCAGAGCACGCCGACACCCTCGCCAATCCGCCGGTGGACGGCAGCGAACTGATCCGCTTCGACAAGGTCACCAAGCGCTTCGGCGACAACACCGTCCTCGACCGGCTCGACTTCTCCGTCGACTCCGGCAAGCACGTGACGCTGATCGGCCCGTCGGGCTCCGGCAAGACGACGATCCTGCGGCTGCTGATGACGCTGGCCAAGCCCGACGAGGGCACGATCAAGGTGGGCGGCGACTATCTGACCCACGAGGAGCGGGGCGGCAAGCTGGTCCGGGCCGGCGAGAAGCACATCCGCGAGGTCCGCAAGAACATCGGGATGGTGTTCCAGCAGTTCAACCTGTTCCCGAACATGACGGCCCTCAGGAACATCATGGAGGCCCCGGTCACCGTGCTGGGCCTGTCCAAGGACGAGGCGGAGGAGCGGGCCCGCGGGCTGCTCGACCTGGTGGGCCTGGCCGACAAGTGCGACGCCCGGCCGACCCAGCTGTCCGGCGGCCAGCAGCAGCGGGTGGCGATCGCCCGGGCGCTGGCCATGCGGCCGCAGGTGCTGCTCCTGGACGAGGTGACCTCGGCGCTGGACCCGGAGCTGGTGGCCGGCGTCCTGGACGTGCTGCGGGACATCGCCCGCACCACCGACATCACGATGCTCTGCGTGACCCACGAGATGAACTTCGCCCGGGACATCTCCGACCAGGTCCTGATGTTCGACTCCGGTCGCGTCATCGAGTCGGGTTCGCCGGAGAAGATGTTCAGCGATCCGGAGCAGGAGCGGACCCGGGAGTTCCTCAGCGCGGTGCTGTGACCCACCGAAGGTGAGCACGGCTCAACACCCGAGGTCCAGGCCTCGGGTCGTGCCGCTGGCATATGCCAGAGTGCCAGCGGCCCAGCTGAGAGCCGTGCCGGTCGACCAAATCTCGTCAACAACCGCTCGCCGCAACCCCTTTGCCCCTTATCGTGGAAGGGATTCGCTGTCCGGATTACGGCCCAGTATTACGGTCCAGCTGTAGAGCGACCGAGCGAGCGCAGGGGGAACACCGTGGCGCTGAAGCACGAGCCGACCGCGCCGTACCACTCGACCCAGGACGCCCTGCGCGTCCTGGAGACCGTGGCACGGCACACCACCGGAGTCACCGACAGCCGACTCGCCCGCCTGACCGGCCTCAGCCCGGAGCGCCTGACCACGCTCCTGCGGATGCTGCGCCGCGAGGGCTACGTCGAGCAGGTCACCGACGGGGCGTACGTCACCGGCGCCGCCCTCACCCGCCTCGGCTCCGCCCAGGACCGCGACCGGGCCCTGCGCGAGAGGATCCAGCGCGCACTGGAGCGGCTGCGTGACTCGGTCGGCGCCGCCGTCTACATCAGCCGGTACGTCGACGGCGAGATCAACGTCACGCAGTACGCCGCCGGCCCCGCCACTCCCGCGGTGCACGAGTGGGTCGACTTCCGCCACTCCGCCCACGCCACCGCGATCGGCAAGAGCCTCCTCGGCCAACTCGACCACAACGGCCGCCGCGACCATCTCTCCCGGTACAAGATGGCCCGCCTCACCTCGCGCACCATCACCAGCGACAAGCTGCTGCTCTCCCGTCTGGAGTCCCAGCCGCCGACGGTGCCCCACCTCGACCTCCAGGAGTACGCCGTCGGCACGGTGTGCGCGGCCGTCCCGATCACGGCCGGTTCCTCGGTCGGCTGCCTGGCCCTCTCCCTGCCGGTCGAGCACGCCCACCGCCTCCGCCAGGCCGCGGACCGGCTGAACCGCGGGGCGGCTCCGGTGCTGCTGTCCCTGGCGATCTAGAGGGCCCCTCGGAAACGTGGTCGGAAGCACCCCCGCGGACCAGGTAGTATTTTTCTGTCGCCAGCCGCCAGGAGCGGTCAGGCGAGAGTCATGCGCCGCTAGCTCAGTTGGTTAGAGCAGCTGACTCTTAATCAGCGGGTCCGGGGTTCGAGTCCCTGGCGGCGCACGATGTCGATGGCGAGGCGTGTTCGCGGAAAGCGCGAACCGGCCTCGCCATCGCTGTTTTTGCGCGGCTTCGCCGCGCGTTGTGGAGGCTTCGCCACCCACACCCCCACCCCCCTGGCTCTCCGTGGCCCCGGTTTCCAGTGCCTCTGCGCCTCCCCTGCCTCCGAGGGACTCTCCGCGTCCCCGGTTTCCAGCTCCCCTGCTGCCTGCTGCCTGCTCCGCGTGCGCTACCCGCTGAGCAGCCCCTCCCGCCCGTGCTCCCGGTACTCGGCGACCAGCCCACCCCGGTCCTCCCCGGTCAGCCTCCGGTACCCGTCCTCGCCCGGTGGCCGCCACCACACGGGGTCCGCGCAGGCGAAGCCCTCTCTCCGCAGCGCCGCGCGGTGGATCTTGTTCGTGGCGGTGACCGGCATGTCCCGCACGACCCGGACGAACCGGGGCGCCATCTTCGTCCCGAGGTCCGGCTGGGCGTGCAGGAACGCGGCGAAGGCCCGCGGTTCGAAGTCCCCGGCGACCGCCGCCATCACCTGGTCCCCGGTCACCGGGTCCGGGACCGCGTACACGGCGACGGCGACCGCGCCCTCGTACCGGGCGAGGATGTTCTCGATCATCGCGGCGGCCAGGTTCTCGCCGTCGACGCGCAGCCGGTCGTCGGCCCGGCCGGCGAAGTAGAGGAAGCCGTCGGCGTCCCGGTAGAAGAGGTCGCCGGTCCAGTACCCGCCGTCGTGCCGCCGCTCCGCCTCCGCCGCCGGGTTGCGCCAGTAGCCCTCGAAGGGGCTCGGCCCCCGGTTGACCAGCTCCCCGATGGCCTCGTCACCGTTCAGCAGCCGTCCACTCAGGTCGAGGACGGCCGGCGGGCACTCCTCGTGCGTCCGGGGGTGCAGAACCACCAGCCCGGGTGTCGCCGGACCGACCGCGCCGTGCGGGGTGCCGGGCCGCCACTGGATCGCCGCGCCGCCCTCCGAGGAGCCGTAGCCCTCCACCAGCCGCACCCCGAACCGCCGCTCGAAGGCCGCCGCGTCCACCGCGCCCGCCTCCGTGCCGAAGCCCAGCCGCAGCGGATTGTCCCGGTCGTCCGGCCGCTCCTCGGTGGCCAGGACGTACTGCACGGCACGCCCCACATACGTGAAGTACGTCGCCCCGTACCGCCGTACGTCCGCCAGGAACCGCGACGCCGAGAACCGCGGCCGCAGCGCCACGCCCGCCCCGGCGGCGAGGGCGGGAGCCCAGTCGGCGATCACCGCGTTGCCGTGGAACATCGGCATGCACACGTAGTGCACGTCGTCCGGGCGTACGGCGAACTGGTCCGCCAGGGTGCGGCCGGCCGCGGCCAGGCGGCCCTGGGAGCAGAGCGCGGCCTTGGGAGCGCCGGTGGAACCCGAGGTGAAGTAGAGGAGGAGACGGTCGGCGGGCTCGGCGCGCGACGGGTCCGGGCGGGCGCCCGCGTAGGGGGCGAGCAGGTCGTCGTACTCCGGCGAGTCCGTCACCAGCAGGCACAGTCCGCCATGCTCGACCGAGCTCGCGCGGCGGGACCCCCAGGGCAGCCCCAGGCCCGTCAGCAGGGGCAGGTGGGCGCGTTCGGTGACCAGGATCCGGCACTCGGTGTGCAGGATGTCGCGGGCCAGTTCGGGGCCCCGGCGGGTCGGGTTGACGCCGACGACGGCCACCCGAGCCAGGGCTGCGGCGCTCAGCCACATCGGGAACTCGGGGGTGTTGTCGAGCAGCACCCCGATGTGCGCCCCGGTCGGCAGCAGGTCGGCCAGCAACTCGGCCCGCGCCGCCGCGCCCGCCGCCACCTCGTGATGCGTGAGCACCCGCTCCCCGCACCAGAGGCCGGGACGGTGGTCGTCCCAGCGCTCGGCGACCAGGTCCGCGATCGTGGTCCGGTTACTGGACTCCATGGGAGCGCACGGTAGTTGACGCTCCGTCAGATGTGGAGGCTAGGGCGTGAATCCGTCCGCGGCGTCGAACATCGTGTGGGCCACGACCATGAAGCCGAGGCAGAACGCGATGATCACCCCGAAGATCGCCAGCAGACAGCCCGTACCGGCCGCCAGCCTCCCGGGCGCGGGCGCCTTGGCCGTGGCTCGTTCCGGACGGTCCGCCACGTAGTGCACCGTGACGATGTCGCCCTCGACGGTCGTCCCCGGTCCGCCCGTCTCGTCGAACCGGACCATGCGGCCCTCTCGCGTGGCGAACTCGTAGACGTGGTGCAGCGTGGTGTGCACGGACGTCTCGCCGCCGCCGCCGCTGGTCGTCGTGTACGTCCGCAGACAGCGCGCCTGGGCTGTCAGGCCGCTGTTCCAGGCGCTGCTGACGTCCCGGGCGCGGCGGATCACCGTGTACGCGGCGAAGGACACGAGCCCGATCATGAGCAACGGCACGACGTAGAAGAACGCTTCCATGATGTCCCCCGATGTCCGTCCGCCGTCACGTCGGACGGCGTACGGGGAACGTACCCGCAGGGGATGCCGGACCGCCTCAAGTAAGGCTCAGAGTTCCGGCATCCCCGTGCCTGTGGGGTCAGAACGTGACGTCCGAGCAGGCGTAGAACGCGTTCGTCGTGTCCGCGACGGTCCAGACCGCGACGATGACGTGGTGGCCACTCAGCCCGGAGGGCAGTGTGCCGCTGTGGGAGAGCGTGGACGGGGGGCGCTGGCCGCCGTAGGGGACGGTCAGGAACGGGGTGAGGTTGAGGTCGGAGCGGGCCAGGTTGTGGTTCTGGTTCCAGCCCGGCTTGGTGACGTAGTACCTGAAGTCGGTGGTGGCGTGCATGGCCGTGAACTGCCAGCGGAACGTGTACCGCTGGCCGGCCGTCACCTTGGTGGTGGGCCAGGCGCCGCCCGACGGGGTCTTGGGGCTGTCGAGCTGGGCGAAGCGAGTGTTGCCTGCGGAGCAGATCCGGCCGTCGGCCGGTCCCGCGCCGGGGAAGCCCTTGAGGCCCTCGACGCTCTGCGGCTCCCACTGGATGTCGCCGCAGTTGGTCACGGAGCCGTTCTGGCAAAGCTTCTGACGGCTGACGGGGAGGTCGGTGTAGCCGTGGCCGCTCGCGCCCTGGGACGAGAGCACCAGGGCTCCGGTCGTCGCGAGGCCGAGTGTGGCGGCGTACCACTTGGTCTTTTTGCGCATGCTGCCGCTCCTGGAGAACGTGGGGGAGGTTCAGTGAGCTGTGCAGGTAGGTCTAGACCAAGTCCCAATTTATTGCGGCCGCTTGAACATGTCCATACCAATCACGGGGTCAAGGCGCGGGGCGAGCCGGGGGTCGGCGGGAGGGCCGCTCGCCGGGGGTCAGCCGACGGCCCCCGCCTCTCCGCGCCCCGCGCAGAAGGCCACCGTCAGCTCCTTGACCAGCGCCCTGCGTTCGCCGTCGTCCAGTTCCACCAGCCCCCGCATGGTCAGCCGGGTCACCGTGTCCTCCACCGATTCCACCACCGACGTGAGCACGGTCGCCCGGTGCTGGGCGTCCAACGCGGCGATCCGGCGGCGGTCCATCGCGGCGGCGACCTCGGGGGCGTACTCCACCCGCGACGGCCGCACCGAGAACACCTCGATCCCGACCGGTGTCGCGTCCTCGGCCACCAGCCGGGTCAGCCTCTCCGCGGCCGCGTCGACGGACCCCCGGCCGGGCGTCTCCACCGGCACCCGGGCCAGCGCCGCCTCCACGCACTCACGCAGATACCTCTCGTGGTCCTCCACGCCCAGCGTGGCCCGCGCGGTGTCCCGCACCCGCCACACCACCAGGACCACCACCCGCAGCGCGACCCCGCTCGCGTCGGCCGCGGGCATCTCCTCGCTGCGCCAGTGCCGCAGCCGTACGTCCACCCGGCGGCGCAGCAGCAGCGGGTTGACCCACATCAGTCCGGTGCGCCGGACCGTACCCCGGTAGTGGCCGAACAGGCCGAGCACCCAGGCCCGCCCGGTCCGGCCCCGGGCCAGCCCGCCGAAGCCGAACAGTCCGAGCACGCCCGCCCCCGCGTACACCGCCCACTGGGCGGGCCCGAGACCGGCGTCCGGGTACGACGGCAGCCCGAGCGCCCGCATGACGAGCGGCGGCAGCACCCCCGCCCACCACGTGGTGGCCAGACCCCCCGCCACGGCGCAGGCTCCGGTGACCACGCCCACCACCCCCGGCAGCACCCGCGCGGGCCGCTCCGTCAGCGCGGGGTCGACCTGGGGGGCGTGGCACGCCTTCGCGGGAGCCGGCCGGCGCAGCCGCGGCTGCTCCCCCGTCCCCTCCCGGCGCCCCACGACGGCGGGCCGCAGCGGCACCGGTTCGGGTTCGTCGCGGAACAGCAGGTGGACGGGGATCTCGGTGGTCGCCTCGTTCTGGATGAGCCGGACGGGCCGCGGCGGCCCCTCGGACTCGGGGGTGTGTGACGTGGTCGTACTCATGCGTGCCTCCAGCCTCCGCGCCAGATACGCCATGACGGTGCGTGGGTCGTCCCATGCCGGAGCGTGGGGTTACGAGAAGAGCCGCCGCCAGGTCTCCGGCCCCGGGTAGCCGTCCGCCGCGCCGCCCCGCCATCCCTGCGCGCGCTGGAAGGCCTCGACGCCGCGCCGGTCCGCCTCGCCCCAGCGGGGTCCCGGCCCGGACGGGTAGAACCTGCCGAATCCTTCCTTCACCAGTTGTCGGCCCAACCGGGTGACGTACTCGTTGTCCGCGCCCGGCCGGAACATCGCCCGCCCCGGGTAACCGGGCACACCGTGCGAGGCCGGCGAGGAAGGCCGGGCGGGTGACGCGGGTGCGGGCGGGTCCGCCGCCCCGGTCGTGACGTCCCGGCCCGCACCCCTCACCCGGTGGGCGGCCGGGTGCGGGCGGACCGTGGACCGGGGCGGCAGCACTCGCCGCCAGTGGACGCACGCCAGGCAGTCGCAGGCGCTCGCGGGATCGAATTCCTCGAAGACCGGAGCCGCCATACGATTCCCCTCACACCTCGGGTGGAAATGTCCCTGCTTGTGCTCGTTCGTCAGTTTCTCAACTGTCTTCGGGACGCGCATGTTGACGGTCCGAATGATGTACGGCGGCCCGGTCACCGGATGCCGGACGAGCACTCCGGGGCGGCGACAGGGCGGTCCGGAGCACCTCACCGCATCCGGTAAAGTTGTGCAGGTCAGCGCGCGCCGCTAGCTCAGTTGGTTAGAGCAGCTGACTCTTAATCAGCGGGTCCGGGGTTCGAGTCCCTGGCGGCGCACGATGCCGATGGCGAGGCGTGTTCGCGGAAACGCGGACCGGCCTCGCCATCGTCGTTTCCGGGCGCGGCCGTCGTAGCCGCCACCTCGTTGAACCGGACGGACTCGCCGACCGTATGGAACGGGAGGCCGGCGAGGGAGCCGGTCTCGCCGAGACGGACCGCGCGTTTCACGCCATCCGCCACCGGCGGCCGCACACCGTAGCTCCGGGCGAGCCACGGGAGACGTGCCGTGCGGCCTTCCGTCGCGCACGTCCGGACGGTGAGTGCACAGGGAAGCGCTTCGGCAGCATCCGCACCCCCCTGTCCACAACGACTCCACAAGGCCCCCACACGGACCACAATGAACGCGTATGACCGGTAAACGCAGCGTTTGGCACTTGCGATCATGATGAACACCGTAGAACCCTGGTTTTCAAGATGCTGCGGATTCGCGGCAGTTGGGGGCAGGAAGCCGGTTGCCGGCACCACGGGGAGAGGGGCTCCGTTCAAGATGTGATGCCGAGGGGGGCATTATGCAACCGGAAGGTCGCAGTTCTGTGTCCTGGATGTGGACGATGTGGTGACTGTGGCCCACCGCTGATACGACTGTGAAGGTCTAGGGGGACCGAAGCAGCCGTAAAGAAAGAAACGACTGACACGTGTGACTCACGTGTGGGGGGATGACTCATGACGTCGACGCCGACGGGCGCCCGGCAGAACCACGACCAGTCCCAGACCACCCAGTTCAGGGTGCCTTCACACCGGACCGGCGCGTTCCGCCGGATAAAGAAGACGCTTCCGAAGTACGACTACGAGCACTACAGCCGACTGGCGGGTCCCCTCACCCAGCCCGACCCGACCAAGCCGTACAGAGTGCAGTACCGCTCCTTGATCTCGCAGGAGCCGCACCGCATCAGGGTCGCGCTGATGCTGGCCGCGGCGCCGCTGCTCTCGCTGGTGCTGCTGGTCTGGCTGTTGCAGCCCGAGCACTGGACCGAGCGTGACTACCCGGCCTTCTCCTGGCTGCCGGCGCTCGACGTCGTGATGCTGGTCTCGATCGGGTTGATCGAGTTCTTCCGCTGCATGAACGTGCTGTCCAACGCGCACGCCACCCTGGTCGCCCGCGACCCGGTCCCGGTGGTGCCCGAGGCCGGCACCAGAGTCGCCTTCCTCACCTCCTTCGTGCCCGGCAAGGAGCCGCTGGAGATGGTGACGAAGACCTTGGAAGCCGCGGTGCGGATCCGGCACCGCGGCCTCATGCATGTCTGGCTGCTCGACGAGGGCGACGACCCCGCCGTCAAGGCCGTGTGCGAGCGCCTGGGCGTGCACCACTTCTCCCGCAAGGGCGTCGCCCGGTGGAACCAGGCCAGCGGCCCGCACCGCGCCAAGACCAAGCACGGCAACTACAACGCCTGGCTGGACGCGCACGGCGACCAGTACGACTTCTTCGCCTCGGTCGACACCGACCATGTGCCGCTGCCCAACTACCTGGAGCGGATGCTCGGTTTCTTCCGCGACCCGAACATCGGCTTCGTCATCGGCCCGCAGGTCTACGGCAACTACGACAACTTCATCACCAAGGCCGCCGAGTCGCAGCAGTTCCTCTTCCACGCGCTGATCCAGCGCGCCGGCAACCGCTACGGCTCGCCGATGTTCGTGGGCACCTCCAACGCCGTGCGCATCAAGGCGCTGAAGCAGATCGGCGGTCTGTACGACTCGATCACCGAGGACATGGCCACCGGCTTCGAGATCCACCGGCACACGAACCCCGCGACGGGCAAGAAGTGGCGCTCGGTCTACACCCCGGACGTGCTCGCGGTCGGTGAGGGCCCCAGCGCCTGGACGGACTTCTTCACGCAGCAGATGCGCTGGTCCCGCGGCACGTACGAGACGATCCTCAAGCAGTACTGGAAGGGCTGGTACTCGCTGCCGCCGAGCAAGCTCTTCAACTACACGATGATGATCATCTTCTACCCGATGTCGGCCCTCAACTGGATCCTCGCGGCGCTGAGTTGCGCGCTGTTCCTGGGCCTGGGCGCCTCGGGTGTGAACATCGACCCGACCGTGTGGCTGATGCTCTACGGCAACGCCTCCGCGCTGCAGATCGGCCTGTACATCTGGAACCGCCGGCACAACGTCTCCCCGCACGAGCCGGAGGGGTCCGGCGGTGTGGCCGGCATGGCCATGTCCGCGCTGTCCGCGCCGCTCTACGCGAAGGCTCTGATCGACTCCGTCCTGCGCCGCAAGAGCAAGTTCGTGGTCACGCCCAAGGGCGATTCCGCGAGCCCCGACCGCTGGTTCGCGACCTTCCGGTACCACTGGTACTTCATCCTGATCTTCGGCGCGTCGATCACCGCCGGTTTCGTCTTCGGGCACTCGCACCCCGCGATGATCATCTGGGCGACCTTCGCCACGCTGGTCACCGCCACGCCGATCTTCGCCTGGCGCCATCAGCTGCGGCAGGCGAGGAAGAAGCCCGCCGTGCCCGAACAGGAGCCGCAGGACGCGGTTCCCGTCGCCCAGCCCGCGGCTGCCGCGGGCACCCACGAGTCGCAGTCGCTGCCCGCGCAGCGCACCGGGCCCCAGCAAGCACCGCACGCACCGCATGTCCCGCATGCCCCGCGGCAGAAGCCGAGTTGGGCCGCCTCGAACGAAACGGGCGACCAGACCATGCAGATCGCCCTTGGTGGACTTGGGGGACGTAAGGAATGAACGACCGAGCAGGCCGCCGCCGCGCCCGTCGACTCGCGATCGGCACGGCGGTGGTGCTCGCGCTGGCCGGGATGAACGGGCCGTGGCTTTACCGCTTCAGCACCGAGAAATACCACCAGTACCAGATCGACAGACCGGAGTACAAAGCCGAGAACGGCAAGTGGGACATCATCGAGTTCCCCGAGGAGTACCGGCAGAACACCATCCACGCGGCGCTGCTGCGCACCGGGAAGGTGCTGCTGGTCGCCGGGTCGGGCAACAACCAGGAGAACTTCGACGACAAGAAGTTCGACACCCGGGTCTGGGACCCCGTCAAGGGCACCATCAAGAAGGTGCCGACGCCCAAGGACCTGTTCTGCACCGGTCACACCCAGCTCGCCAACGGCAATCTGCTGATCGCGGGCGGCACCAAGCGGTACGAGAAGCTGAAGGGTGACGTCACCAAGGCCGGCGGCCTGATGATCGTCCACAACGAGAACCCGGACAAGCCGATCACGCTGCCCGCGGGCACCAAGTTCGTGGGCAAGAAGAACGGCAAGGCCTTCGTGTCGAAGGACCCGGTCGTGGTCGAGCGGGCGACGAAGAACTTCGACAAGAGGACCGGCAAATTCCTCGGCAATACGCCGGGGCTGGGGCGCATCTACGTCGAGGCGCAGAAGAGCGGCGCCAGGTACGAGACGGGCACCCAGGACAACTACCGGATCCAGGGCCTGTCGGGCGCGGATGCCAAGAACACGTACGGCATCGCGCAGAAGCTGGCGCTCGACAAGAAGGACTTCCAGGGCATCCGTGACGCCTTCGAGTTCGACCCGATAGCCGAGAAGTACATCAAGGTCGATCCGATGAAGGAGGCCCGCTGGTACCCGACGCTCACCACCCTGAGCGACGGGAAGATCCTCAGCGTCTCCGGCCTCGACGACATCGGCCAGCTGGTCCCGGGCAAGAACGAGGTCTTCGACCCGAAGACCAAGAAGTGGACCTACCTGCCGAAGACCAAGCAGTTCCCGACGTACCCGGCGCTGTTCCTGCTGCAGAACGGCAAGGTCCTGTACTCGGGCTCGAACGCGGGTTACGGGCCGGACAACGTGGGCCGCGACCCCGGGGTGTGGGACGTGGACACCAACAAGTTCACCAAGATCCCCGGGCTGAGCGACCCGGACAAGATGGAGACGTCCGGGACCGTGCTGCTGCCGCCGGCCCAGGACGAGAAGTACATGGTGATCGGCGGCGGTGGGGTCGGCGAGTCCAAGCTGTCCAGCAACCGGACCCGGATCGTCGACATGAAGGCGGACAGCCCGAAGTTCGTGGACGGGCCCACGCTGGAGAAGGGCACCCGTTATCCGCAGGCCTCGGTGCTGCCGGACGACTCCGTGCTGGTGTCGGGCGGTTCGGAGGACTACCGAGGGCGCGGCGACTCCAACATCCTCCAGGCCCGGCTGTACCACCCGGACCGGAACACGTTCGACAAGGTCGCCGATCCGCTGGTGGGGCGCAACTACCACTCCGGGTCGCTGCTGTTGCCGGACGGGCGGGTGATGTTCTTCGGGTCGGACTCCCTGTACGGCGACGCGGCGAACACGAAGCCCGGCACGTTCGAGCAGCGGATCGAGATCTACACGCCGCCGTATCTGTACCGGGACTCACGGCCGTCGCTGTCGGGTGGCCCGCAGACGATCGAGCGGGGCGCGTCGGGGACGTTCACCTCCCAGCACGCCTCGTCGATCAAGAAGGTGCGGTTGATCCGGCCCAGCGCGTCGACGCATGTGACCGATGTCGATCAGCGGTCCATCGCGTTGGACTTCAAGGCGTCCGGGGACAAGATCACGGTGACGGTGCCGAAGAACAAGAACGTCGTCCAGTCGGGCTGGTACATGGTCTTCGTGGACGACGACCAGGGGACGCCGTCGAAGGCGCAGTGGGTGAAGGTGCCGTAGGTCGAGGGGCCGTGGCGCTCCCGCAGGTCCACGTTTTGCCGCGGGATCCCTGTGGGCGGTCGTGTCCGCGGGGGCGGTGCGGGGTTCGACCGCCCTCGCGGACACGACCGGCCGTCCAGTGCTCTGACCGCGTAGGTTCGCCGGGTTCTTGGTCGTGGCGGTTGGATGTGCGGTGTGACACTGGCGACCTCGCGTATTCGGCTACGTGACACGGATGTCATGCAGCGGGCGGAGGCGCGACAGCTGGTGGGTTGAGGCGGGCGAAGCCTTCCTGGCGCTGGTAAGGGAAGTACGGGTAGGGCGCTGTCTTGCCGCTCGCCGCATCGAGTTTCGCCATCTGCTCGGGCGTGAGCGTCCAGCCGACGGCACCGAGGTTCTGGCGAAGCTGGTTCTCGTCGCGGGCGCCGATGATGACGGAGGAGACGGTCGGCCGCTGCAGCAGCCAGTTGATGGCGATCTGCGGAATGCTTCTGCCGGTCTCCTGCACGATCTCGTCGAGGACGTCGACCACGCGGTAGACGTGTTCCTCCTCGACCGGCGGGCCGTAGTCCGCGGTGTGGTGCAGTCGGCTGTTGGTCGGTAGCGGCTGGCCGCGGCGGACTTTGCCGGTGAGCCGGCCCCAGCCGAGGGGGCTCCAGACGAGGGCTCCGAGGCCCTGATCGAGCCCGAGGGGCATCAGCTCCCATTCGTAGTCGCGGCCGATGAGGGAGTAGTAGACCTGATGTGCGACATAGCGCGGGTGGCCGTATCTCTCCGCGATCGAGAGGGACTTCATCGCCTGCCAGCCGGAGAAGTTGGAGACGCCGAGGTAGCGGACCTTCCCCGCTCGTACTAGATCGTCGAGTGTGGACAGGACTTCCTCGATCGGCGTGCCGGCGTCGAAGGCGTGCAGCTGGAACAGGTCGATGTAGTCGGTGCCGAGCCGGCGCAGGGCGTCCTCGCATGCGGTGATCAGGCGCGAACGAGAGGAGCCCGCATCGCCTGGGCCTTCGCCCATCGGCAGGCTGGTCTTGGTGGACACGATCACCTGGTCCCTGCGGCCTTTGATCGCTTCGCCCAGCACCTCCTCGGAGGCCCCGCTGGAGTAGACGTCGGCGGTGTCGAACATCGTGATCCCGGCGTCGAGGCAGATGTCCACGAGACGGCGGGCTTCTTGTGCGTCGGTGTTGCCCCAGGCACCGAACAGCGGCCCTTGGCCGCCGAAGGTGCCGGCGCCGAAACTCAGTGCGGGGACCTTGAGGCCGGATGTGCCCAGCCGCCTGTATTCCATGGCTGTTCCTCTCTCGCCGCCCGCCCTCAACTAATGGGCTTGGAGTTCCGTTAGTGTGGAGCCTCAACGTAGCAGGCGAAACTGATTAACGAAACTGGAGTCCCGTTATGGAGTCTGAGGGTGCGGATCCGGGGACCGTCCGTCCTGGAGGGCGCACGGCGCGGGTGCGGGCGTCGGTGCTTCGAGCGGCTGGGGACGCCTTGGCGGAGCATGGGTTTGCCCATCTGGACCTCGCCGACATCGCGCGCCGGGCCGGGGTGGGCAAGACCACCGTCTACCGTCGCTGGGGAACGGTGACCAGCCTGGTGGCCGATTTGCTGGTGGACATGGCCGAACAGTCACTGCCGCGTACCGAGACCGGCTCGCTGCTCGGTGATCTCAAGGCCAACGCCCGGCTCGTGCAGCGCACCTTGGCCGACCCGCGGCAAGGAGCGCTGTTCAAGGCAGTGATCGCCGCCGCCACCTGCGAGGCGAAGACAGCCGAGGCCCTGCACCGCTTCTACGACATCCGCGTCAAGGAGTGGGCACCCTGCGTTCAACAGGCCGTCGACCGGGGCGAGGTGCCCGAGGGCACCGATGTCCACGCAGTGATCCGTGCTGTCTCCGCCCCCCTCTACTACCGCCTGCTGACCAGCAGCGACCGCCTCGACGAAGCCGCCGCGGACCAGGCCGCCGGAGCCGCAGCGGCTGCAGCGCGTGCGGGCGCGTACCTGCGGGGCGATGAAGCTCGTGCGTGACCGGCTTCCCGTATCCGTCTCCAACGACGGGTCACCGTGCGTGATCTTCCGGGCATAGCGTTTCCAGGTTTCTCCGGCCACTTCGGCGAGCCAGGTGGGGTGGGCGTCGTTGTAGCCGAGCATCCGGGCGATCACCGGAGCCGGGGCTTGGAGGATCCGAATACGCGGCGAACGCCCGCACCTTTCGCTCGCGGTCGTTGATGGTCGACAGCGCGAGGTTCCGGGCCGGCTGCTGGTTGCGCCGGCCGTCCAGCATCGCTTCGAAGACCTGGCCCTGCGGCCGCAGCAGCGGCACCCCGTCGGCCAGGTGGCGCCTGCTTCACCAACGCGACGCAGGACGCCGCCAGTTCGCATCGGATGCGATACACGCCGGTTCCGAGCTACGCGTCAAAGGGGCAACGAGATGATCTTGAGAGCCCTCGCCGTATTTCAGAGAGGTACCCGGGGTGTTCTGCCAGCGGCAGAACACCGGCCGGGCCGGGGTCGACGATCACTACATTCCAGTCTCATGGCGACGATTACGACGCGTACGGTCGAGTATCCGGCCGACGGTTTGACGATGATCGGGCACCTCGCGCTCCCGGCCGGTGTCGACCGCCGGCCCGCGGTGCTGCTCGGACCAGAGGGCATGGGGCTCAGCGACGTCGAGCGCCGCCGGGCCGATGCTCTCGCCGAACTGGGATATGTAGCGCTGGCCTTCGACCTTCACGGCGGGCGCTATGTGGGCGACCCCGAGGAGATGCTGGCCCGTTGCCTGCCGCTGCTGGCTGATCCCGAGCGGATGCGGGGCATCGGCCATGCGGCGCTCGACGTGTTGCGCACCGAACCGCGGACCGACCCCGACCGGATCGCCGCCGTCGGCTACGGCACCGGAGGCGCCGTCGGACTGGAACTCGGGCGCGACGGCGTCAGCCTGCGCGCGATCGGGACAGTCAACGCACTGACCACGGGCCGACCGGGCGAAGCGGCGCACATTCGCTGCCCGGTGTGGGCCGGAGTCGGATCGGAAGACCCGATCATGCCGGCCGCGCAACGGAACGCGTTCACCGCCGAGATGCAGGCCGCGGGCATCGACTGGCGCCTCACGGTCTACGGGGGCGCCCTGCACGCCTTCCACCACCCACCGGTGGACCACCCCACGGTCCCCGGCGTCGGCTATCACCCACAGCACGCACAGCGAGCCTGGCGCGACGTCCTCGACCTGCTCGCCGAGTGCCTGCCGGTGACGGAGAACCTGGAGGCATGACCCAGGCAAACATGCTGGCGCCAGGTGCTCAGCCGCGACGGGCAGCCACAGGGTGCAGGCAGCGAGTGCCGCCTCGGCGAGCTGCCCGAGGTCGTCGGTGACGCTCGCTGCGGTGGGCGTGACGCCGCCGAGTGGCCGTCCAGGTGGTGGTACGGCCGCGGGGATGCCGGGCGGGGTGAGGAATGCGGCCGAGGCGAGGACGAGGCGGTCGGCCTCCCCTGCGTCAGTTGCCAGTTCGTGCAGCCGTCGTCGCACCTCGGTGACCTCCGCGGGATCGGCGCCGGTGCCGTACCAGCCGTCGCCGAACCGCAGCACGCGGCGTAGGGCGACGTCGCTGTGGTCACCGACCCATCGGCGGGCCGCCGGGGGTGATTCGGTTGCCGACCGCGACGTGGTCGAAGCCCAAGTCCTCGGCACGGCGCGCAGCACGGAGCGCACTGCCTCCGTCGTCGAGCGGCCAGCGCGGCTGGAGGGAGACGCCGAGACGCAGCAGGGGCATGGGGTGACCTTTCGGCGGCGGTCCGGTGGCGGCGACAGGACGATCACCCGACAGCCCCGTCGCGACATCCCAACTCCCGCACCGCCTCGATTCATCCCACTTGGAGGCAGCGGCCGCCCATCGGGCGTCCGCGGGGTCCGAGCCTCACGGCAGCTGCAGCGTGCACACAACCCCGTGAACCTTCCCGGTCAGAGCACTAGGCCCCGTCTGACGCCTGGGCCAGTTCCAGGGCGTAGTCCGGCCACCACTGGCCCGCCTTCGGGCCGCCCTTGCACTCGCCGTCCGACTCCCCCGGGCGCTTGACCCAGATGTACGCGTCGACCAGCGGGTCGGCCGTTTCGGTGGTCGGCCTCTCGCCCAGGGCCCGGCCGGGCGGATTGCACCAGCGCTTGTTCGGGTCGCCGCCGTCGTAGGGCCCGTTGCCGTTGCGGCTGGTGTCGATGACGAACGGCTTGCCGCCCACCTTCGAGGAGAGTTCCTTGCCGTAGGTGATGGACTGCTCGGTGGCGTAGTAGTTGGAGACGTTGACCGCGAAGCCGTCGGCCTGGTCGATGCCGGCGCGCTTGAGGGGTCCGAAGATCTCGTCGGGCTTGCCCCAGCCGGCGTTGCCCGCGTCCAGGTAGACCCTGGTGCTCTTCAGCGCTGTGAGCTTCTCGACGGCGCCCTTGAGGAGGTTGTAGCGCTCCTCGTGGAACTGCTGGGGCGTGCAGTTGTCCACCATGTGCAGCACCGCGTCCGGCTCCAGGATCACCGTCGCGGGGCGGTCGCCGATGCCCGCGGCCACCTTGTCGAGGAACGACCGGTACGCGTCGCCGTCGGCGGCACCGCCCGACGAGAACTGGCCGCAGTCACGGTGCGGGATGTTGTAGACGACCAGCAGTGCGTCGCGGTCCGCCTTCACCGCGGCCTCCGTGAAGCCCCGGGCCTGTTCCTCGGGGTTCTCCGGGCTGATCCACTCGGCGGTCGGCTGCTCGGCGAGCTTGCGGATCTGCTGGGCCTCGGCCGTCTTGCCCGCCTGCTCGTACTCCTTCACCTGCCGCGCGGCGTTGCTGTCCGGGTTGACCCAGAAGGGGTCCTTCTCCTTGGGCTGTTGGGAGATGCCGGTGCCGTCGTCCTGCTGGTCCCCTCCATCGCCTCCGTCGCCCGAGGAACAGCCTGCGAGCAGCAGTGCCGCCCCCAGCACCGCCGCGGCAGCCCGCGTTCCGGTTCCCCTGCTGACGTACATCCAACTCCCCCTTGGGTGCACCGTTACAAGCCTCAATCGTGACACATCAGGGGGGTCCGCCACGGGAACGCGCGAGCGTTGTCCGGTGCTGTCGCAGCCCCGACGGCAAGGGGGGCGCACGCCGGTACGGGACGCACCAACTGCCCGCACACCACGTCGAACTCCTGTCCGCACCCTCACCGTCCCGTGCTGCCCGTGAGGTACGCCGAGACGATCACGTTCGCCGAGTAGCTGCGGCTGACCCGGTCGAAGGCGCCGCCGCAGGTGATCAGCCGCAGCTCGGAGCGCCCGGTCCGCCGGGGGCCGTAGACCTGCTGGGCGTCGAAGCGGTCGCGGTTGACGACCTGGACGTCCTCGACGGTGAACTCGGCGACCTTGCCGTCGTCGCGGAACACCCTGACCGTCTGGCCGGGCTTCATCGCACTGATCCTGTAGAAGACGGCGGGCCGGGTCTCGGTGTCGACGTGACCCACCATCAGGGCGGTCCCGGCCGCCCCTGGCTTCACCCCGGCCGCGTACCAGCCGACGACGCCCGCCTGGTCGTAGGGCGGCGGATCGATCGCGCCCTGCCCGTTCAGGCCGCGGGCCACGACCGGTGCCTGGACCCCTAGGTCGGGGATGTCGACGCGCTGCGGGAGCGCGCCCCCGAGCGGCCGGGACGAGGGCGGGAGCCGCACGTCCGGGGGACGGCCGACCGCCGCCATGTCGCCGGTGGCCGACGCTGACCCGCCGTGCCGTACGTCGGTCACCTCGCGTCCCCACATCCACAGCCCGAGCAGCAGGAGCGCCCAGGTCACGCCGGTGAGCAGGCGGCCGGTGCCGCTGGTGTGTTCTCGGTCGGACATCGCCCATCAACCCGTCCTGCGGCTCCGGCGGCTGCCGAGCAGCGCGACGGCGACCGCGGCGACCCCGACGAGGACCAGTCCGGTCACTCCTTGTGCCGTACCGGGACCCGCCGCCCTGGCGTCTTGCGACGCGGACAGAGTGGCGGTGCCTCCGCCGCCCGCGGGGACCGGGGCGACCGGGGAGGCGTGCGCGGGCGGGGCGGCCTGGGCGGACGGGGAGGCCTGGGCGGACGACCCCGCCGAGCCGCTGTGACCGACGGTGATCCTGTCCTTCACCTGGAGGTCGGCGCAGCTGATCCGCACGTCGTACGAGCCCGCCCTGATCGAGGTGCGGACGCGGGTCTCCCCGGCGAGGGTGCCGCCGGAGCCGGTGAGGCGGGCGTCGGTCACGAACGCCGCCGAGGTCGCGGTGGCCGACTTCACGGCGCAGCCATTCACCCGCAGCGCCACGTCGGCGCCCGGGGCCGGGGAGGACGGGGTCACCGTGACGCTGTCGCCGTCGGTCGCGTGCGCGGCCGGAGTGAGAGCGGCGACAGCCAGGACGGTGGAACAGAGAGTGAGACGTAGTGAACCCATCGTGAACCTCCAGACATCTGGAGCCTCCCCCCGGGCCCCCCTCCCCGCATCCTCGGTGGGGACCCCATTACTCCGTGCGGGTCGTGAATTTGGTCCGGGTGGTTTCAGATCCGGTCGACGAGGTCCGCGATCGAATCAACGACCGTGGACGGCCGGTAGGGGAAGTTGTCGACCTGCTCCGGCCTGGTCAGTCCGGTGAGCACCAGGAAGGTCTGCATCCCGGCCTCCATGCCGGCCAGGACGTCGGTGTCCATACGGTCGCCGATCATGGCGCTGGTCTCGGAGTGGGCGCCGATGGCGTTGAGGCCGGTCCGCATCATCAGCGGGTTCGGCTTGCCCGCGAAGTACGGCTTCCGGCCCGTCGCCTTGGTGATCAGCGCGGCCACGGCACCGGTCGCGGGCAGCGGTCCCTCGGTCGAGGGGCCGGTCTCGTCGGGGTTGGTGGCGATGAACCGGGCGCCGCCCTCGATGAGCCGTACGGCTTTGGTCATGGCCTCGAAGGAGTAGGTCCGCGTCTCGCCGAGGACGACGTAGTCCGGCTCGTGGTCGGTGAGGATGTAGCCGATGTCGTGCAGCGCGGTGGTCAGGCCCGCCTCGCCGATCACGTACGCCGATCCGCCCGGCCGCTGGTCGTCCAGGAACTGGGCGGTGGCCAGCGCCGAGGTCCAGATGGACTCGACCGGCACGTCCAGGCCCAGGCGGCGCAGGCGGGCGTGCAGGTCGCGCGGGGTGTATATCGAGTTGTTGGTGAGGACCAGGAAGGGCCTGCCGGACTCGCGGAGCCTCTTGAGGAAGGCGTCGGCGCCGGGGATCGGTACGCCCTCGTGGATGAGCACACCGTCCATGTCGGTGAGCCACGACTCGATGGGCCTGCGGTCTGCCATGTGCGGGATCTCCTGCCGTACGCATGTTCGCGGTGCTGCGTGCGCACAGCCTAGACAGAGGCCGGATCTTGAGGGAATGGCCAGTTTTCGGAGGTGGCGGCGGGAGCGGGTTCAGGGTCGCTTGCGGGCGACCAGCAGGGCGCCGACGACGATGAGCAGCAGGGCGGTGGTCGCGAGGGCGACGGTCCGGCCACGGCCGCTGCGGGCGAGTTCGTCGGCGAAGGGGAGGTGGCCGGCGGCCGGTGCGGTGGCGTCGGCGGCGGGTGCGGTGGCGTCCGCGCCGGGGCTCGGCGAGGGGTGATCGGCGGTGGCTTCTTCGGTTGCGGCTTCATTGGCTGTGGCTTCATCGGCTGTGGCTTCGGTGGAGATGGCGAACCGGTAGTCGTTCGACTGCCCGACCCACTCACCGTCGTCCTGGTCGTCTTCCTTCCGCTGTACGACGGCCGCGCCGGCGGTGACCTCGTTCGGCCCGGCATCCGAGGTGACCGCGAGCCGCACCTTCACGGTGAAGGTCTCGCCGGGGGCGACGGTGAAACCGGGGAAGGGGTCGCGCTCGCCCTCCTTCCCCTTCCGCTCTCCCTCCTTCTTGGTTTCCTCGTCTCCCTTCTCCTCGCCGTCGAAGACTCCGACCAGTTCGTCGGCGTCGGTCCGCTCGAACCGCACGGGGTGCGGGCGCGCGGGGTCCCCTGCGTAGAACTCCAGGTGGGTCTGGCGGGGGCGCAGAACACGGCGCTGGTCGACGAGGATGACGACGGGGTGGATGTTTCCGCAGGTCCGGCGGGTGGCGTTGGTGAGGTCGAGATACCAGACGCCGTATCCCCCACCGGATTCGTAGGAGTCGGGCCCGCCGTGGATCCGGGTCCTCACCGGGAAATCCCTCCCCTCGGTCCCGGCCTCACAGGAGTCGGCGTACGCCGGGGGCGCGAGCGGGAGATGAACGGCGGCGGCCGTCGCGAGGCAGAGCAGAGCGGACGAAGACAGTCGCATGAACACATGACCCTGCCGGGTGGGCGGGGCCGACGGGCGACGCCATTCCGCCGGGGGCGCCGAATGGGCGTGCGATGCCGCCCGATTGGCGCCACCGTGGGCCGGGCGCCGGTACCTGCACTCGCACCTGCGCCTGACTGCGTGACGCCTACCCGTCCCCCCGCCCGAACAACGGTGCCAACAACAACTGCGCCGCCCCCTCCGCGACCCCCCGCACCCCGCCGGAGGCGACCCGTACCGGCACCCCCTCCCGTCCTCCCGCACGCCGGGCCCGCGCGTCCAGAACGGCCGCCACTCCCCGTACGAAGGACGACGGATCGGCGGCCACCGTACGGCCGCCCAGCAGCACCAGGTCGATGTCGAGCAGCCCCACCAGATTCGCGGCGCCCTCCCCCAGCACCCGCGCCGCCTCCGCCAACTCTCCTCGCGCCACCGCCCCCAGACACAGCACCTCCACGCACCCGCGGTTCCCGCACCCGCACACCGGCCCGTCCAGCTGGATGACCTGATGGCCGAACTCCCCCGCCCCGGTCCGCGCCCCCCGGTGCACGCTTCCGCCGATCACCAGCCCCGCCCCGAGCCCCGTACCGAGGTGCAGGTAGGCGAAGGACCCGCGCTCGCCCCGGACCGCGAGACCCAGCGCGGCCGCGTTGGTGTCCTTGTCGACGACGACCGGCACACCCACCCGGCGTGCCAGGGCGTCCCGCAGCGAGAACCCGTCCCACTCGGGAAACCCGGTGACCCGGTGCAGCACCCCCCGGGTGTGGTCGAGCGGGCCGGGCAGCGCGACACCGAGCCCCAGGAGGGTGTCGGCCTCGGCGAGCGACCCGGCGGCGGCCGGGTGGAGCGCGTCGGTGACGGCCGGGTCGAGCGCGTCGGGGGCTGGGCCGAGCGCGTCGGGGCCGGTTGGGCCCAGCCGCGCGGCGGCGGCCGGGCCGAGCATGTCGGTGACCAGGGCCGTGGTCTCCCGTGTCACCGCGGTCAGCACGGCGTCCGCGCCCGCGCCCAGGTCCAGCGGGGCGCGCCGCTCCCCCACCACGGTCCCGGTGAGGTCGACGAGCACGGTCCGCAGTTCGTCCCGGTCCAGGTGTACGCCGGCCGCGTGCCCGGCCTCCGGCACCAGACGCAGGACCGTGCGCGGCTTGCCGCCCGTGGACGCCCGGCGCCCCGCCTCGGCGGCCAGCCCGTCCTCCCGCAGCCGTGCCGTGATCTTGCTGACGGCCTGCGGGGTGAGCCCGGTGCGGTCGGCGAGCTCGAGCCGGCTGATACCCCGGGCGCCCGCCGTGCGCAGCAGGTCGAGGACGAGTGCCGTGTTGTGGCTGCGCAGCGCGAACAGGTTCACACCGGCCACACCGGCCGCCGAACCCCTCGATCCCCTTGATCCACTCGATCCTGGGGATCCTGCGGATCCTGTCGTCGGCCCCACCGCTCCGGTCGTTCCCCTGAAGCCTCCGGCACCCCTGCCCGTACCGTCCGTACCCGCGCCGCCGCTGTTCGTCCCGTTCACTCCATCATTGTCCCCGGCGCTTGCACTTTGGCAACAGCGTTGCCAAAGTGGGAGCCATGACAGGCAAGACAGCTCCGTCCGGTACAGCTGGTACGGCCGATGCGGCCGATACCCCCCTTCGTGTGGGCCTGGTCGGCTACGGCCTCGCGGGTTCCGTCTTCCACGCCCCGCTGATCGCCGCCACCGAGAGTCTGGTCCTCGACACGGTGGCCACCTCGAACCCCGAGCGGCAGCAGCAGGCCCGCGCCGAGTTCCCGGACGTGCGCACGGTCGCCGGACCGGACGAGCTGTTCGACCGGGCCGACGATCTGGACCTGATCGTCATCGCGTCCCCGAACAAGACGCACGTCCCGCTCGCCACCACCGCCCTGAAGGCCGGCCTGCCCGTGGTCGTGGACAAGCCCGTCGCCGGTACGGCCGCCGAGGCGCGTGAGCTGGCGGCTCTCGCCGAGGAACGCGGCCTGTTGCTCTCCGTCTTCCAGAACCGCCGCTGGGACAACGACTTCCTGACGCTGCGCAAGCTCCTCGCCGACGGCGAGCTGGGCGACGTATGGCGCTTCGAGTCCCGCTTCGAGCGCTGGCGGCCGCAGCCGAAGGGCGGCTGGCGGGAGTCCGGCGATCCGGCAGAGATCGGAGGTCTGTTGTACGACCTCGGCAGTCATGTCGTCGACCAGGCGCTGGTCCTCTTCGGCCCGGCCGTCTCTGTGTACGCCGAGTCGGACGTCCGCCGCCCGGGCGCGGAGGCCGACGACGACACCTTCATCGCCATCACGCATGCGAACGGCGTCCGCTCCCACCTGTACGCCTCCGCGACGACCGCCCAACTCGGCCCCCGCTTCCGGGTGCTGGGCTCGAAGGCGGGCTATGTGAAGTACGGCCTCGATCCGCAGGAGGCGGCGCTGCGCGAGGGCGAGCGTCCCGGTGCGGGAACCGACTGGGGTCTGGAACCCGAGTCGCTGTGGGGCCGCGTCGGCGCCGGGGAGTCCCCGCTGACCGGCGGTGGCCGACCCGAACCGACCCTGCCCGGCGACTACCCGGCCTACTATGCGGCCGTGGCCAGGGCCCTGACCGACGGCGGTCCCAACCCGGTGACCGCCCTGGAGGCGGCTGCCGCCCTCGACGTACTGGAGGCGGCACGCCGTTCGGCCCGTGACGCGGTGGCGGTGACGCTGTGACGCACAACCAGGAGATCGGCCCGAAGTTCCACCCGGAACTGGCTCCGCCGCTGGAGGAACTGGAGGCGCAGGAACGCCGCCTGGTCTTCCAGCAGTTCACCTACGAGGACGCGTGGGCGCTGGGCACCCTGCTGGTGGAGCTGGCCCAGGAACGGCAGGCGCCCCTCGCCGTCGACATCCACCGCGCCGGCCAGCAGCTCTTCCACGCCGCCCTGCCCGGCTCCACCCCCGACAACGACGCCTGGATCGCCCGCAAGCGCCGGGTCGTGGAGCGCTACGGCTCCGCCTCCTACCTGGTCGGCGCCCGGTTCCGCGCCAAGGGCACCACGTTCGAGGAGGCCTCCCGCCTCGACCCGGACGAGTACGCGGCCCACGGCGGCTCCTTCCCGATCACCGTCGAGGGAGTGGGTGTGATCGGAGCGGTGACCGTGTCGGGGCTGCCGCAGCTCCAGGACCACCGGTTCGTCGTGGCGGCCCTGGAGCAGTACCTGGACCGTGGCTGACGCGATACCTGGAGCGTGGCTGACGCGATACCTGGACCGTGACTGACGGGGAAAATTCGCTGCCGGGAAGATACCGGCGCCCCCTCCGGTTGGCACCGCTGTGGCGCCGTGGCTCAGCGATGCGGCGCACACCTGTACGACGCACCGACCGGAGGGACCCCGACCCATGAGTGACGCCTTGAAGGAAACCGTCGGACGGTACGGCATCTGGAGTGTCGGCCTGCGCTCCGAGGACCCGTCCCGACGCGGCGAACTGACCGAGGCGGCAGCCGAGTTGGAGGAACTGGGCTACGGCACCGTCTGGCTGGGCGGCAGCAGCGCCGTACGCAACGCCGTACCGCTCGTCGAGGCCACCTCGCGCATCACCTACGGCACCAGCATCCAGAGCATCTGGCAGCACGAGGCCGAGGACACGGCGGCGGACCTGGCCGAGCTGGAGGCCACGCACCCCGGCCGTTTCGCCCTCGGTCTCGGTGTCGCCCACGCCAGGAACACCGAGCAGTACCGTCGCCCCTACTCGGCCCTGGTCACCTACCTCGACGCCCTGGACAAGGCGGGCGTACCCGCGGACCGCCGCCTGCTGGCCGCCCTCGGCCCGAAGTCCCTGGAGCTGACCCGAGACCGGGCCGCCGGCGCCATCCCGTATCTGGTCACCCCCGAACACACCGCGTACGCCCGCGAGATCCTCGGCCAGGCCCCGCTCCTCGCACCCGAGCTGGCGGTCGTCCTGGAGACGGACCCGACCCGGGCCCGCGCCCTGGCCCGCGCGTTCCTGGCCCGCTACCTGCCCCTGCCGAACTACACCAACAACTTCCTGCGCCACGGCTTCACCGAGGACGACCTGACCGACGGCGGCAGCGACCGCCTGGTCGACGCGCTGTTCGCCTGGGGCGACGAGGACAGCATCCGGAAGCGGATCAGCGCCTTCCAGGAGGCGGGTGCGGACCACCTTGCCTTGCAGGTGGTGAACGACGCTTCGATGGAGTCCCTGCCGAGGGACGAATGGCGCAGGCTGGCCGCCCTGCTGGCCTGAGCGCAGACACCTGAGGGGCGAGGGACCGTGGTCCCTCGCCCCTCAGCCCTCTAGCCCCTCAGCCCCTCAGGCGTCCTTGAACTCCTGCCGCTGCCGCCCGAGCCCCGAGATCTCCAGCTCCACCACGTCCCCGGCCCGCAGGAACGGCTTGGGCTCGGGCGCGCCCAGCGCGACCCCCGCCGGCGTGCCGGTGTTGATGACGTCACCCGGGTACAGCGTCATGAACTGGCTGACGTACCGCACGACCTCCCCCACCGGGAAGATCTGCTCGGCGGTCGTCCCGTCCTGCTTGAGCTCCCCGTTGACCCACAGCCGCAGCGACAGCGTCTGCGGATCGGGTACCTCGTCGGCCGTCACCAGCCACGGTCCCAGGGGGTTGAACGTCTCGCAGTTCTTCCCCTTGTCCCAGGTCCCGCCCCGCTCGATCTGGAACTCCCGCTCGGACACGTCGTGCGCCACCGCGTACCCGGCGACATGCGCGAGCCCCTCCTCGGCGGATTCCAGGTAGCGGGCCGTACGCCCGATGACGACGGCCAGCTCGACCTCCCAGTCCGTCTTCACGGACTGGCGGGGGACAAGCACCGTGTCGTACGGCCCGACGACCGTGTCCGCGGCCTTGAAGAAGATCACCGGCTCGGGCGGCGGCTCGGCCCCCGTCTCGCGGGCGTGGTCGTGGTAGTTGAGCCCGATGCACACGATCTTGCCGATACGAGCGACGGGCGGCCCGACCCTCAGGCCCGCCTGGTCCAGAGCGGGCAGCGTGCCCCCGTCGACGGCGGCGCGGATGCGGCCCAGGGCCTCGTCGTCGGAGAGCAGCGGTCCGTCGATGTCCGGCACGACACCGGACAGGTCCCGCAGCGTCCCCTCGGTGTCGAGCAGCGCGGGACGCTCGGCCCCCGCCGTACCGACTCGCAGCAACTTCATGATTCACAATCTCCCTCGATCGCGGCACTGTCGACCGACGGGTGCAGCCATCGGATGACTGGTCGATCCTCCAAGCTCGGCGTCCGGTCCGCAATACCCGGTTCACGGACTGGACCGCCGAACCCGGTCGTCACCGGTACAGCACGGCTCGCTCGACCGCGCTCCACGTCGTGCTGGTCACCACGTACAGCGCGGCGGCGAGCGGCACCACCGCCACCGTGAACAGAGTGAAGAAGGACATGAGAGGCGTGACCTTGTTCATCGCGCCCATCCCGGGCAACGCCCGGCCCTCCCCCACCGGCACCGTCACAGCCGCGGCCATCATCGACTTCGTACGGCGGTAGTTGAACGCGGCGACCGTGGCGACCAGCGCGAACAGGCCGACGTACACGAGACCCGCGCCCCCGAACATCCCGCCCTCGGCCAGCGCGTCCGTCCACCGCTCGCCGAGGGGCGCGGCGAACAATTGGTGCGTGAGCAGCTCGTTCGTGCCGCCGCCGATCGTCGTGTTCGAGAACAGGTGGTAGAGCAGGAAGAACGCGGGCAGCTGGAGCAGGCTCGGCAGGCAGCCGGACAGCGGCGACACCTTCTCCTCGGCGTGCAGTTCCAGGACGGCCTTCTGCAGCTTCTCGGGGTTCTTCGCGTGCCGCTTCCGCAGCTCGGCGATCTTCGGTTGCAGCGCGGTCCGCGCCTTCTGTCCACGGGCCGCCGCCCGGGACAGGGGATGCACGAGAAGCCGTACGAGTGCCGTGAACAGGACGATCGCGGCGGCGGCCGCGGCGGCGCCGAACAGCGGTTGGAGCAGGTCGGCCAGGTTCTGGACCAGGTCGGCGAAGACGGACATGGGTGAGCCCTCCGGGGGTCTTGTCTGCCGGGAAAGGTGGGAGACGGCATGACGACCCGCGCGAAGACACGGACGTACGAGGGAAAGCTGGTGCGGCCGGTGCCCTACACGACGGTCGTCGGGAGGGCGTGTCCGGGCGCCCGGGGGCGGGTGCGCCCCCTGGCGTCGGGATCCCGCTGGGGCAGGAACGCGGTACGGCGGGCCCGGTCCCGGATGGCCGTACGCACCCGGGTGGGCGGCACGGCGGGCGCGGCACGCGAGGCGAGCAGCGAGCAGACGGCGAGCGCGGACCCGGCCGCGGCGGTCGCGGCGAGCGCGACGGCGGCCGCGGAGAGGCTGCCGACATCGAGTAGCGCGACGTCGAGGAGCAGGATCAGCAGTACGACGGCGGGGCGCGAGCTGGCCCAGCGGCTGATCATGAGCGACCCCTCCCTTCGTACGACGGTATGTCCATCCTCGGTTATACCTGATCGACCCGGAGCGCGCCGGTGCCTCTCCCCCGCCTAACGCGGGCGCATGGAGACGAGCTTGGCCCACACCACCAGGCGGTATCTGGACGTGTACTCCGGGGTGCAGGTGGTGAGGGTGAGGTAGTAGCCGGGGTCGGTGTAGCCGTGGCGTGGGTGGACGGTGGAACGCGGGATCCGGTGGATCACGGTCGCGTCGCGGGCCGAGGTCTGCGGCAGGGTCCGGTCGACGGCGTACGTGTAGACCGCGCCCCTGGTCTCGACCTCGACGGTGTCCTTCGCCCGCAGCCGGTTGAGGTACCGGAAGGGCTCGCCGTGGGTGTTGCGGTGCCCGGCGAGAGCGAAGTTCCCGGCCTGGCCCGGCTGTTGGGTGCCGGGGTAGTGGCCGACGTACCCCTTGTTGAGGACGTCGCGCTTGCTGACCCCTTCGGCGACGGGGACGCGGAGGTTCAGGCGCGGGATGGTGAGGACGGCGTAGGCCTGGGAGCGGCGGGGGGCCGAGGACCGGTCGCCGGCGGCCGGCGGGTCCGCAGGGTTTCGGGCGGCCCGTTCCCCGCGAGACGTGGACGGGTCCGACGTACCGGAATCGCCTTCGCCGGTGCCGCTGCCACCACCGGTTCCGCCGCTTCCGTCGCTGCCCCCGCCATCGCTCCCGGCGCCGCTCCCGCCGCCGTCGTCCCACGTCCGCTCCAGCGCCTCCACCTTCCGGTCGGCGCCCCGTCGGGCCTCCCGGTTGGTCCACCACAGTTGGTGCACGACCAGAAGCAGCACCAGGACCCCGACGGTGACGAGGACTTCGGCGCCGCTCCACAGTGCGCGTCGGCGCAGGGAGCGTTGTCGCCGTATGCCGTGGTGCACGACGTGAAGCCGCATGCGTACGCCTCCTCGACCGGGGTCGCGCCGTCCGCCGCCCGCACGATAAGGGCGGGGCCTCGAAGTCACCAGGCCCGACGCCGCCCGGGGCAGCCCGGCGTTCGACGCACCGCACTTCCTCCATAGGTTTGAGAAAGGGATGTCAGAACGCTCGACAACCTCACACGTCACACCCGATGCTTCGTTCGTCCTGGCATGAGCGGGACAACTCACGTCGCCGGTTCAGGTATCGACGCGAATCGACGCGGATCGACGACGATCGAATCGGACTTCGGAGTAGCCATGATCCGACGCAGAACGCTGCTCACGGCCGCGGGGGGCTCGCTCCTCGGCAGCGCCCTGGCGACCGGCACCGCACACGCGGACGCCACGATCGCCGTCAACCCCGGTACGTCGTACGGCACATGGGAGGGCTGGGGCACCTCGCTGGCCTGGTGGGCCAATGTGTTCGGCGCCCGGGACGACTTCGCCGACATCTTCTTCACCACCAAGTCGGTGTCGTACAACGGCACGACGCTGCCCGGCCTCGGCCTGAACATCGCCCGCTACAACCTGGGCGCGTGCAGCTGGAACAGCGTGTCGGGCACCACGATGGCCGTGTCGCCGAACATCCCCGCCTTCAAGCAGATCGAGGGCTTCTGGCAGGACTGGAACAACGAGGACCCGGCGTCCTCCGCGTGGGACTGGACCGCGGACGCCAACCAGCGCGCGATGCTGGTGAAGGCGGTGAACCGGGGCGCGACGACCGAGCTGTTCGCGAACTCCCCGATGTGGTGGATGTGCTCCAACCACAACCCCTCGGGCGCCTCGGACGGCGGCAACAACCTCCAGACCTGGAACTACCGCCAGCACGCCTCCCACCTGGCCGCGGTGGCCCTGCGCGCGAAGAACGCCTGGGGCGTGAACTTCGCGACGGTCGACCCCTTCAACGAGCCCAGCTCCAGCTGGTGGACGGCGACCGGCACCCAGGAGGGCTGCCACATGGACGCCACCGTCCAGTCGGCCGTACTCCCGTACATGCGCAGCGAGTTGGACAAGCGCGGCCTGACCGCCACGAAGATCTCGGCGTCCGACGAGACGAGCTACGACCTCGCGCGCACGACGTGGGGTTCCTTCAGCTCCTCGACGAAGGCCCTGGTGAACCGGGTGAACGTACACGGCTACCAGGGCTCGGGCGGCCGTAGGGACGGCCTCTACACGGACGTCGTCACGAACTCCGGCAAGGCCCTGTGGAACTCGGAGACGGGCGACAGCGACGGCACCGGCGCCACCATGGCGAGCAACCTGCTCTACGACTTCCGCTGGCTCCACCCGACGGCCTGGGTCTACTGGCAGGTCATGGACCCGTCCACGGGCTGGGCGATGATCGCGTACGACCAGGGCACCCTCCAGCCGACGACCGTCCAGACGAAGTACTACGTAATGGCGCAGTTCAGCCGTCACATCCGCCCGGGGATGAGGATCCTCGACACGGGCGTCAGCTACGCGGCGGCGGCCTACGACGCGAGCGCGAAGCGCCTGGTCATCGTCGCGCTGAACACCTCCACGGCCGCCCAGACCCTGACCTTCGACCTGTCCCGCTTCACCACGGTCAGCGGCGGCTCGGGCGGCCTGGTCCCGCGCTGGAACACGGTCACCACGGGCGGCGACAAGTACGCGGCGTACTCCGACACCCGCCTGAGCGGCAAAACGGTGGCGGTCCCGTTCGCGGCGAAGGCGGTGCAGACGCTGCAGATCGACGGCGTGACGATCTAGTTGTGCTGTCCGGACGGCACTACATACCCGTTCCTCCAGCAGGGCGCGACGAGTCACGTACACGGCCGTCAGACCAGCGCAGATTGTCCGTGCCGAGTTGCTGGCCGTGATGGCGCAGGTTGAGCGCCACGGCATGGCGGATGACACCAGCCACGCCCGAAGGGAAGTCGTCCACGATATCCGTCAACACTCGATCGGGGTGGGCGCCGTTGCGCACGGCGAGGATCCCAAGGCTTCGCACGCGTCCGCGGGGTCCTCGCCCTGGGCAATCCTGCCCGCAGGCCCAGGGCGCAACGACTCTCTCACCCGGCGCACAGCACCGCGTCGGTGAGCTCGAAGACGAAGGGGAAGCGGACGCTGCCTCACCAGATGCCGTCAATGACCTCTTCAAACGCGAGATTCCACTGGGAGTCCTCGTCTTCGAACGGCAGTGGATCGAACTCGGTGATCTCGATGCGCAGGGCGTCTACGCGTTCCTCGGTGTCGTCAGCGTCGCTCTCCTCAAGCTCTTGCCGGAGAGTCTGAAACTTGGACAGGGCATAGACGAGGGATTCGACGTCGCGGTGAATCTGTGTGTACACCAGCCCGGTCTCGCCGTCGCCCAGCGCGTACACCGCTCCGGTGTCCGGGGCGAGCGCGAGTGTGGTGTAGGCGAAGAGACCCAGCACGAGCCAGTCCTGGCACTCCTTGGGCACCGTTCCCTGGCTGCCGTACCACTCGCTGACGTTGATGGAGTCGCTTGCCTTGAGGCTGGCCTTGGACATGAACCACTCGGTGTCCGGCAGCCCAACACCGCTGAGGAAGAGAGCACTGCGATCGCTCACCCGGTTGTGTGCTGCGCTGTAGCGGGGGAAGTAGGTGACACCGGACAGTCCGAAGGCGGTGCGTACCTCGTCGGGCGTCACGGCGAAGTTCATGTCGAGACCTTTGCGTTGCTGGATGGCGAGGGGCGACGGCCGGGCCGGCCATATGAGAGGGGACGGGTTAGCGCGGGGGTCGCGCAGGCCGAAGACCCTCGGCCCCCACAGCTGCCCTCCTCGCACCTCGGGGTCGAGGACACCCCAGAGAACTTTCCCGGATCCCTGTCACACCTGTGCGCGCCGATCCGTCAGTGCTGTGAAGAGGCCAACCAGGCCGAAGCGAAGGAGAGCAGCCATGACGAACACCTCCATCTCCCGGATGCCGAACCCGGCCGAGTTCGTGCCCGAGCTGAACGACATCAGCGCGGCTCTCTTCCGGGCCACGGGCAACCGTTCGGTGCCGCGCACCACGATGAGCCTCGTCCACCTGCGCGCCGGGCAGATCGTCGGCAACACCTACCTGACGATCCTGAACACCGGTTTCCTGCGCAAGGCCGGGGAGTCCGAGGAGCGCATCACCGCCGTCTCCTCCTGGCAGGACGCCCCGTACTTCACCGACGCCGAGCGCGCCGCCCTGGCCTTGGTGGAGGCCACCCTCCAGCCCGCCCCGCACGGCAAGGAGCGCGTCTCCGACGAGCTGTACGCCGAGGCGGCGAAGCACTACGACGAGAAGGCGCTGGCCACCCTGACCATCGCGATCGGCCAGATCAACTTCTTCATCGCACTGGCCGTCATCGGCAAGCCGCAGCCCGTCAGCTCCCTCGCGGACGAGCAGTGGGACTGACGCAGTCATCCAGGGCCTCCCAGCGCCGGCGGGAGCTCCCGTCAGGACCCTCCCACCGTCGCTGGCCTGCACCTCTCTCCATCTTCTTCTCTTCTTTGTCACCGCTCGGCAGTACGGTGTCCCCCATGCGCCCCGACACGCCCGCCGAGAACGTCGACCACACCGCCGAAGCGGCACGCCTGGAGCGGACCGCCGGCCTGCATCCCGAGGACGCCGAGGCCCTGCTGCTGCGCGCCTCCGCCCACCTGGAACTGTCCGGCGACCGCCCCGCCGCGACCGCCCTCTACGACCGCCTGCTGTCGTCCCCCGACAGCCTGGAGAACCCGCTTCTGGTCCGGGCCCTCAAGGCCTCGAACCTCTGGGAGTACGGCCATGAGGCGGAGGCCAGAGCGATCATCGAGGGCGTCCGTGCGGCGTCCCCCCGCGACCCGGCCCCCTGGGTGATCGTGGCGGAGGCGCTGGAGTCCCACGACGAGCTGGAGGCCGCGCAGGAGACGTTCACGGAGGGGGTGGAGCTGCTCCTTGCGGCCGTCCCGGAGCCGCCTCCGTACGCCACGCATCCGCTGCTGTTCGGCCGCCACCGGGTGCGCCGCATGCTGGGCATGGGACACGACGACTGGGACGTCCTGGCCGACACCCTGCACTCCTCCCCCGTGTCCCTGGACGAGCTCCACGACCCCAAGCGCGTCTGGTCCCTGGGCTCGGACAACCCGGCGGAACTGGCCGCGGAGATCTCCCGCCTGCGAGCGGAACTCGGCACCTACCGGGAGGCGTTGTCCCGCCCGTTCCCCGTGGCGGTCCTGCACTGGACGGCCGAGGAACTGACGGAGCTGCTGGACGCGTATCCGTCCCTCGCCGCCGAGTACCCCTCCCACGAGGAGCACCTCGCGACCATAGAAACGTCACTGCGCGAACTCTCCGCGTCCGGCACCCCGAACCTTGGCATCGTCACGGGCACGGTCCCCTCCTACGAGGCGTTCGCGGCGTCGGAGGCCTCGTCACCGGAGGACGTCTCCCTGCTCCCGCAGTACGCGACGACGCTCGCGGCGAGGGGGCGTGCGGTGGCCTGGCCTCCGCAGCGAGGGGCGCTGTGCTGGTGCGGGTCGGGCCAGCCGTACCAGGGGTGCCACGGGGCCCGCTGACCCTCGGCCCGCGGGCGACGGTCCTCTCACGCGTCGCGGTACTCAGGCGTCGCGGGCTTCGGCCGGACCGTCGGCCGGGCGTTCGCCGGGAGGGGCGGACGGCGGGGACGTGGTCCCACGTGGGATCAGGTGCGTGGGCAGCACGACGTGCCGGCCGCGACCCGCCTCGGGGTCGTCGATGAGGTCAAATGCCAGTTCGGCGGCGGCCCGGCCGATGTCCGAGGGGGACTGGGCCACGGTGGACAGGTCGAGCCACTCCGCCATCAACTGGTCGTCGAAACCGAGAACGGAGATCCGTTCGGGCACCTCGATCCGCACCGTGCGCAGGGTCGAGAGGATGAGGATGGCCAGTTCGTCGTGCTCGGCGAAGATCGCGGTGGGCGGCTCCCGCAGGCTCAGCAGGTTCCCCACCGCCCGCCTGGTGCCAACCTTGTCCCGGGGCGGCGTGGTGACGATCAGTTCGTCGTCCACCGGCATGCCCGCCTCGGTGAGCGCCTGCCGGTAGCCGAGGAGACGCTCACCCGAACTGAAGCTGAAGCCGCGTACGCCGGAGGTGTGCGCGAAGGCGATCCGACGGTGTCCGAGGTTGATCAGGTGGCGGGTGGCCTTGCAGGCGCCGGCGACATCGTCGACGTAGACGCTGGGGCGGCCCTCGACGTGCTGGCTGACGTAGATGACCGGCATGCCGAGGTCGTCCAGCCGGGCGGTCTCCTCGTCGGTGAGGTCGAAGCAGAAGACCAGCAGCGCGTCGGCGTTGCGCCGGGCCGGGAGGCGCTCGAAGAAAGCGGCGCGCTCGGCCAGGTCGCCGACCATGTAGACGTTCAGTTCCATGCCGGCCGCCCGCAGCACAGGGGCCAGGCTGGACAGGGCGGATCCCATGAACCACGAACTGAGCGTGGGCACGAGCACCGCCATGGTCCCGGTCCTGCCCGTGACAAGGCTTGCAGCCTGCCGCGACACGGCGAAGTTCAGTTCCCGCGCGGCCTCCTCGACGCGGTCGCGCACCGCCGGTGAGACGGTGGAAAGACCGCGCAAGGTCCGCGAGACGGTGGAAGTTGAGACCCCGGCCCGTTCTGCTACGTCAGCCATCGTGGGGTGCCGCTGAGCTGGTGGCATGAGCGGAAGGTAGCACAGCCAGCCCTCCGATCGCGGCCGGAATGACATCGCTTTCAGCACGGACATAGACCGCCAAAACGCCCAATAAGACGCGCGATTACTTCCCACATCCCCCTCTGCTACCGCGAAGTACGCATTGACTCCGGCAAAACACACCCCTACCGTGCAAGCGTTGCCACAGTGGAGTCGCAGCAATCCTGATCGAGCCGACATTCAGCACTTTGACCTGCGGTGTTGATCCACAACGCGTAGTGGCAACGCGGTCTCAGCACAGCCCACCTCAACGTCACGTCGGCAGCGGCTCCCGCACCCGGGAAAACAGCCGTGACGTCGGTTCAGCACGACCAGGAGCGACAGTGAAGACCAGGATCAGCAGAGCGTGTCAGTGTTCGGCCGTGTTCGCCGCCGCCGGGCTACTCCTCTCCGCCTGCGGCTCGTCCGGCACCGACGGTTCCGGGCAGACCGGGACGAGTTCGTTCGAGGGCCGCGGCCCCATCACGTTCGTGTCCGGCAAGGACACCACCGGCACCCGCCAGCCGTTGATCGACCGCTGGAACAAGCTGCACCCGACCGAGAAGGTCACCTTCATCCAGCTCCCGTCGGACGCCGACACCCAGCGCCAGCAGATGATCCAGAACGCGGAGACGAAGTCCGACGCCTACACGGTGCTCTACCTCGACGTCGTGTGGACCTCGGAGTTCGCCGCCCACCGGTGGATCGAACCGCTGCCCGCCAAGCAGTTCCCGCTGGACAAGATGCTGAAGCCGGTGGTGGAGACCGCGAAGTACCGCGACGGCCTGTACGCGGTCCCGTCCGCGTCGGACGGCGGACTGCTCTACTACCGCACCGATCTACTGAAGAAGGCCGGCGTCACCCAACCCCCCACCACCTGGGCTGAGATGAAGTCCGACTGTGCCGAGGTGAAGAAGCTGCCCGAGGCCAAGGGCATGTCGTGCTACGCCGGGCAGTTCCAGAAGTACGAGGGCCTGACGGTGAACTTCTCCGAGGCCGTGAACTCCGCGGGCGGCACCGTCACCGACAGCAACGGCAAGCCGGACGTCGACACGCCCGCGGCGAAGAAGGGCCTGGACTTCCTCGTCGACTCCTTCAAGGACGGGACGATCCCCAAGGAGGCCGCCACCTACCAGGAGGAGGAAAGCCGTCAGGCGTTCCAGGCCGGCAAGCTGATCTTCCTGCGCAACTGGCCGTACGTGTACTCCCTGGCCTCGAAGAGCGACATCGCCGGGAAGTTCGCGGTCGCGCCGCTGCCCGGCCTGGACGGGCCCGGCTCCTCCAGCCTGGGCGGCCACAACCTGGCCCTGTCGTCCTTCGCCAAGAACAAGGCCACGGCCCTGGACTTCATGAAGTTCTACAGCAGCGAGGAGACGTCGAAGTACTTCCTCAAGGGCGCGGCCCAGGCCTCGCCGTACGCCGCCTACTACGACGACAAGGCGCTGGTCGCGCAGTACCCGTACCTGCCGGTGCTGAAGCAGTCCATCCTGCGTGCGGTGCCTCGCCCGCGGGTCGTGCAGTACGGCGACGTGACCTCGGCGATCCAGCAGGAGGCGTACGCCGCCGTGACCGGCAGGAAGAGCAGCGCGCAGGCGCTGCAGGACCTGCAGAAGGAACTGCGGCAGAAGTCCGCGGCGCAGTGAGGAGCGCAGTCATGGCGGTCACGAGGACCTCGCCCGAAACCGCCGCAGGCCACGCGGTCGGCGGCAGGCGCGGGCCACTGGAGCGCCGGCGCACCCGCAAGCAGCGGGCCCGGGCCACCGCGGGCTCGGGCCGGATGGCGGCGTTGCTGGTGTCCCCGACGCTGCTGGTGCTGACGATCGTCGTGCTCTACCCGACGCTGATGGCGCTGAACGGGTCGCTGTACGGGGTCAAGGGCCTGGACCCGAAGACCGGTTTCATCAGCGACACCGAACCCTTCGTCGGGCTGCGGAACTACGCCGACATCTTCGGCCAGGCCGGGGACCGGTTCTGGAACGCCTTCTGGAACACCACCTTCTTCACCGTCGTCACGGTGGGCCTGGAGACGCTGATCGGTGTGGCGATGGCGTTGATCATGCATGAGGCGTTCCGGGGCCGTGGCCTGGTGAGGGCGGGCATCCTGGTGCCCTGGGCGGTGCCCACCGCGATCTCCGGCCTGCTGTGGCGGTGGATCTTCAACAGTGACGGCATCGCCAACGCCCTGATCGGCCGCCAGGTCCTGTGGACCACCGACGGCTTCCAGGCGAAGGTCGCGGTCATCGTCGCCGAGGTGTGGAAGACCGCTCCCTTCATCGGGCTGCTGGTTCTGGCCGGACTGCAGGTGATCCCGAAGGAGGTCTACGAGGCGGCCCGCATCGACGGGGCGAGCGCGCGGCGCCGGTTCTGGCACATCACCCTGCCTCTGGTGAAGCCCGCGCTGCTGGTGGCGGTGCTGTTCCGCTGCATGGACGCGCTGCGGATGTTCGACCTGCCGTACATCCTCATCGGTGCGCAGAAGCAGTCGGTGGAGACCCTGTCGATGCTCGCGCAGAACGAGGCATCCAACGTCCGCTTCGGACCGGCGTCCGCGTACTCGGTGCTCCTCTTCCTCTACGTCTTCCTCGTCGCCCTGGCCTTCGTACGGCTGCTCGGGGCCGACCTGATCGGCGACGCCGGCGCGGACACCCGTAAGCGCAAGGGCAGACGCCTGCGGATCCCGGTACCGCGGCGCGCGGAGGTGACGGCATGATCCTCACAGCGAAGTGGCGCGCCGGGCTGCTGTACGCGGGTGTCGTCGCGGTGGTGGCCTACTGCCTGGCCCCGTTCTACTGGATGCTGGTCTCCAGTCTGCGGCGCGCCTCGGACATCTTCGACACCTCGCTGCTGCCCACCTCGGTGTCGTTCGAGAACTACCGGGCGGTGTTCGACACGGCGCAGGGGTTCGGGCGCGCGCTGCTCAACAGCCTGATCGTGGCCGGTTCCACCACCGTCCTGGCGCTGCTGGTGGCCACGTTCACCGCGTATGCCATGGCGCGGCTGGAGTTCCGGTTCAAGCGACTGATCCTGACCCTCGTCATCGCGACTTCGATGTTCCCGGTGGTGTCGATCGTGGTGCCGCTGCTGAAGCTGTTCACCGACATCGGCTGGATCAACACCTACCAGGCCATGATCGTGCCGAGCATGTCGTTCGCGCTGCCGCTGGCGGTGTGGAACCTGACCATGTTCTTCCGGCAGATGCCGGACGAACTGGAGCACGCCGCCATGGTCGACGGCTGCACCCGCGGCCAGGCGTTCCGCAGGGTCATCATCCCGCTCGCCGCGCCGGGCATCTTCACCACCGCGATCATCACCTTCATCGCGGCCTGGAACGAGTTCCTCATCGCGCTGTCGATGACCAACAAGCCCGCCATGCAGACCGCTCCGGTCGCCATCTCGAAGTTCACCGGCGCCACGACGTACGAGACCCCGTTCGGCAGTCAGATGGCCGCGGGCGTCCTCGTCACGATCCCGCTGGTGGTCATGGTGCTGCTGTTCCAGCGCCGCATCGTCGCCGGACTCACCGCCGGCGCGGCGAAGTAGCACCGGGCGCCCCGTCGCCCTTCACCCTGCCCTTCACCTCCGACGTGCAAGGAGAACCGCACCCCCATGTCCCCCACCGCAGCACCGTGGTGGCGCAGCGCCGTCATCTACCAGGTCTACATCCGCAGCTTCGCCGACGGCAACGGCGACGGCGTCGGCGACATCGCGGGCATCCGCTCCCGCCTGCCCCACCTCAAGGCGCTCGGTGTCGACGCCCTCTGGATCAACCCGTGGTACAAGTCGCCGATGGCGGACCACGGTTACGACGTCGCCGACTTCCGTGCCATCGACCCGCTGTTCGGCACCGTGGCAGAGGCCGAACAGCTCATCGAGGAAGCCCACCGGCACGGGCTCCGTGTCATCCCCGACATCGTGCCCAACCACACCTCCGACCAGCACGTCTGGTTCCAGGCGGCGCTGGCCGCCGGTCCCGGCAGCCCGGAACGCGAACGCTATGTCTTCCGCCCCGGCCGCGGCACCGACGGCGTCGAAGCCCCCAACAACTGGGTCTCCTCCTTCGGCGGACCCGCCTGGACCCGGCTGCCCGACGGCGAGTGGTACCTCCACCTGTTCGCCCCCGAACAGCCGGACCTCAACTGGGAACACCCCGAGGTGCGCGCGGAGTTCGAGTCGATCCTGCGCTTCTGGTTCAGCCGTGGCGTCGACGGGTTCCGCATCGACGTGGCCCACGGACTGGTCAAGCACCCGGACCTCCCCGACCTGCCACCCCGCCAGGACCCGGACGACGGGCAGCCACGTCAACACGTCGACCACCCGCACTGGGACCGCGACGAGGTCCACGACATCTTCCGCGCCTGGCGCAAGGTGGCCGACGAGTTCCCCGGCGACCGGTGCTTCGTCGCCGAAGCGTGGGCGGACACCCCCGAGCGACTGGCCGCCTACGTCCGCCCGGACGGCCTGCACACCGCGTTCAACTTCGACTTCCTCATGTCCACCTGGGACCCGGAGGACCTGCGCACGGTCATCGACAACTCCCTCTCCATGCTCGGCGCGGTCGGCGCGCCCGCCACCTGGGTCCTGTCCAACCACGACGTCATGCGCCACCCCAGCCGCTACGCCCGTAAGACCGCCAAACGCTGGGTGGCGGGCCAGCGCTTCCAACCCGAAGGCCCCGTCGACCTGGAACTCGGCACCCGCCGCGCCCGCGCGGCGGCCCTGCTGATGCTCGCCCTCCCCGGCGGCGCCTACGTCTACCAGGGCGAGGAACTCGGCCTGCCCGAAGTCGAGGACCTCCCCGGGTCCGTCCTCCAGGACCCCATCTGGGAACGCTCCGGCCACACCAGCCGAGGCCGCGACGGCTGCCGGGTCCCCCTCCCCTGGTCAGGACAGACCCCACCGTTCGGCTTCAGCCCCGAGGACTCCCCCGCCGAACCCTGGCTGCCACAGCCCCCGACCTGGGGCGAGCGCACGGTGCGGGCCCAGACCGGCGACGAGACCTCCATGCTGGAGCTGTACCGCACCGCCCTGCGCCTACGCCACGACCACCCCGCCCTCGGCGACGGCACCCTGACCTGGCTGGACACCCCCACCGACGTCCTCGCCTTCACCCGCGCCCCGGGTTTCACCTGCGTCGTCAACCTCTCCAACAAGCCGCACCCGCTCCCCGCCCACACCTCGCTCCTACTGTCCAGCGGGCCTGTCGAGAACGGGCTACTGGGCCCGGACGGGGCGGCGTGGCTGGAGGCCTAGCCGTACGGTCCCGATAGCTCCGCTTGCTTGGAGGTGGGCCGGGTGCAGGGGGCCGGCCGAGCCTCCGCATGTGCAAGGACGACGGCTACGCGGTCGACGCTACGTACATAAAAAACCGGACGAGGTTGACCCGAAGAGCGGAAATCTCAACCCGAGGCCGCTCAACCGCCCCGGGCGTGCCCGCATGCCGCTCTCACGCCCGGGGCCCCGGCCAGCCCCTCAACGCCGAAGGCGACGCGGAACGCAGCGCAGCGGAGTGGAGCGCCCGTGAGGCTGGGCGCGGAGGGACGACATGGGCTGGGAAGCGGGTGGCCCGACGGCGCCCGGCCAGCCCGTCCGGCCGGTGTCTGCCTCTTGGCTCCTTATACGCCACCCGACCTGCGCCGGCAGAATTGTCCTGTGTCCGATGCGCTCCCCTCCTCCCCCGCCGTTTCCGCCCGCATGAGCCGACAGGTCAGCAAGGACACGGCCTGCGAGCTGGCCGTCCGACGCCTGCTCCACGCGGCCGGCCTGCGCTATCGCGTCGAGTACCCGGTTCCCGGGATGGCCCGCCGCCGCATCGACGTGGCCTTCACCTCGGTCAAGGTGGCCGTCCTGATCGACGGCTGCTTTTGGCACGGCTGCCCGGAACATGCCACACATCCGAAGGCGAACGCCCAGTGGTGGCGGCAGAAGTTGGACCGCAACATGGCGCGTGACATTGAGACGACCGAACACCTCACGGCCGCCGGGTGGGAGGTGTTGCGCTTCTGGGAGCATGAGGTACCGGAGGATGTGGCGTTGTGCGTCGCGGCGGCGGTGGAGCGGCGGAAGGCCCGACAAGGGCGGGAGAGGAATCGTTGAGCGGACTGACCTTTGTCGACGTGTGCTCGGGGGCCGGTGGGCTCGCTTTGGGACTGGAGCGTGCGGGCTTCGAGCCGACGCTGCTGCTCGACGAGGACGACGACGCCTGCCGGACACTCCGAACCAACCGGCCGCAGTGGAACGTGCTGCAAACGGATCTCTTGGACTTCGATCCGAGCGAGCACCCCCACAGCTACGACGTGGATCTGCTGTCCGCGGGACTGCCCCGGGTCAAGTCCAACGCGACGGCCGTTCGGACGGAGTCCGGGAACGAGGAGCGGCTGCTGAAGGCCGCCATATACCTCGCCCACGCGATCGGACCTCGGGCGCTGCTCGTCGAGAACGTGCCCACCCTGGCCCACAGCGACAGGTTCCGAGACTTCCGGGAGTTCGCCCGCGCAGAACTGGACCATCTCGGTTACCAGTTCAGCTGGTTCGTCCTGAACGCCGCCGACTTCGGAGTGCCGCAGGACCGGCAGCAGGGGGCACTCGTGGCGATCAAGAGGCAGTGGTTCCCGGCGTTTCGCCCGCCCGCCCCCACCGTGGCTGACCATGTGTCGGTCGGCGAGGCCCTGGAATCCTCCATGCGATCGCGTGGCTGGAATGACGCCGACCGGTGGGCGGCCCAGGCAACCACCCTGGCTCCCACACTGGTCGGTGGTTCGAAAAACCGCGGGGGCGCGGACCTGGGTCCGGCCGGCAGCAAGCGGAAATGGGAGAAACTCGGGGTGAATGCCCACTCCCTGGGCGATGAGCTCCCGGGGCCGGACTTCGTCTGGTCGCCCGATCTGGGCAGAGAGGGCCTGGTGCGGCTCACGGTGGACCAGACGGCCCTGCTCCAGGGCTTCCCCTCGGACTGGGAGATCACCGGCAGGAAGACCGCTCGATATCGGCAGATCGGTCACGCCTCCCCCCCGCCGGTGGGCGAGGCGCTCGGCAGAGCGATCGCCGAGGCGCTGCGGTCCTGAACGAAGAATTTTCGCAGCGCCACGGCCGGCTACACTTCCACCTCATGACCCCAGCACCTCATCCGGACGCAAACCAGGACACCCCTGTAATCGTGGACCTCTTCGCAGGTCCGGGGGGACTGGACATTGCGGCTGAAGTGCTCGGGCTGCCGACCATCGGGGTGGAATGGGAGGAATCGACCCGTGCCACCCGCAAGGCCGCAGGGCTGCGTACCACCGAGATCCGCGACGTGGCGCAGGTGAACCCGCTGGACCCCGAGGTGACTTCGGCCCGGGTCCTGACTGGCGGTCCGCCGTGCCAGACGTACTCGGTGGCGGGCAACCGCGAGGGCCACAAGGCCCTCGACGAGGTGATGATCCTTGCCGAGATGGTGGGACGGAGCCAGACCGTCGAGGATCTGGCGAGCGCCTGGGCCGAGGTGAATCGTCGAGCCGAGGAATTGTCGTGGACGGACGAGCGGACGGGCCTCGTCCTCCAGCCGCTGCATTGGATCGTCGAGAAGAAGCTCAAGGCCGAGCCGTACGAGGTGGTCGTACTCGAGCAGGTGCCCACGGTTCTGCCGGTCTGGCAGAGGTACCGCGACATCCTTCGCACCCTTGGATATGACGCGGACTGCCACATCCTGCACACCGAGGAGTACGGAGTACCGCAGACCCGCCGCCGAGCGGTGCTGATCGCCCGTCATCGGGGAGCCCCAGGCCAGGGCGTGGAGTTCCCGACGGCGACGCATCAGCGCTACCGCAAGGGCGTGGAGCGCCTCCCCCTCCTCCAGGAGCCGGAGACGCGGAGCCGCACGGTCGAGCAGAGCTCGCTCTTCGACACTCCGTCCCAGCATCGCGGGCCGAAGCCATGGGCCTCGATGGGTGATGCCCTCAAGGAAACCCGCTCCACGGAATTCGTCGTCCGCTCCAACTACGGATCGGGAGGCGACCCGAAGAAGCGAGGACTCCGCACCTCACACATGCCGGCCGCCACGGTCACCGGCAAGGTGCGTCGGAACAAGGTGTTCGACCTCAAGGGCGTCGACGCGAACGGTGACCCTGAACTGGGCCCGGAGCAGGAGCGTTTCACGCTTCGTGAGGCCGGCCTGCTTCAGACCTTCCCGGCTGCCTATCCCTGGCGCGGCACCGACGTCGCTCAGCAGATCGGTAACGCGATCCCGCCGCTCCTCGCCGTCCACGTTCTCTGCACTGCGCTGGGGCTGGACGAAGGGCGGAAGCGGCACGCCATCCAAGCACTCGAGAACTGGCGACCACCTCACACAGACGGACACGCTGAAATCTGAGTGAGTCACCATAAAAGGCACAACCCTTGAAAATTTGACAGTGCCTTGAATGTCAAATCTCATTTGATGTGCATTTTGCCGCCACCCTTCCGACCTGCATCTTTACAATCGGATCAACCTGTTCCGATGTTTCTTATGGCTTGCAATGCAGGTTCTCGAAACTTAGGATCCAAGCTCAGTTGACGTTGTGGCGTCACTAATTGCCGCAGCATAAGTGCTCGCGCTTCAGAACGAAGGCCCGGCACGGACTGGCATCCGCACCGGGCCATGTTCGGAGCGTTCTACGTCAGGTGGGTTCGGCCGTTCAGCAACCGGTCGCACTCACTTGGCGAGCACTACGGCCGAGCACCGGCCCACTAGCGGGCAGCTACCTGACTCACGCATCCTGCGACTGCCGTAATCGTCGACAGGACCGCGAGTAGAACCGGAATCCACCAGTCGGGATCCCGCCCCTGCCTCTTGCGCCCCTTGCGACTACTGCTCATCGCGGCTCAACTCCTTACCCGGGTTGATGCCAACCCGCCTGCCGGCGGGCCGACGCCTCGGTACCCAGCCGAGACGAGCGGGGCCGGGGGTAGTTGAGTTGGGCTACACCCTACAGTCCTTGATCCAGCCCGCAGAACCCTTTCTCCTCCATACCGGTGAGTAGTGGCGAAGTGCGCGGTGAGATAAGCCACTTGACGGCACAGCAGAGACGGATCCTGAAGTCGTCGCCGCCCAACTCCCCTACGAACGCGGCCCGTACGGGCTGCCGGTTCGGATGTGCCCGTAGGTCAGTTGAGCGAGGACCCGGCAGCCCGTCGCGTCGGTGAAAGCGCGCGAGCACGGACAAGGTGAGGGGCGCCCACCGGCCCCCCCTCACCGGCAGATGAGCCCTTCCGTTCAGGCCTGGAGTACCCGGCCCCTGACCGGGGCGGTCTCGAAGAGTTCCGTGAAGTAAGTGGTGAGAGCGGCCACCGATGTCTCTGGGACCGGCTCCTCGTCGGGTCCGGTCGGCAGCTGGTGCCGCGGCACCGGGGGCGCCGACTCAGCCTCCGAGATCCAGTGGCGCAGCACCTCGGGGTCACGTGGCTCGTCCGGAGCGAGCGCGTCGTAGACCAGGGTGGCACCGGCGGTGTTGATCGCCGCCATCAGGCCGTTGATCTCGCGGCCGGTGCTTGCCACCCCTCGCTCCAGGATCCGCACGAGTGCCTGGGCTGTCGGGCGGTGGTCGATCAGGTCCATGCGCAGCGCGTTGTGGATGAGGTCCTGGTTGGAACAGGCGGTCACCACGGGTGCGTAGTCCTCGCCATTGCGGAACATCTCCGCCGCCCACCACAGGCGCGAGAAGCACTGACGGTCCGATGCGCCCTTGAACCGGGCCGGGTTGATGCGAGGTTCGCTCCGCCCGGGCGCGGGTGCGGGGGTATGTCGCCACGCCACGTAGTCCGGTGCGACTGCGAGCGCGAGGTGGTTCCAGATCCTCTTGTCCGCGGCCTCCCTACGGGAGAGGCGGAGCGCCGCGTGCAGCCGAGGCGCCAACCAGCCGTCGGCATCCGTCCGATTGTCCTGGAACTGGTGCAACGCGTCGTCCACAAGGTCCCTGAGCGGTTCAGCGGCCCAGCGGGCATCGTCTTCCGGCAGCGGTTCGACAACCTTGGCCAGGTCGACGCCTCCGTGTCCCTGGACCCCTTTGAGAAGGTCCTCGGTGAGGAAGGGGTCGGCGGCCGTCGCCGAGAGCAGGCCCAGCCGCTCGGGAAGGTGATGCGGCTTCTCGATCACGCGCTGTCCTCTCGGTTCATCTGCTGTAGTGCACGCAGGACGTTGGCGAGCGCCTTGCTCGCACCGGCGCGACGAACGGCGGCGTAGTGGACGCGAGTCTGCAGCTCCACCCATCCCGCGTCGCCGGTCCGACGACGGTGGACCTGACGGAGCGCCTCCTCGACACGAAGGCCCGGCACAACGTCGGGGAGCAGTTCCCGCAACACTTCCCCGCGCCAGTCGGTGGGGAAGACCGGCGTTCCGTCGGGTTCGATCTCCAGGTCTCCCACGGCGCTGTGGAACACCGCGGTCCACACATCGGTGGCCATCTGGGAGATCAACAGCTCGTGGACCTTGTTCTCGGTCCCTCCGCTCTCACCGCCGAGGAGGTCGGAGAACCCCTCGATGTCGGTGTTGATCATCACCAGCGGCAGCCGGCCCGAGGCGTCGACGACCCAGGGCACGTCGGCGTAGGGGCGCAGCCATTCCCGCGCGCTCTTGGAGAAACTCGCTTGTTTCACGTCGAGGCGTAGTCCACCGAGCGGCTCCTCGGCGGACACGTCGACGGTCCAGTCCCCGTCGGTTTCGGTGATCGAGCGGCCGGGCACGTCGTCGATGGTTGCGACGGCGTAGGCGGCGAGTGCGGCGCGCCCCACGTGGTCGTCGCGGAACACCTCGATCTCCCCGGACCACTCCTTGCTGTCAGGAGCGTCCTGCCGCAGGTCGACGGTGGTGCGCACATTGGTGTCGCCGTCGGTGAGCACCGCCAGGACCCGCAGATCGTTCCACGGACCGTCGGGATCGGTGGCGCCGGGAGGCAGCGTGGCGGACAGGCCGATCCTGGCCGACACCCAGTCCTCGTGCTGTGCGACACCCAGGGCCACCGTCCGCTGGGGGATGGAGTACGCCGAGGTGTCCAGGTGATCGCGCGTGCCGTCGGGCAGCTTGAGGGAGGCCGAGATCACCCGCAAGGTGATCGGACGGTTGAGTCGTTTGTACGGATAGAACTTCATGCCTCACTCCCCTGTACCGGCACGGAGTTCGAGAACGAGCCGAGTGAGTTCGGTACGGACCGGGTGGCCGGTCGCGTCGGTGGACCCCCGGAAGACGGCCCGTCGGGCGCGCGGCGTGAAACGGAGCACCCCGCCCTCGACCTCACAGCCTTCCACGGCGACGAGTTCTGCCCAGTCGAGCCTCGGTCGGCTACCCGATCGGACATCGAGGAGGACCACCGGTGTCATGGCGGGCAGTTCCTCGGCACGTGGCAGTTTCACCTCAGCGGTGATCCGCCATTCCCCGCCGGCGCCGATCTCGGCGTCCAGTCCGTCCAGCTCCGGCAAACCCGGGCCGGAGGCGCGCTTGTTCGGCGCAGTGCCTTTGCGCGGAACCGTGAGCTTCTTGCGCAGCTTGGCGCTCTCCTGTGACCCGGAACTCTTCGGGCGGACGACCAGTTCCTTCACGGCGGCGTTGACCTCGGTGGTCAGCCTGGCGATGCGGTTGTGGGCGCTGTGCGACCAACGGAGTGTCAGCTCCTCGGTCTGCCCCCAACGGTCGTGTTCGGGCGGTTCTGCGGCGCGCAGGAACTCCTCGGCCTCCTCGGCGAAGGGCGCCGACTCTCCGGCTGCGCGCCCCACCAGGAGAACTGCTTGGAACGGATTGACGCCCAACGGCAGTCCGGAGACGCTGGACTTCTTGATGGTCATCCTGTTGCCGCGCAGGGAGTGGACCTGGTTGTGCACGCCGTCGTCGTCCTCTGCCTCCGTGACCAGGAGCACTCCCTGGTGCGTACCCAGCGTGCCGGGACGTCCGGACAGGGGCAATCGCAACGGGACCGTGCGGAGCGCCACTTGACCGGCTTCGGTGAGCCGGTCCACGGTCGTCCCCTCGTAGAAGGCTCGCAGTGCCCGGGTGCGCGAGGGCTGTTTGTCGGTGGGGTCGACCTTCTCCTCCTCGATGACGACCTCGCCGTTGCGCAGAGTGCGGACCGAGGTCTCCAGCAGCGGGAGCTTGCTGCCGCCTCCGGTCATGGCCGCCCAGAAGTCCCGACTCAGCGCGTCAACCAGGCGTCGGTGCATGGCACTGATGTCGCGGGTGCCGTCGTCGCTCCCGTTCTCGTCATCGGCGGAGTCCGGCTTGCCTTGTTCGAGGCTCGCCACGTCATGGGCGCCGACGATGAGGAAGGACGTGCCCGGCTCCTCACTGTCACGGGTGAGGTGAAGGCGCTGGATCGTCTCCTCGTCCGCCCACCATGAGCGGACCACCTCCGCGCCGGCCGTCTCGGGGTCGGGACGGCCCAGCCAGGCCGGGCCCGCGTACGGGGTGCCGTCGACGGAACGCCACGGCAACTCCAGTCGCCCAATGACTCGGCGCTCGGTGCGACCCTCATGAGGAACGGAGAGGGTGGAGTTGATCAGCACCATCCCGAGCGCGCTGGTGGCCCAGAGAGTCGCCTTGCCCAGCCCGTACGAACCACCCGCGCCCCGACCCGACTTGAGGCTCTCGAGCTGTCGACGGACGACGGCCGCGAACTTGCCGTCCTCGTAGTCGTCGCCAGTTAGCCCGGAGGCGTTGTAGTCGTCGATCCTGAGGAGGATCAGGCGGCTCTTCTCGAACATGTCGCGCACGCCGGCGTCCACGACACGTCCGACCTTCTGATGGGCGGCGGATTCCGAGACCGCCGAGTAGTGGGGCTGGAGTTCGTCCCAGAGGACGGCGGCACGGAACGCGTCCAGCTTCTCGCCGGTGAGCTCGTGGATCGTGTACCGCACACGAACCGGACGGCCGTTCTCAACGATGCGCTCGTCGAGACTGTTCTGACAGGTCTCCCGCGCGAGTACCTGGACGTCCGCGTCGAAGGCGAAGGCTGCGGCGTTCCCACCGTCACGCCCGCCGTCCTGGTAGCCGGGCCGGTGGTACCAGGTGACGGGGAGACCGACCTGCGTGTCGGTGGTGCGGGTGTGCACCGTACCCAGATCCGTGCCGAGCGCCTTGGCGATCTCCCCCATCACGGTCGGACGCGGGACGGAACGCTTGGTGATCCACGCCGAGACCGCCGCCCTGGTCAGCCCCAGCTCATCGGCCAGCTCCGCCTGTGTCTTGCCCGCGAATTTGAGCTGCCGGGACAGCCAGGGCCCGAACTCCTCACCGACCTCCATGCGGCCTCCCCCTCTTCACCTACGTCGTTGTGCTCACGGTCATGGACAGGCTAATTTGACACCTCGACACACGTCAACTGGCACTTGACAGAACGTCGATCACCTCCACCGGTCACCCCTCTGCCCCATTTGACCGATAACGACGATTCCAAGGAGCCCATCAGAGTGGGCGCATGAGCAGCCGGACCCATAGAAGCGGTTGACCGAGGGCCCCGTACGTAAAACGCTTAGGCAAAGCGGAGACGGCAACTCCGGTAACCCGTGGCCGAATTGGGGTGACACGAACGAGTGATTCACCCTAGGATCTTCAACAGCGGAAGTGTCCGCCTCACTCGGGAACCCCCCGTGTGACAACGGGTGAGTTGTGCCCTCTTGCATTAAAACAGCCCCGAACGTGCTCGTGGTGCGGGGATCCGTGACCTCAACCAGAGGACGTGAAACCCCCATGGAAGACCCTCCCGGAGAGATGGATTCTCCGTACCACTGCACTCCGCATTCACAGCGTGAACTTCATTCTGTGTCTCTGCTGCTTTCTTTAGCCAACTCCGACACGGAACGGAAGCAGATTCTCGACTCGTTCGGCACGACGATCGAGGAATTCGACGATCTCTTCGGTCACGGTTCAGGATCAACCGGCCTCGACGACAGCTGACACCACGACATCAGCGCAGGTCAGCCCGGGCTGGAACCCACTCCAGACCCGACTCCGTCGTCCGCTTTCGCCATGCCGTCCATCGTAGGAGCCGTGAAGAAGAAATGCCGTCCTCCACACCGCCGGTCATTCGCACCGTCCTCGAACAGTCCTCTCGCGTCTTGCAGACCTATGAGGTCGACCCTGGCCTCGTTCCGGAACACGCCAACGGAGAACGCCGCATCACTCAGGGTGGATACGGCGACCGTCAACTCTTCGAACTTGTACAGAACGCGGCCGACGAGATCGCCGCCGAGCCCGGAGGCTCCGTCCAGGTCGTCCTCACCGACAGGCACCTCTACTGTGCCAACGAGGGCGAGCCGGTGACCCCCGAAGGGGCCGAGACCATTCTTCGAATGAGCATGTCCCGCAAGCGAGGTGGCCAGATCGGACGATTCGGCGTGGGTGTGAAATCCGTTCTGGTCGTCACCGACACGCCACAATTCTTCAGCAGCTCCGGCTCCTTCGGATTCGATCGCGAATGGGCACGCGAGAAGATCCGGTCCGTCCCCGGCGTACGGGAACGCCTGGGTGAACGGTTCGAGGCACCGGTGCTACGCATGGCGCGTCCCCTGGACGCGGACGCCGAGCGCGCCCTGGACTCCGTCCTCGACGAGCTGTTGAGCTGGGCCACGACCGTCGTCCGCCTGCCGCTGCTCCCCGGAGCCGCCGGCAGGTTGGCGCTGGACATGCACGGCGGGCGGACCTCCGCCGGATCGGACCGAGAAGAGTTCCCGCTCGGGTTCCAACTCCTCTCCCCCCATGTGGGGAAGGTCGTTCTTGAGGACCGTCGGCCACGTCCGCCCGTCCGACGCGTGCTGACCATCGCGCAGTCCGGGGACCTGCGCACCGTGGTGGAGGAGCGGACGGGGAGGCCGACCGTCAGCAGCGGCTGGCGGGTCTTCTCCACCTCCCACGAACCCGGTCCGGCCGCCCGAGCGGACGCCGGTGAACTGCACGACCGGCTCGCCCTGGACCTCGCCTGGGCGGTGCCCGCGCTGGTAAGGGACGAGAAGAGCGGGCTCCACGTCAGCCCGCAGGCGCGGGGACGGGGTCGCTTCTGGTCCTTCTTCCCGACCAAGTACGAGATGTCTCTGAGCGGCATCCTCAACGGTGCCTGGAAGACCAACGAGGACCGTCAGAACCTGCTCGACTCTTCCGCGTTCAACGAGGAGATGGTCAAGGTCTCGGCGACGTTGGTGGTCGACTCCCTTCCCCACCTGGCCCCCGCCGAGGATCCGGCCGCCTACCTCCCGCTGTTGCCCGGCCGTGTGAAAGAAGCAATCAGCTGGGCCGACGAGTTCCTGACCAGGGAGATCTGGGAACGGGCCGCGGTCCGCCCATCACTGCCCGACCAGGAGGGCGTGCTGTGCGTCCCGACCGAGTTGCGCGTCCCTCCGCGTCTGGACAAGGAGCGCAGCGCCCGCTGGTTGCGGATGTGGCACGAGTCCCCCGGCCGCCCGTCGAACTGGCTGCACCCGAACGCCGAGGCAGACACGATCCGCGGCGGAAAGGTCGAGCACATTCTCGGTGCGGCCGCACACAAGCGGGCCGATGTGCGCGCATGGCTGGAGGCACTGGTCGAGTGCGGCGCCGCCGAGGCGTCCGCGACAGCCATCCGCATAGTCGCCGACATGGTCGACTCCGGGTCCCCGTACGCCGAGGAGGCCCGCAGGGCGAAGATCGTACTCACCGAGGAGCACGGCCTCGTCCCCCCTGTCCCCGGTCAGGTCTACCGCCGCGCCGACGAGGACGGGCTGCGCGAGTTCCTCGTGTACGTGGTCGGCGAGATCGCCGGGGACCCTGAGCTCGCCTCGGCGCTCAACCTCCTCGGTATCCGTGAGGCGGACGTCGAAGGCAGGTTCATCAGCGTCCTCGACCAGGGCTTCGACGGATACGGAAGCGCCGACTGGGAGCGCTTCTGGGAGCTGTTCCGCCAGGCCGGCGGGCGCCGCCTGACCCACACCGTGCTCCGGCACGTGCCGAACGCCAGGGAGGTCCTGCGCGTGCGGACTGCGGACGGGAGGTACCGCGCGGTGCGCGACTGCATGCTGCCGGGTGCTGTGGTCGACGCGGGACGCGACCCGAGCATCGCCGTCGATACGAGGTTCCACTCCGACGACCTCTCCTTCTTCCGCGAGATCGGCTTGCTGGAACGGCCGTCGACATCGGTGCGCCCCGAGGGCGAAAGCTGGTTCGAGGAGTACCGCGCAGCGGTCCATGCGGCCTATTTGCGGGGCCTGGACCAGCGGGCTCCCCGCCCGGCCCTCAACCGTATGAAGGTGGAGGGTTCCGCGATCGGCGGCCCGCTGCACCTCTTCCGCTCGCTTTCCGAGGAGTCCCGAGCGGCCTTTCTGAAGGCGCTGCCGGACGACGCGGTGGTGGACAACTGGACGCGTCAGATCGGCGCGCAGTCGAGCACCCGGCAGGCCGTGATGTCGCCGATCCGCTGGATGCTCAGGAAGTACGGGACCGTCTCCACCTCCCAGGGCATCAAGGCGCTGGGCGAAGCGGTCGGCCCTCAGCTGGTCGCCTACCGCGACGTGCTTCCGGTCGCCGACATCTCACCTGAGAAGGCCCGCAAGCTGCGCCTGCCCACCACGGTCGACGAGGTCCCGGCGGCACGCTGGGAGACTCTCCTGTCCGAGGTGACCCGGAGCGAGGACGACGCCTTCGTCGGCAACACCTACGTGATGCTCACCCGGTTCGGGGCGGACTTCCCCGAGGACGCGCTGACCCGCTGCCGGATCGGCGACACCTGGGACACCCGACCCGACGACGAGATCACCGTCGCCGTCGGCCCGACCGAGTACCGGGCCTTGCGTGCGGAACAGCTTCCCGCCCTGCTCGTGGCGACCGTCGAGGACGCCGAGCTGATGGTCGAGAAGTGGACGATGAAGCGCTACACCGACGCCATCACCCGGGAGACCCGCGATGTCCCGGAGGGCGATCCGGTCCCGCTCGTGGAGCTGTATCCCGCCCTGCGCCAGCGGCTGAACAGCGCCAACCGGAATGCCATGGTGCAGCGGTGCACCGAGTTGGAAGAGGTGACCCGGACCCCGAACGCCGCGAAGACCCGCCCCTTGGACGCGGTGCGCCAGGGCACCACGGTCAAGGTCCGTGTCCCACTGGAGTACGAGCCGATGCTCCGCCTGATCGACCGCGAGCTGGAGCTCGGGCTGGGCACGGCCGGTTGCAGGGCGGTCCTGGAGCACCAGGAGCGAATGGCCCGGGACAGCAGGACCAAGGCGGCACTGAAGGCCGTACGAGACGCGGACGACGTGGTCACCAAGATCGAGCTGCTGATCGGCGATGAGGCCCTGCGGTCCGGGCTGCCCGAAGGGCTGATGGAAGCTGAGCTGGAGGCGACCGGCGGTGCGGAGCCGTCCGGGCACCGGATCGCGCAGATGGCCTTCAACTCACGCGGCGACAGGGTGCTCCACCACCACGCCCGGGACATCCAGGCCAAGTTCCCCAACGCACCCGTCAGCTACGGCGGTTCGTCGGCCGCCATCGCCTTTGTGTCGAGTCTCGGGCTGCCGGTGACCTTCGCCGGCTCCCGGACGCCGTCGCCGCCCGTCTTCGAGACGATCGACGGTCCGCGGGACTTTCCCCGGCTCCATGACTACCAGGAGGACCTGGTCCGCAACATCACCACGCTGCTCGACCGGCTGGCGCCGCAGCGCGCCATGCTGTCGCTGCCCACCGGCGCCGGGAAAACACGCGTCACCGCGGAAGCCGTGATCCGCTGGGTGAAGCGCCTCGGCGAGCTGCAAGGACCGTTGCTGTGGATCGCGCAGACCGAGGAGCTGTGCGAACAGGCCGTACAGAGCTGGAAGTTCGTGTGGAACAAGGTGGGGGCGGAGCGCCCGCTCACCATCAGTCGACTGTGGGGCGGCAACGAGGTCGGGAACGTCGAGGGTCACCCGCACCTCGTCGTCGCCACGGACGCCAAGCTGGAACGGTGCCTGGGCACCGACCCGTACGAGTGGCTGCGGGAGGCCTCACTGGTGATCGTGGACGAGGCGCACACCGCTGTCTCCCCGCGGTACACCGCCATCCTCGGGAAGTTGGGGCTCACCCAGTACGAGACCCGACGTCATCTGCTCGGCCTGACCGCCACCCCGTACCGCAACACCAACGAGGAGGAGACCAATCGGCTGGCCGGTCGCTTCGGCCGCCGGCGCCTCGACGAAGGAGTCTTCCCCTCCGGCGATCCGTACGGGGACCTGCAGAAGTGGGGGATGCTGGCGCAGGTGGAGCACCGCACTCTTGAAGGCGGCACCATCGAGTTGACCCGCGACGAGAAGGCGCAGACCGAGCGTATGGCTACGCTCTCGCGCTCCGCCGAACAGCGGCTCGCCGAGGACCACGCACGGAGCCGTCGCATCGTCGACGAGGTGGCCGGCCTTCCGGAGGACTGGCCGACTCTGCTCTTCGCGACCTCCGTGGACCATGCCAACTACCTGGCCGCCCTGTTCAACGACCGGGGGGTCCCTGCCGCCGCCGTGGACTCGACCACCAGCGCCCAGGACCGACGCCGACGCATCGAGGACTTCCGCGACAACCGCATCCGCGTGCTCACCAACTACGGTGTGCTGACCCAGGGGTTCGACGCTCCGGCCACCCGTGTCGTGGTGGTGGCCCGCCCGGTCTACAGCACCAACGTCTACCAGCAGATGATTGGCCGTGGTCTGCGTGGCAAGGAGAACGGCGGCAAGGAGACCTGTCTGATCCTCAACGTCAGCGACAACATCGCGAACTTCGACACCCAGCTCGCGTTCACCCAGTTCGAGCACCTCTGGAGCCGCAAGTGACCGACGTCTACCTGGACAGCCCGTCGCTCACCGACGAGCAGCGAGCCGTGGTCGAACAGCCCTGGGACGCGCGTGTCCTGGTCACCGCCGGGGCAGGTGCGGGCAAGACGCACACCCTGGTGCGACGGCTCGACGCGCTGTGCGGACACGAGGACCCGGATGAGGCGCTGAAGGCCGCCGAGATCCTGGTGCTCACCTTCTCGCGGGCGGCAGCCCGCGAACTGCGCGAACGGATCTCCCGGCACGGAGAACGGGCCCGCCGGGTGCGCGCCCGGACCTTCGACGCGTGGGCCTACGAGGTGCTCCGCCAGGCGCATCCCGACGGCGAGTGGGGAGGGGTCGGCTTCGAGGAGCGGATCGCCGCCGCGACCCGAGCGATCGAGAAGGGCGCGCTGGAGACAGACGACGCCGTCCCGCCCGCTCATGTGATGATCGACGAGGTTCAAGACCTGCTGGGTGGGCGTCGCGAGCTGGTGGAGACGCTGCTCGACCGGTACCAGGACAGCTGCGGCTTCACCGTCGTCGGGGACGCCGCCCAGTCCGTCTACGGCTTCCAGATCGAGGACCCGGGCGAGCGGGCCGACGAGACCGGCAGGTTCTTCGACTGGCTGCGCTTCTCCTACCCCGACGACCTGGTGGAGCTGCGCCTCACTCAGAACTTCCGGGCCGCCACCGCCGAGGCCCGGATCGCGCTCGCGCACGGCCCCCGCCTTCAACAGCTCACCGACCCGGACGAGGCAGGATCGCTCTACGACGAACTGCGCGACCTCCTCCTGGACCCGGTCAACGCCATGGGTGGCCTCACCGACGAGTTCACCCTGGACGGTCTGCGGGACCTCTCCGACACCTGCGCCATTCTCACTCGCGACAACAACGAGGCCCTCGTGGTCTCCGGCCTGCTGCACGCGCACGGCGTCGAGCACCGGCTGCGGCGCCCGCTCGAACAACGTCCGGTGCCGTACTGGGTGGCCGAGCTGCTGCGCAGCACGCAGGGGACGGGCCTGACCGAGGACCGGTTCCGTTCCCTCCTCGCAAGGATCCCTCTGCCGTACGAACCGAACGCCGGCGCTCTTCACACGGTGCTGCGTCGGGTCGCACGCGGACCAGGCCGCGGTGTGCTCGACGTGGACCGACTGCGCCGCGCGGTCGCCGACGGCAGGTTCCCCGACGAGGCGGCCGACCCGGAGACCACCCGGATCGTCGTCTCGACCGTGCATCGCGCCAAAGGCCTGGAATTCGACCGGGTGATCGTGCTGACCCCACCCACCGTCGCCGACCTTCACCAGCGGTACGGCAGCGAGCTGGACCTTCCCGCCGAGACGCGCGCCCTGTACGTGGCCATGACGCGCGCCCGCCATGACCTGTACCACGTGGCTCCTCCCGAACTGCCTCACTTCAGGAGGGTCGGGCATCGGCGCGGAGGCCGCCGCTATCTCGGTTCGTGGCGGTCTTACGACAGGTACGGGATCGTCGCCGAGGCAGGAGACGTGTGCCACGACAACCCGCCTGGCCACGAGACGGCCGCCGTCGCCACCCAGAACTATCTCCTGGAGCAGGTCCGTTCCGGCCAGGAAGTGGTGCTGCGCAGGCGCCACGACCTGCCGATGGGCGAGACACAGAGCCCGCCCTACGCCCTGCTGCACGACGGGCGGGAGATCGGCGAAGCGTCGCGGCGGTTCCGCGAGGAGCTGTTCCAGGTGCAGAAGGTGAACCGTACCTGGGACCCCTGGTGGCCCGACGAGATCCGCGAACTGCGGATCGACACCCTGGAGACCGTGACGGGCAGCACCGCCGCCGGCGCCAACGCCGGACTGGGTGAGCGAGGCGTGTGGATCGCCCCGCGGATCACCGGCATCGGCCGGTACCGGCGAGCCGACAACGACGAGGAGCAGCGCGCATGACGCACGGGGCAGGCCGACACTCCGAGCATTACCGGGTCCGCGACGAGGAACTCCTCGTGGGGCTCCGCCGTGAACTGCTCGGCCCCGCCGAGGACGCCGCCCCGCACGACCGGGACGAGGTCCTCACCCAGGACGCGCCGATCGACCGCTATCTCACCGGCGTGCTGTACCCGCGTGCCTCCCAGGAGCGAAAGGCCGAGATCGCCGCCGAACAGGACGGCCCGGACGCCACTTCCGTACTTTCCCGCGAGGACGCTGAGGAGTCCGGCACCGCGCAGGATGTCGGAGCGGCCGGAGACAGGCGTCCCTCCTCCATGGGCCTGACCTTCGCGGTCGACCCGACCATAAGCGACACGATCGTGGTCTCTACCCGGGCTGCCGTCTACGAGCCCATGGACTCCGAAGGCAACCTGATCCCTGCCCGCCGGGCAGAAGCCCGTACCACCGCAGAGCAGAGGGAGCGATGGCGGCGCAGGGAACTGCAACTCCCGGACCAGCGCATCGACCTGACGGCGCCCGCGCCGGCCGAACCGGTCAAGCTCCTCGCCAAGAAGGTCGCGCTGCACGTCATCGTCCGTCGTCCTGACCGGGAGACCGGCGTGGTCTCGGTCACCGTCACGTTGATAAACCAACAGAAGATCAGTGAACGGGATCTCCAGGACGCCTTCTCCCTGTTCCAGTGCGGGCTGACCGTCCGGGCCGCCGACGGCTCCACCGCGTTCGTCGACCGTTCCGCCCCGTTCTCCGCTCACGATCCGGAGATCGCCACGAGTCGGCTGCTGCACCGCCACGCCCCGACCTTCGCCGTCGGACACGGCTGCTCCGCCGCATGGGACTGGACCCCGCCGCCGATCGGCATGACCGACACCGTCCATGCCGCCGTCGCCGAGGTGCGGAGCGAGTTCGTGCCCAGCGTGGAGGTACTGCTCACCGATTCCAACCCGGAGATCGACAGCTCATCGCTGTCCATGTCGGGGCTGGCCGAGAACTCCGACAGCGAGGTCTTGGCCGCTTTGGAAGCGCTCGCCACGGGTTACGAACGCTGGATCGACCGGAAGTCGGCCGAGGCCGGCGCTCTGACGGGAGGCATTTACGAGGAGTGCGCGCGGAACCAGGTGAAGGCCTGCGTCGAGGCACTCGGCCGGATCCGTGAGGGCATCAAGCTGCTGCGGGACAAGCCCGACCTGATGCTGGCGTTCCGGCTGGCCAACCGTGCCATGGCCGACCAGCGCGCCCGCAGCAAGTGGGTGAAGGAGGGACGCGTCGGCGCTCCCGACCCCGCGGCCGGAGAATGGCGTCCGTTCCAGATCGCCTTCATTCTGCTCTGTGCGGCCGGTATCGACGACCGCGAGCACCCCGACCGGAAGATCTCCGACCTGCTGTGGTTCCCCACCGGTGGTGGAAAGACGGAGGCCTACCTCGGGTTGATCGCCCTGACGTCCTTCCTTCGCCGTATCCGCAAGGGCGCGGACGGCGGCGGTGTCACCGTCCTCATGCGCTACACGCTGCGGCTGCTCACCCTTCAGCAGTTCGAGCGAGCGGCGACCCTGCTCTGTGCCATGGAGTACCAGCGGCGCCGCACTCCGGAACTCGGTCATGAGGAATTCTCCGTCGGCATGTGGGTGGGGCGCTCCGCGACCCCCAACACGCTGGCCGATGCCGACGCCAAGCTCGACGAGCTGCGCGCGAACCTCGACAAGCGGCTCGCCACCGAGAATCCCGTCCAGTTGCACGCCTGTCCTTGGTGCGGGACTCGCCTCGACGCCCGGGACTACGAGGTCGACGAGGACGCCAAGCGAATGCGTGTCCGCTGCCCCGGTACGGAGTGCGACTTCGCCGACGGCCTGCCGATCCACCTGATCGACGAGGCGGTGTACAGCGCCCGACCGACGTTGGTGATCGCCACCGTCGACAAGTTCGCCTCGATGCCCTGGCGTCCGGCGACATCGGCGCTCTTCAACCTCGACGACCCGAACGACGGCACTCCTCCCCCGGAGCTGATCGTCCAGGACGAGCTGCATCTGATCTCGGGTCCTCTGGGAACCCTCACCGGCCTCTACGAGACCGCCGTGGACGCTCTCGCCGACTGTCCCAAGGTGATCGCCTCCACGGCGACCATCCGCAGGGCCGCCGATCAGGGGCTGCACCTCTTCGCCCGCGACGTACGGCAGTTCCCCCCTGCGGGTCTGGACTCCCGCGACTCGTGGTTCGCCGTGGAGACTCCGCGGGAGGAGAAGGCGAGCCGCCGCTATGTCGGCCTCCTGGCCCCCGGCACCAGCCAGTCGACGCTGCTCATCCGCACATACGCCACGTTGCTGCACCGGGCGATGCACGCGGACACCGAGGACAAGGTGCGCGACGCGTACTGGAGTCTCGTTGGCTACTTCAACAGCCTCAGGTTGCTCTCCGCTGCCGAACTCCAGGTCCACGACGACGTGGTGGCCTACCTGGAACTGCTCGCAGAGCGTGAGGGCGTGAAGGTGCGCTCGGTCGCCAACTACTCGGAGCTGACGAGCAGGATCGACGCCAGCGAGATTCCCGTACGACTCAAGGGCATCGAGAAGAAACTCCCCGACGAGGACACCGTGGACGTCCTGCTCGCCACCAACATGATCGCGGTGGGCGTGGACGTGGATCGCCTCGGTCTCATGGCCGTGATGGGTCAGCCGCAGACGACCGCCGAGTACATCCAGGCCACCAGCCGGGTCGGCCGGGCGCACCCGGGCCTGGTCGCGGTCATGCTCAACTCGTCCCGTCCCCGCGACCGTTCCCATTACGAGAGCTTCCAGCACTTCCACTCGGCTCTCTATCGCGAGGTCGAGTCGACCTCCGTCACCCCCTTCTCCGCCCGCGCCAGTGAACGGGGCATGCACGCGGTGATCGTCGCCCTCGCCCGCATCCTGATCCCGGCTGCCCGGCCCAACGAGGGCGCCGGCAAGGTCGAGTCCTACGCAGACATCCTGGAGGGCCGTATCAAGTCCGTGCTCATGGACCGCGTGCGCACGGTCGCCCGGGAGGAGACCGACGCCGTCTCCCGGGGCTTCGACGAGTTCGTCAAGTGGTGGCGCGATGAGGCCAGCAATCACAGCGGCCTGCTCTTCGAACCGAAGCGGGGCAATCGTGCACCCTCGCTCTTGAAGCCGTACGACGACGAGTCCGAGCGCGAGGCGTACTCCACGCTGTGGAGTCTGCGCGACGTCGACGCCGAGACCGCCCTGTTCATGGAGGGAACCCGATGACCCCGCCCCCCGCCCGTCATCGCCGGACCGCCGCTGGAGGAGGCACGCCCGCACACAATCTTCTGCGGCGTGGTTCCGTCCGTCGCGCCCAGGCGATCACGACGTACGGCGTCGGATCGCTCATCGCCGTCGACCAGGAGTCCTTCATCGTCTCCGGGCTGGACGAGGCCGATCAGAGCTGGGACGACGACGAGTCCCCGAAGATCCACGAACGCCGCCTGGCCCGAGTGCTCGGCGTCGACTACTTCCGTCTGCCGCCCGCGTCCGACGACACCAGCAGGGACGGTCTCCGCGTCCGACGCTTCCCCCTGATGCACTCCTGCCCCGAGTGCACGGAACTACAGCGACACGGCGACTTCAACCCACCCGCAGGCCGGAGCGTCTGTGGCTTGTGCGAGGTCGACCTCGTGCCTTCCCGTTTCGTCGTCGCCTGCGAGTCCGGACATCTCGGGGAGTTCCCGTACTGGCAGTGGGTGCACCGCTCCACCGACCGCGATGCCACCTCGATCGGGCAATGCGGAGGCACGTTGCAGTTGCGCTCGTCGGGGCGTACGTCCTCCCTCCGTTCGATCCTCGTCTCCTGCACCTGCGGACAGACGCCCGAGGTCTCGATGGAGGGCTCCTTCCGCAGGAACGCGCTCAAGGACCTGGGTCTCAAGTGCCGAGGCCCCCGCCCGTGGCTCGGCACGTCCGCCACGGCCAAGGAGTGCGGCCTCCCCCTGCGCACGCTCCAGCGCGGTTCGTCCTCGGTGTGGCAGCCGGTTCTGAAGTCGGCGCTCTCCATCCCGCCGTGGAGCAGCGGCCGTGCGGATCCGCTCGCCGAGCACTGGGATGCTCTCCGCCAGTACGACCGTCGGGAGCACGTCGAGATCTACCTCAAGGGAGCTTTCAAAGGCGGCGCATGTCCTGTTCCGCTGGACGAGGTGATGACGCTGCTCGCCGCGGAGCGCGAAGAGGACCCCGAAGGTGAGGCGGCCCCCACCTTCGATCACCGCTACCGCGCCCTGCGCAACAAGGAGTACGAGCGTCTCCGCGCGGGCAACGACGAGAGCGAGCACTCCCGCGACGAGCAGTTCGTCTGCGAGACTCCCCTGGGCGACCAGAGCGTGCTCGATCCACTGGGCGTCACCGGCCCGATGCTGGTCAAGAAGCTCCGCGAGGTACGCGCCCTGAAGGCGTTCACCCGACTCATCGACGCCGAGTCGACGACCGATTCCAAGGAAATGCCGCTCTCCGAGCATCCCTTGCGCTGGCTCCCGGCCATGGAGGTACGAGGCGAGGGAGTCTTCCTCCGCCTGGACGAGGATCGACTCGGCCCCTGGGAGAAGATCGTGGCGGTGGCGGCCAGGGTCGAGCGGATACGTACCGCTCATCAGCGTGTGCTGGAGCAGCGGGCCGACGACCCGAGCCGCGCCCTCCCCTCTCCGGCCACCCCTCGCATGGTCCTGCTGCACACCCTGGCCCACGTCCTCATCAACGAGTGGAGTCTGGAGGCGGGCTACCCGGCCGCTTCTCTGCGCGAGCGTCTGTACGCAGCCGACGACATGGCCGGGGTGCTCGTCTACACAGCGACAAGCGACTCGGCGGGCAGTCTCGGTGGATTGGTCGCGCAGGGCGAACCGGAGCTTCTCGACCGCACGGTCCGTTCGGCCATCCATCGCGCCGAGTGGTGTTCCTCCGATCCGCTCTGCATGGAGACCGAGGCAGCACCCAGCGCCGGCCGCACCAACCTCGCCGCCTGCCACGCCTGCGTGATGCTCCCGGAGACGAGCTGCGAGCACAACAACGTCCTGCTCGACCGCGCGCTGCTCGTCGGTACACCGGACGATCCCCATGTGGGCTTCTTCGCGAACATTCTGGAATCCTGACACCTGGATGGCAGTGGGACGCCGCGCAGATCGGCGTCTCGCACCACTGATTCGTACGGGCGGGGACTGACGCGGTAGCTGAGGCTCCGCTTCAGCCCTCGCCTCTTCGACCATGCGCGCAGTTCTGCACGTGGCTTTCCGGGGCCTTCTCCAGACCGCATGCACCGTGGCCGGGCGGCGACCGGCGACTCGGCGGCAACCGTGCCTCAGCGACATTCTTCCGTCAGGCGCTCCACCTGCGAGTCAACTCGTCCGTCGCGTTTGCCCAGTTCAGCGTCGTAGCGGGTTTGAGCGCGGTCCAGTACCTCGTCCGCGTCACAGCCATGAACGCGAAGCCAATGAAGGAAGTCCGTGATGGCCGTGACCACTGACTCCTCGGCCAGGGCCCGGCCCAGCCTGCCCGAGCCCGGCCGAAAGGGCGATTTCACGGCAGCGTAGAAGTCCAGCAAGGCCTCAGCCCGCAGTACCTCGGGGCCCTCCACGTGCCCGTTCGGCGATGCAAGGCCCGTCGCCAACTCACACCACGTGACTTTCCGGTTGAGGCAGAGCTGGACACCCCAGCGGACCGCGAGCGCATCGACGAGGGCCATGCCCCGCCCCGACTCCGAGTCGACGTTCGCGTCCAGGAGGGTGGGCAGGGCGCGTGTGTCAGGGTCGTGGACTTCGATGCGCAGATGGACACCGTTCATCGAGACCACGAGTGTGGCCGGTGTGCCCGCACCGACGTGCGTGATGATGTTGGACACCAACTCACTCACACACAGCTGGGCCACGTCTGTCACGTCGTGCAGGCCCCACATCCCCAGGTGCAGCCGCATCAGTCGGCGCAGAGCGGCTACTTCCTCGGGTTCCGCGGTGAAGTCCAGGTCCCACGCCTTCCTTGCCATACACGCTTCCCGGATCACGCAGACCGCCTCTCGTCGCATGCACCGCCCACTTGATCAGCGGAGCGTTACGCCCCCTCACGGTGAGTGGCGCCGCCATCAGAATGGCGTGGTCACATCCCGTCGTGCAATGTGCACGGCGGGATTCCCACTTCCGAGTGATTGGCAGGTGCGCACCTTGGCGCGAGACTGAACGTCCGCTATTCCACGGAGGGTTGAGATGGCTGGATCCCCGACGGCGCGCCGCCGCCGTCTCTCGATCGAGCTGAAGAAGCTGCGAGAGAACAGCACCCGGACCTGCGCACAGGTCGGTGAGGCCCTGGACTGGAGCGGATCCAAGGTCAACCGGATGGAGACGGGGAGCGGCCGGGTTCAGCCATCGGACATCGACGCACTGTGCCGGTTCTACGGCACCACCGACGAGCTGCGTGACTTCCTCAAGTCCTTGGCACGGGAAGCCAAGACGCGTGGTTGGTGGCAGGTGCACGGCTCCGGTGTGCCCGAGTGGTTCAACATCTACATCGGGCTGGAGCAGGAAGCCTCCACGTTCCGCCAGTACCAATGCGAGTTGATCCCTGGTCTCATGCAGACCGAGGCGTACACCAGCGAGCTCCACAAGACAGGAGCTCACATGTCGGCCGAGGACATCGGCAAGGCGGTGCGTGTACGCATGGAGCGCCAGACCCTGCTCACTGGAACCCACGCCCCCGATGCCTGGTTCGTCGTGAACGAGGCCGCACTGCGTCACGTCATCGGGGATCAGGCGTTGATGCGCGAGCAATTGGAACGCGTGCTGGACTCGGCCGAGTTGCCGAGCGTGACCTTGCAGGTGTTGCCGTTCGACTCAGGCACCTATCCGGCGACAGGCTCCTTCACCATGCTGGGCTTCCCCGACCAGGAAGACCCGGACCTGGTGTACCGGGACGGCATCACCGATGCCGTATACCTCGAAGGCGAGCATCATGTTCGGGAGTACACGAGGGCGTTCGACGGCTTGAGAGCCGCAGCCCTCAGTCCGCAGCGTTCCACCCAGCTGATCAACTCGGTACTGAAGGAATACGCAAGTTGAGCATCGCAGCGTCCACAGCCCAAGACCCTCTGGTGTGGTTCACGTCGTCATACAGCAACGGCGCCGGGGGTGAGTGCGTCGAGTGTGCCTCGTCCGGTGAGCGTGCGCTGATACGTGACTCCAAGAACGCGAGAGGCCCCATCGTCGCGGTACGAGGCAGCGCTTGGTGTTCCTTTGTGCAGGCCTTGAGTCACGGCGAGTTGGCCTACACCGGATCCAGTGGCACTGCGAAACACCGGTCCGGACCAGGCCGATCGTGACACCGGGGCACTCCTCGGCGACGGCGATGTACTACCGGAGCGAGCGCAGGTCCACCCACCCGCACGATGCCCGTGCGGTGTCGGACGATTTCAACGGGCCTTGGACAGCGGACACCGCGACGGCCACCGTTGGAAGCAGCAGAGCCGACGAGGAGGAGTCTTCATGGCCGCCCCTGCCCTCACGATCGGGTGCTTCCCCTACGACACCACGCGGGCGCTGTTCGACGGGACCGTCAGCACCGACGGCATCGACGTCACGATGAAAACCGCGGCGACCCTGCCAGAGCTCTTCGAGCGGCTCATCCGCGGAAACGAGTTCGACGTCGCCGAGCTCGGTCTCACGTTCTACCTGCGGCTGCTGGAGACCGGGCTGCCGTACGTCGCGTTGCCGGTCTTCCCGAACCGCGTGTTCCGTCACTCGTGCATCTTCGTCAACACCCACAGCGGGATCACCGACCCCAGCGATCTCGCGGGCAAGACCATCGGCGAGTTCGGCGTCTACGGTCAGGACTCCGGTGTGTGGGCCAAGGGAATACTGATGGACGAGTACGGATTCAAACCCGAGGAGAGCCGCTGGGTGATCGGCGGCCTCGAACACCCCGCTCCCCCCTTCGACTTCATCCCCCATCCACACCCGGCCGAAGTCGACGTGCGCGTCGCGCCCGAGGGAAAGACACTGAGCGCGATGCTCGACGCCGGTGAGATCGACGCGCTGTTCTCGGCGAATGTCCCGCAGTGCGTGCTCGACGGATCCCCGAACGTCACCCGGCTGTTCCCCGACTTCGAGCCGCTGGAACGGGACTACTACCGCCGAACCGGCATCTTCCCGATGATGCACACCGTCGTCGTCCGGCGGGAACTGCTACGGGACCATCCCGGCCTCGCGCACGGCGTCTACCGTGCCTTCTCCCGGGCGAAGGACGCCGCTGCCGAACGCTACCGCCAAAGCCGCAGGCTCTATCAGGTCCAGACCATGATTCCGTGGATGAACGCCCTGGTGGACCGCAACGGTGAGGAGTTCCCCGAGGACTGGTGGCCCTACGGCATCGCGGCCAACCGCGCCGCCCTCGACACCTGCCTGCGCTATCACCACCAACAGGGCCTGACCAGCCGGCAGTGGAGGATCGAAGACATCTTCGCCGCAGGATTCCTCGACACGTAGCCGCCGTCCTTCACGAACAGCGATCTTCACCAAGTGGGGCCGATTCGAGGCATCTTGGTGGTGCCAAATGGCACCGGCATTGCCGGGTCATCACGACGAGTGCGGTCCGGTACCGGCGATCATTCGATGTGTCCGGTGTCGGGGTCCACTTGTGAGAGGAACTCCCGGATGGCCTGCTGGAGATGCTCCGTGCCGGCCTGCACCGGAGGGTGGGCGCTGAGCCCGAACCCGTACTGCGGGTCAGGGCCGGTCAGCCAGGTGAAGTGGTAGGTGCCCGGCTCACCCTCCGGCTGGCTGACCTCGAACTCCTCACCGTCGACCGACATCCGCCACGGCTTGTTCGCTGCCATCACAACCTGCTTTCCCTGGCCCCGGAGACGGGTGCGCACGTGTCCCCCACCGCACGCGTGCCACGATCACACACTCGTCTCGATCACACCGTGAAGTCGGCCGCCTTGGTGTCCAGCGTCGTGTCGCCGTCCTTGTCGGTGGCCAGAACAGCCACGTGCCACAGACCCCGCGGGGACTCGGCGGCATCGGCGCGGGTGACGGCGACCTTGTAGGTGCAGCGCTCAACGTCCCCACCCGAGGACTTGCAGACGGCCGACTCCGCGGCGGCCATCTCCTTGGCGGTCAGCCCCTTCTTCGCGAAGGACGAGTTCGCCGGCCAGGCCAGCACCTTCACGCTCTTGACATCGGAGGACGCCGTGACGTCAGTGGTGAAGGTCAACGAGCCGTCGCGGTCACCGGCGGGAGCGGTGTAGCGGGCCGTGCTGTGCGCCAGCGCCGGAGGCTGGTCCCCGGCGTAGGCGAGGGCGAAAGCACCGGCACCTCCGAGGACGACGACACCGGCAGCCACAGACAGAACGATACGACGCGACATGAGAGATTCCCCTGACAGTCTCAGCTGGATCACACCGGCGCTCTCGGCGGCGCCGTTGCATCCATACTGGTCGCGCGGCGGGCGCCGGGTATGAGCACGGGTACTCAACTCCCGCCTGAGTAAGGGCTCTTCCGTGAGTGGGGATGCAATCCCGGCGGCGGACTGGTCCTAGTGCGTGGTCGACTCAGTGTGTAGCGGCGGTGGGAGGACGTTCTGCGACGACGTGGCGATCGGGGACTACGCGGACTGGGCGCGTGATCTGTTCAGAGCCACCGCTGAGCCGCCTCAACGCTGTCCCCACCGCTCGTGTTGAACGCGATGGCGGCTTGGGGCGCGTGACGCCGGATCAGGTTCACGATCTGTTCGAAGAGTGGAAGCAGAGGCTCGGTCTTGCGGATCCCGCCGCCGACGACCACGACATTCCACGGCTGCTTGGTCAACGATGCGACGAGGGTGGACTCGGCCGATTCGTCGAACATGATCAGAGTCATGGCCGCATCGATACCGTGCTCACCGAACCGGGCCAGCTCCGCATCGAGCGCCGTACGAAGAGCCTCTCCGTCGACGCCAGGTATCGCTTGCGGGTCGTAGCCAACAACAAGTGCAGAAGACATGCGGCCAACCTACCGAGCCCTGCCCAACATGATCCGGCGAACAGACGCTGGCCGATCCGCGCGCTCTCGCCTCCTCCGCGTCCTCGTCGATGAACTTCATGAAGCACGCGAACAGCTGCTGCACCTGCCGGAGCCACAGGACGACCGACTGCGGGAATTGGCCCGGCGTCTACCAACCCCTGCTCGTCACCAGTCGTGCCTTCCCGTCGTTGTCAGGGTTATCGCGCACCCGGCAACTTCGGAAGGGAAGATCACGTGCTTCGTTCGACCATGGGCCGTGTGGTGGCTGCTGTTCTCTGTACTGCGTCCCTCGCGGCTGTGCAGGCAGTGCCCGCCAGCGCCGCCGATCGGACCGACAAAAAGATCTCCTTCAGCTTTCAGCGGGAAATGGAGACCAGCACCTGGAACCAGAAGCGTGGATCCACATCCTTCACGGTGACCTGGTGCAGGGAGCGGGAGACGTTCTATGTCGAGCTGCGGCGCTCGGTGATCGGGTCGGACATCAAGCTGGAGGGGCACTCACTGGCATGTGCGAGGGGGAAGCGTGCCTTCTTCACGGCTCCGAACGACGGCACCTACTACTTCTACCTGAACAAGCTGCACGATTATGAGTGGGCCGAAGGCAACGCCACGGTCGGTTATCCGAGTTGACTCGGATGCTGCTGAGGGCCGGCACTTTGATGCCGCCGTGCGGCGTTCGCAGCTCCGCCAACACGACACTTCGGCAGTCGGACCCGACACTCACATGGAGTAACGTGCTGGCGTGTCCACGCCTACTCCGCCTCAGAATCCCTACGCGCAGCAAACACCTCCCGCGCCGGGGCCGATTCACCCCGGTCCGTACGCTCCATACGGCGGTCAGCAGCCCGCCGGGCCGTACGGGTCCCCCTACCCCCAGCAGCCCTATGGCTGGGGTGCCCCGCCTGTGGTCCCGCCCCCGAAGAAACGGCGCGCAGGTCTTGTCCTCGGTATCGTGGGCGGCGCCGTGGGTGTGGGCGTAGCGATCCTGGTGGGGCTCGCGCTGATCGGCCAGATGACCGAAAGCGGCTTTCCAGAGGCGAAGTTGGAACTGACCGTGCCCACGACGCTGATCGATGGCCGCTTCGAACTCGCGCAGAACCTCTCCGACTCCGAGGGCAAGAAGATCGTAGACGAGGCGAACGGCGCGTGGGACGCCAAGGACACCGCGGCCGCGGTCGGCCAGTACAGCCTGGGCGGTGACGACACCAAGGGTGTGCTGGTGCTATCTGGCATGTATGGCCGGTTCAAGAACACGGACAACGTCCGCCAGAACATGCTGAAGGGCGTCGGTGAGGCGGATGGCGTGAGCGTCGCCGTCGGGCCGAGGGACTTCACGCGGGACGGCTCGCCCACCGTCAGCTGCGAGGTGGTCACCCAGAAGAAGCTGGACACGACCGTGACTTACCCCGTATGCGCCTGGGCCGACGCCAACACCGCTGCCACGGTCGCCCCGATAACCGCGAAGGCGGCCGCACAGGCCCCTGCCGAGTTTGACCTGGCTTTCTACGCGAAATTCACGCTCCAAGTGCGTTCCGAGTCGGTGAAACCAATCAGCTGACCGCCCGCGTGGACCGGCTCGAACTCACCGAAAAACGCGGCTCCTGCACGTGGACGAAGCCACCAGGGTGCCCACAGCCAAGCAGCTGTGGGCACCCTGCGTTTGGCGTTCCGGCCGCCGTTGGTGCACCCCCGCTGAGAGCGCACCCCGCTCCCGCCCGGAACGGCGTGCAACCCCTGGCCTTGCTCGGGAGTCTCCTGTTCGCACCGACCCGCATGCCCTGCCAACTCTGGGAGTTTTTCCTTGCGTAAGCGTGTCTGTCTCGTTGCCGTGGCCGCCCTCCTGGCCTCCGGTCCGACCTCACTGGCGCTGTCTGCGCCGGCTTCTGCCGCGGCCGCGAAGTACGCGGACGACTTCAACGGCGACGGCTACCGCGACCTCGCCCTGGGCGATCGCACCGCCACCGCCGGCGGCAAGAAGGAAGCCGGCGCGGTCGTCGTCATCTGGGGCACGGCCCAGGGGCTCAACCGGGCCAAGCACACCGTGGTGAGCCAGAACAGTGCGGGCGTCGAGGGTGCGGCGGAGGCCGGCGACTTCTTCGGCGCGAAGATCACCACGGCGGACATGAACAAGGACGGCTACGCCGACATCGTCGCCACCTCCCCCGGAGAGGAGACCGGCAGCGGCAACCAGGGCACGTTCACGATCCTGTGGGGCAGCAAGACGGGGATCTCCGGCGGCAGTTCGTACGCGACGCCGTCGGGCCGTGAGGTCGGCTTCGCCAAGGACGTCGCGGTCGGGGACTTCGACGCCGACGGCCGCCTGGACGTGGCCGCTGTCGACGACGAGTACGTGTGGTTCGTGCGCGGTGCGTTCACCAAGTCCGGCGCCCGCGGCAAGGCCACCAATCTCGACCCCATCGACGGCGAGGACATCAACCCCGAGCTGGTCGTGGCCGGCAAGGTCACCAAAGACGGCACCGCCGACTTCGCGGTCATCGGCTGGGACGCGGACACCAACAGCAACCGCGTCTGGTTCTACCGCGGCAGCTCGACGGGCCCGGTCAAGCCGCCGAAGAAGACCGGCCTGCCCGCCTCCTCCGAGCTGGTCGGCTCGGCGGCCGTGATCGCGGACTTCGACAAGAACGGCTACGGGGACCTGGCGGTCGGTGTCTCCCGCTCCGGCAAGGGCGGCGCGGTCCACGTCCTGAAGGGCACCTCCACCGGCTTCGGCACCGCCAAGACGCTGTCGCAGGACAGTCCAGGTGTTCCCGGCGGACGCGAGTCGGTCGACTACTTCGGCTACGACGTCTCCGCCGCGGACACCAACGGTGACGGCTATCCGGATCTCGCGGTCGGCGTCCCCGGTGAGGTGATCGGCAGCAACCTCTTCCGCACCGGCGCGGTCACCGTCCTGCGCGGCAGCGCCACAGGCCTCACCGGCACCGGCGCCCGCCAGTACGACTACGCCAGCGCTGGGGTGGAGGGAGATCCCGCTGAGGAGAACGACACCTGGTTCGGCGCCTCCGTCCTGCTGCGCGACTTCAACCGCGACGGCCGCGCCGAGCTGAACGCCGCGGCCTGGGACGCAGGCCGCCTCCACTTCCTGCCCGGCACCACATCAGGGCCCACCGGCACCGGCTCCGCACTGCTGACCGCCGCCGAACTGGGCCTGGGAACCACCCGGACCTCCTTCGGTGCCGCACTGGCGGACTGAAACGGCACCCGGCGCAACCGGGTGCCTCCCCTCCACGCGATCTCGGCAGCCGGCTGCTGCTGATTCTCACCAGCGCACGTCGGCGGCGCGCCCAGGCCCTCTGGAGCCGGGCGCGCCGCCTTACGTGAGCGTGCTGGCGCCAGGCGGCGGCCAGATCAACGCGACTGCGTCTCAACTCCCGACGGGACTGACACCTCGGATGCGCACCCCCTAATTTTGAACGCGTTCAACTCTTGCTCTAGGCTCGTCCTGAGACGGAGGAGGGGTGTCCGATGAAGATCGTGATTCCTGGTGGGACCGGACAGGTCGGCGCGGTTCTGAAGCGCGCACTCGACGCCGCCGGTCACGAGGTCGTGGTCCTCACCAGACGCCCCAGCCGCGAAGGCGAGGTCCCATGGGACGGTCGGACCCTGGGGCCATGGACGGCGGCGGTGGACGGCAGCGACGTCGTGATCAATCTGGCCGGACGCACGGTGAGTTGCCGGTACACGGCGGCCAATCTGCAGGAAATGATGGACTCCCGGGTCGACTCCACCCGGGTCGTGGGCGCCGCGATCGCGGGCGCCGCCCGACCACCCCGGGTCTGGCTGCAGATGAGCACCGCCACGGTGTACGCGCACCGCTTTGACGCCCCCAACGACGAGGCCACCGGTGTGATCGGCGGTACCGAACCGGGCGTGCCGGACTACTGGGCATACAGCGTCGAGATCGCCAAGGCCTGGGAGCAGGCCCAGCAGCAGGCCGAAACGCCGGCCACGCGCAAGGTCGCTCTGCGCTCGGCCATGGTGATGAGCCCGGACCCCGGCGGGGTCTTCGCCGTCCTGCTCGGGCTGGCCCGCCTGGGTCTCGGCGGCCCGGTCGCCGGTGGAGCGCAGTACGTGTCGTGGATCCACGAACACGACTTCGTGCGCGCGGTGGAGTTCCTGATCGACCGGGAGGACATCGCAGGGCCGGTGAACCTGGCGGCTCCCGATCCTCTGCCGCAGCGCGCGTTCATGCGTACCCTGCGCTCCGCGTGGGGTGTGCCGGTTGGTCTCCCCGCGACCAGGTGGATGGCTGAGGTCGGCGCGTTCGCCCTGCGGTCCGACACCGAACTGCTGCTGAAGAGCCGCCGTGTGGTCCCGGGCCGACTGACCCAGGCAGGCTTCGACTTCCAGTACGCGCAGTGGCCGGAGGCCGCGGATGAGCTGGTGCGGCGGGTGCGTAATCGGGTGCGCGGTCGGGTGCGCAATCGGGTCGGAAGCGGTTTCGCGGCACGCCGGTGAACGGCTCCGGGACGGCGGCCGGTGTGGCCGTCCCCGCCGCGGGTCGGCCTGTGCCGCACCAGCCACCCTGCGCGCGACGCGTGCAGCCCTGTGCCGCGCACACCCGAAGTGCGGGGTGTGCCGGGTGAACGAGGAGTTGGCAGTCACGATGACGACAGCACCGGTGTCCGTGCGCAGAGTCATGCC
>NZ_JBEXRA010000048.1:0-74291 GCF_040612855.1 Streptomyces sp. NPDC006332
GAGATGACGCCGTCACCCAGGTCGTGGGTGCGGGCCGGGCTGCCGTCGTCGAGGAGTACGGTGAGCCGGCCGCTGAGTCCGTGCCGGAGTTTGAGGTCGCCCTCCCGCGTCCAGCACGCCCCAGCTGATCAGCTGCTCGGTGAGCACCGAGGGCGACTGGTCGTAGATGACGGCGAGTGTGCGCAGGTCGTCCTGGCGGATCGAGAGCACCTTGCCGTTGTAGTCACCGCGCTGGGACTGGATCGTCGCGGCGTACCGCTGCAGCGGGCCCGCCTTCTCGGCCGGTACGTGGGCCAGCCGCTCCAGGTCCAGGACCAGCTTCGGCGGCGGCTCGGCGGCGCCGCCCGGCGTGGTGCCCGGCAGCAGCTCCTGCACGGGAACGCCATAGAAATCGGCCAGCTCGGCAAGACGCTGCACGGTCACGGCGCGGTCGCCGCGCTCGTAGGAACCGACCACGACGGCCTTCCAGCGCCCCTGGGACTTCTCCTCGACACCGTGGAGGGAAAGGCCCTGCTGGGTGCGGATGGCCCGGAGCTTGGCCCCGAGCTGTTTGGCGTATTCGCTGGACATATAGCTCCCCGGACACTGTGTCGACGCGGCTGGGTCTGTTCCGTGCCGCGCGGCTGGTAACTCACTGTGAGGTTACGCAGCGTTACTCTGCCGCGTCAAGCCGAATGGTCCGCACCGATGCTTCCGTGGTAACGGTCGCCGATTGAGCCATAGGGGTGAATGAGAGGCGCCGTACGGGCCTGCTACCGTGGATGGCGCAATTCCGACGTCCTTTAAGATCCGTCCCGTGAGGCGGAGAAGGAGGTCCGTTTCATATGGACACCGAGCACGGCTCCCAGCCCGGCGGTCAGCACGACGCACCGCACACCACCCACCCCTCCGACGCGCGGCCCGTTCTCGAAGGCCCCGACATCGCGCGGGTGTTGACCCGCATCGCCCACGAGATCGTCGAACGCGCCAAGGGCGCCGACGACGTGGTGCTCCTCGGCATCCCGACCCGGGGCGTCTTCCTCGCCCAGCGGCTCGCGTCCAAGCTGGAGCAGATCACCGAGCGCAAGACTCCCGTCGGTTCGCTCGACATCACCATGTACCGCGACGACCTGCGCATGCACCCGCCGCGCGCGCTGGCCCGCACCGACATCCCCGGCGACGGAATCGACGGCAAGCTGGTCGTCCTCGTCGACGACGTGCTCTTCTCCGGCCGCACCATCCGCGCCGCCCTCGACGCCCTGAACGACATCGGGCGCCCGCGTGCCGTGCAGCTCGCGGTGCTGGTCGACAGAGGCCACCGTGAACTGCCCATCCGCGCCGACTACGTCGGCAAGAACCTCCCCACGTCGTTGCGGGAGACGGTCAAGGTCCAGCTCGCCGAGGAGGACGGTCGCGACACCGTGCTGCTCGGTGCCAAGCGGACCGCTCCGGGCGCGTCGCACTAGCTCCCCGGCGTACGTCACTGGCGTACGCCCCGCTCCAGCGCCCCCGCCTGCCCGGATTCTCCCGAACTGAACTGCCTTACGGAGCCTGAAAGATGCAGCGTCATCTCATCTCGGCCGCCGACCTCACCCGCGACGACGCCGTCCTGATCCTCGACACCGCCGAGGAGATGGCCCGGGTCGCCGACCGGCCGATCAAGAAACTGCCGACCCTGCGCGGCCGGACCGTCGTCAACCTCTTCTTCGAGGACTCCACCCGGACCCGGATCTCCTTCGAGGCCGCCGAGAAGAGGCTGTCCGCGGACGTCATCAACTTCTCCGCCAAGGGATCCAGCGTCTCCAAGGGCGAGTCCCTGAAGGACACCGCCCAGACCCTGGAGGCCATGGGCGTCGACGCCGTCGTCATCCGGCACGGCGCCTCCGGAGCGCCCTACCGCCTGGCCAACTCCGGCTGGATCGACGCGGCCGTCATCAACGCCGGCGACGGCACCCACCAGCACCCCACCCAGGCCCTGCTCGACGCCTTCACCATGCGCCGCCGGCTGGTCGGGAGGGACGCCGGCATCGGACAGGACCTCGACGGCAGGCGCATCACGATCGTCGGCGACGTCCTGCACAGCCGGGTCGCCCGCTCCAACGTCGACCTGCTGCACACCCTCGGCGCCGAGGTCACCCTCGTCGCCCCGCCCACCCTGGTGCCGGTCGGCGTCGAGACCTGGCCCTGCGAGATCTCCTACGACCTCGACAGCACGCTGCCGAAGTCGGACGCGGTGATGATGCTGCGCGTGCAGCGGGAGCGCATGAACGCGGCGTTCTTCCCGACCGAGCGCGAGTACGCGCGGCGTTACGGCCTCGACGGCGAGCGCATGGCGCGGATGCCCGAGCACGCCATCGTGATGCACCCCGGTCCGATGGTCCGGGGCATGGAGATCACCGCCGAGGTCGCCGACTCCGAGCGCTGCACCGTCGTGGAGCAGGTCGCAAACGGAGTCTCCATCCGGATGGCCGTCCTGTACCTGCTTCTGGGCGGCAACGAGCCCGCCGTGAGCCAAACCCGCATCGAGGAGAAGTAAGTCACATGAGCAAGATCCTGATCCGTGGTGCCAAGGTGCTCGGCGGCGAGGCGCAGGACGTCCTGATCGACGGCGAGGTCATCGAGGCCGTCGGGACGGGGCTGTCGGCCGAGGGTGCTGAGGTCGTCGAGGCGGACGGCAAGGTGCTGCTGCCCGGTCTGGTCGACCTGCACACCCACCTGCGGGAGCCGGGCCGCGAGGACTCCGAGACGGTGCTGACCGGTACCCGCGCGGCCGCCTCCGGGGGGTACACCGCCGTGTTCGCCATGGCCAACACCTTCCCGGTCGCGGACACCGCCGGTGTGGTCGAGCAGGTCTACCGGCTGGGCCGGGAGAGCGGCTACTGCGACGTGCAGCCGATCGGCGCCGTCACGGTCGGTCTGGAGGGCCGCAAGCTCGCCGAGTTGGGCGCCATGCACGAGTCGGCGGCCGGTGTCACCGTCTTCTCCGACGACGGCAAGTGCGTCGACGACGCGGTGATCATGCGCCGGGCCCTGGAGTACGTGAAGGCCTTCGACGGGGTCGTCGCGCAGCACGCCCAGGAGCCGCGGCTGACCGAGGGCGCCCAGATGAACGAGGGCGTCGTCTCCGCCCAGCTGGGCCTCGGCGGCTGGCCGGCTGTGGCCGAGGAATCGATCATCGCCCGGGATGTCCTGCTCGCCGAGCACGTCGGCTCCCGCGTCCACATCTGCCACCTGTCGACCGCGGGCTCGGTGGAGATCGTCCGTTGGGCCAAGTCCCGCGGCATCGACGTCACCGCCGAGGTCACCCCGCACCACCTGCTACTCACCGAGGAGCTGGTGCGGACGTACAACCCGGTCTACAAGGTCAACCCGCCGCTGCGCACCGAACGGGACGTGCACGCCCTGCGCGAGGCGCTCGCCGACGGCACCATCGACATCGTCGCCACCGACCACGCCCCGCACCCGCACGAGGACAAGGACTGCGAGTGGGCCGCGGCCGCCATGGGCATGGTCGGCCTGGAGACCGCGTTGTCGGTGGTCCAGGAGACGATGGTGGACACCGGGCTGCTCGACTGGGCCCAGGTCGCCGACCGGATGTCCGTCACACCCGCGCGGATCGGTCAGGCCAGGAGCCACGGGCGTCCCGTCTCGGCAGGTGAGCCCGCCAACCTCACGCTCGTCGACACGGCATACCGTGGGTCCGTGGACCCCGCGGGCTTCGCCTCGCGCAGCCGCAACACCCCGTACCAGGGGCGTGAGCTGCCGGGTCGTGTCACGCACACGTGGCTGCGGGGCAAGGCCACGCTCGTCGACGGGAAGCTCACGTGACACCTGTAATCCTGCTGGCCGCCGAGAAGGAATCGGCCGAGGTCACCGACTGGGCCGCCCGGGTCGGCTGGCTCGTCGGGCTCGCGCTCTTCGTCGCCCTCGTCTACTGGCTGATGCGCGAGGGCTGGAAATGGCGCGGCACGCTCCAGGGCGACCTGCCCGAACTGCCCGCGGCGCCGGACGAGCCCGGCGAGGCCAGGCTGACGATGAGCGGCCGGTACCACGGCTCCACCACCGCCGGACACTGGCTCGACCGCATCGTGGCGCACGGCCTCGGCACCCGCAGCCGGGTCGAGCTCACCCTGACGGACACCGGACTGGACGTCGTACGCCCCGGAGCGACGGACTTCTTCGTCCCGCTCGAGTCCCTGCGCGAGGCCCGGCTCGACAAGGGCATCGCCGGCAAGGTCCTCACCGAGGGCGGCCTGCTCGTGGTCACCTGGGCGCACGGCGACCGGCTGATCGACTCCGGGTTCCGCTCCGACCGCGCGGCCGAGCACAACGCGTGGGTCGACCTCATCAACTCCATGATCAAAACAACCACCACGGAAGGCGCCGAACGATGACGACCTCCACCAGGGGATCCATGAAGGTTCCCGCCGCACTCGTCCTGGAGGACGGCCGGGTCTTCCGCGGCCGGGCCTACGGGGCCGTGGGGTCGACCTTCGGCGAAGCCGTGTTCTCCACCGGCATGACCGGCTACCAGGAGACCCTCACCGATCCCTCGTACCACCGCCAGGTCGTCGTCATGACCGCCCCGCACGTGGGCAACACCGGCGTCAACGACGAGGACCCCGAGTCGAAGCGGATCTGGGTCGCCGGATACGTGGTGCGCGACCCCGCGCGCGTGCCGTCCAACTGGCGCTCCCGCCGCTCCCTCGAGGAGGAACTGCGCGAGCAGGGCGTCGTCGGCATCTCCGGCGTCGACACCCGCGCGCTGACGCGCCACCTGCGAGAGCGCGGCGCCATGCGCGTCGGCATCTTCTCCGGCGACGCGCTGCCCGACGAGGCCACCATGCTCGCCGAGGTGCGCCAGGCCCCCGAGATGACGGGCGCCGACCTGTCGGCGGAGGTCGCCACCAAGGAGGCGTACGTCGTCCCGGCGATCGGTGAGAAGAGGTTCACCGTCGCCGCGATCGACCTCGGCATCAAGGGCATGACGCCGCACCGGATGGCCGAACGCGGCATCGAGGTGCACGTGCTGCCCGCCACGGCGAGTGTCGAGGACGTGTACGCCGTCCAGCCCGACGGCGTGTTCTTCTCCAACGGCCCCGGGGACCCGGCCACCGCCGACCACCCGGTCTCCGTGATGCGGGCGGTCCTGGAGCGCGGCACCCCGCTCTTCGGCATCTGCTTCGGCAACCAGATCCTGGGCCGCGCGCTCGGCTTTGGCACCTACAAGCTGAAGTACGGCCACCGCGGCATCAACCAGCCGGTGCAGGACCGCACGACCGGCAAGGTCGAGGTCACCGCGCACAACCACGGCTTCGCCGTCGACGCCCCGCTCGACCAGGTCTCCGACACCCCCTACGGCCGCGCCGAGGTCTCCCACGTCTGCCTCAACGACAACGTGGTGGAGGGACTCCAACTCCTCGACCGGCCGGCCTTCAGCGTCCAGTACCACCCCGAAGCGGCGGCCGGCCCGCACGACGCCGCCTACCTGTTCGACCGCTTCACGTCTTTGATGAGCACCGTCCTGATGGAGGGCCAGCGTGCCTAAGCGCACCGATATCCAGTCCGTCCTGGTCATCGGCTCCGGCCCGATCGTCATCGGCCAGGCCGCCGAGTTCGACTACTCCGGCACCCAGGCGTGCCGCGTCCTGAAGTCCGAGGGCCTCAGGGTCATCCTGGTCAACTCCAACCCGGCGACGATCATGACCGACCCGGAGATCGCCGACGCCACCTACGTCGAGCCGATCACCCCGGAGTTCGTCGAGAAGATCATCGCCAAGGAGCGGCCCGACGCGCTGCTGCCCACGCTCGGTGGCCAGACCGCCCTCAACACCGCGATCTCCATGCACGAGCAGGGGGTGCTGGAGAAGTACGGCGTCGAGCTGATCGGCGCCAACGTCGAGGCGATCAACAAGGGCGAGGACCGCGACCTCTTCAAGGACGTCGTCGAGGCCGTCCGCGAGAAGATCGGGCACGGCGAATCCGCCCGGTCCTACATCTGCCACTCGATGGACGACGTGCTCAAGGGGGTCGAGCAGCTCGGCGGCTACCCCGTCGTCGTGCGCCCGTCCTTCACCATGGGCGGCGCCGGCTCCGGCTTCGCCCACGACGAGGAGGAACTGCGCCGCATCGCCGGCCAGGGCCTGACCCTCTCGCCGACCACCGAGGTGCTCCTGGAGGAGTCCATCCTCGGCTGGAAGGAGTACGAGCTGGAGCTGATGCGCGACAAGAACGACAACGTCGTGGTCGTCTGCTCCATCGAGAACTTCGACCCGATGGGCGTCCACACCGGCGACTCGATCACCGTCGCGCCCGCGATGACGCTGACCGACCGCGAGTACCAGCGCCTGCGTGACATCGGCATCGCGATCATCCGCGAGGTCGGCGTCGACACCGGCGGCTGCAACATCCAGTTCGCGGTGAACCCGGACGACGGCCGCATCATCGTCATCGAGATGAACCCGCGCGTCTCGCGTTCCTCGGCCCTCGCCTCCAAGGCGACCGGCTTCCCGATCGCCAAGATCGCCGCGAAGCTCGCCGTCGGCTACACCCTCGACGAGATCCCGAACGACATCACGGAGAAGACCCCGGCGTCCTTCGAGCCGACCCTCGACTACGTGGTCGTCAAGGCTCCGCGGTTCGCCTTCGAGAAGTTCCCCTCGGCCGACTCCACGCTGACCACGACCATGAAGTCGGTCGGCGAGGCCATGGCCATCGGCCGGAACTTCACCGAGGCCTTCCAGAAGGCGCTGCGCTCCCTGGAGAAGAAGGGCTCGCAGTTCACCTTCGCCGGTGAGACGGGCGACAAGACAAAGCTCCTGGAGGCTTCGGTCCGTCCCACCGACGGCCGGATCAACACGGTCATGCAGGCGATCCGCGCCGGTGCCACGCCTCAGGAGATCTTCGACTACACGAAGATCGACCCCTGGTTCGTGGACCAGCTCTTCCTGATCAAGGAGGTGGCGGACGAACTCGCCGCCGCCGAGCGCCTGGACGCGGAACTGCTCGCCGAGGCCAAGCGGCACGGCTTCTCCGACCAGCAGATCGGCGAGATCCGGGGCCTGCGCGAGGACGTGGTGCGCGAGGTGCGGCACGCGCTGGGCGTACGCCCGGTGTACAAGACGGTCGACACCTGCGCCGCCGAGTTCGCCGCGAAGACGCCGTACTTCTACTCCTCCTACGACGAGGAGAGCGAGGTCGCCCCGCGCGAGAAGCCGGCCGTCATCATCCTGGGCTCGGGACCCAACCGCATCGGCCAGGGCATCGAGTTCGACTACTCCTGCGTCCACGCCTCCTTCGCGCTGTCCGACGCCGGGTACGAGACGGTGATGGTCAACTGCAACCCGGAGACCGTCTCCACCGACTACGACACCTCCGACCGGCTGTACTTCGAGCCGCTGACGCTGGAGGACGTGCTGGAGATCGTCCACGCGGAGACGCTGGCCGGTCCGATCGCGGGTGTGGTGGTGCAACTCGGCGGCCAGACCCCGCTTGGCCTGTCGCAGGCGCTGAAGGACAACGGCGTGCCGGTCGTCGGCACACCTCCCGAGGCGATCCACGCCGCCGAGGACCGCGGCGCCTTCGGCCGTGTCCTCGCCGAGGCCGGCCTGCCGGCCCCCAAGCACGGCACCGCCACCACCTTCGCGGGGGCCAAGTCCATCGCCGACGAGATCGGCTACCCGGTGCTCGTCAGGCCGTCGTACGTCCTCGGCGGGCGCGGCATGGAGATCGTGTACGACGAGACCCGGCTGGAGGCCTACATCGCCGAGTCGACCGAGATCAGCCCGTCCCGTCCGGTCCTGGTCGACCGCTTCCTCGACGACGCGATAGAGATCGACGTCGACGCGCTCTACGACGGCACGGAGCTCTACCTCGGTGGCGTCATGGAGCACATCGAGGAAGCCGGGATCCACTCCGGCGACTCCGCCTGCGCGCTCCCGCCGATCACCCTCGGCGGCTTCGACATCAAGCGCCTGCGTGCCTCCACGGAGGCCATCGCCAAGGGCGTCGGGGTGCGCGGACTGATCAACATCCAGTTCGCGATGGCGGGCGACATCCTGTACGTCCTCGAAGCCAACCCGCGTGCCTCCCGCACCGTCCCCTTCACCTCGAAGGCGACCGCGGTTCCGCTGGCGAAGGCCGCCGCCCGGATCTCCCTGGGCGCGACCATCGCCGAACTGCGCGCCGAGGGGCTGCTCCCGGCGGCCGGCGACGGCGGCGAACTCCCGCTCGACGCGCCGATCTCCGTCAAGGAGGCCGTCATGCCGTGGTCCCGCTTCCGTGACGTCCACGGCCGCGGCGTCGACACGATCCTCGGCCCGGAGATGCGCTCCACCGGCGAGGTCATGGGCATCGACTCCGTCTTCGGCACGGCGTACGCCAAGTCGCAGGCGGGCGCCTACGGACCGCTGCCGACGAAGGGCCGCGCGTTCATCTCGGTCGCCAACCGCGACAAGCGCTCCATGATCTTCCCGGCCCGCGAGCTGGTCGCGCACGGCTTCGAGCTGCTCGCCACCTCCGGCACGGCCGAGGTCCTCAAGCGCAACGGGATCAACGCCACCGTCGTGCGCAAGCAGAGCGAGGGCACCGGCCCCAACGGCGAGAAGACCATCGTCCAGCTCATCCACGACGGTGACGTCGACCTCATCGTCAACACCCCCTACGGCACCGGCGGCCGTCTCGACGGCTACGACATCCGTACGGCGGCCGTGGCGCGGTCCGTGCCGTGCCTCACGACGGTCCAGGCGCTCGCCGCGGCCGTCCAGGGCATCGACGCCCTCAACCACGGCGACGTGGGCGTCCGTTCGCTCCAGGAACACGCGGAACATCTGATCGCGGCTCGCGACTAGCAGCCCTGAGGGGGGACACCGGAAACGGTGTCCCCCTCTTCATGAGGACCCCTGCCCTCATGAGGACTCCCGAGGACTTCTGAGGACTCCCGAGATGTACAAACAATTCTTCCGCCTGGTTTTCACCCGGATGGACCCGGAACAGGCCCACCACCTGGCCTTCCGCTGGATCCGGCGAGCCGTCCGCGTCCCCGTGCTGCGCACCTTCCTGGCCGCCGCCCTCGCACCCCGGTACAGGGAGCTGCGTACGGAGGCGTTCGGGCTGCGGATGCACGGCCCCTTCGGGCTCGCCGCGGGCTTCGACAAGAACGCCCTCGCCGTCGACGGCATGGCGATGCTCGGCTTCGACCACGTCGAGATCGGCACGGTCACGGGCGAGCCGCAGCCGGGCAACCCCAAGAAGCGGCTGTTCCGCCTCGTGCCGGACCGTGCGCTGGTCAACCGCATGGGCTTCAACAACGAGGGCTCGCTGGCCGTCGCCGCGCGCCTGGCGTCCCGTACGCCCGTCTTCCGGACCGTCGTGGGCGTGAACATCGGCAAGACCAAGGCCGTCCCGGAGGCCGAGGCCGTCGGCGACTACGTGAAGTCCACCGAGCGGCTGGCGGCGTACGCGGACTACCTGGTCGTGAACGTGTCGTCGCCGAACACACCCGGGCTGCGCGATCTGCAGGCCACCGAGGCACTGCGCCCGCTGCTGAGCGCCGTGCGCGAGGCCGCCGACCGTACGGTCACCTCGCGCCGGGTGCCGCTGCTGGTGAAGATCGCACCCGACCTCGCCGACGAGGACGTCGACGCGGTCGCGGACCTGGCCGTCGAACTCGGTCTGGACGGGATCATCGCCACCAACACCACCATCGCCCGTGAGGGCCTCGGCCTGACATCCGAGCCCTCGCTGGTGAAGGAGACCGGCGGCCTGTCCGGAGCACCCCTGAAGGCACGCTCCCTGGAGGTCCTGCGCCGCCTCTACGCGCGCGTGGGCGACCGGATCACCCTGGTGGGCGTCGGGGGCGTCGAGGACGCCGAGGACGCCTGGCAGCGCATCCTGGCGGGCGCCACGCTGGTCCAGGGGTACAGCGCCTTCATCTACCAGGGACCCTTCTGGAGCCGCGCCATCCACAAGGGCCTCGCCGCCCGCCTGAGCGCGAGTCCCTACGCCACCCTCGCCGACGCGGTCGGCGCGGACGTGAGGAGGACGGCATGACCGAGGCCTTCGGCGCGCGTCTGCGCCGCGCCATGGACGAACGCGGCCCCCTGTGCGTGGGCATCGACCCGCACGCCTCCCTGCTCGCCGAGTGGGGCCTGGACGACGACGTGAGGGGCCTGGAGCGGTTCAGCCGCACCGTCGTGGAGGCGATGGCCGACCGGGTCGCCGTGCTCAAGCCGCAGAGCGCGTTCTTCGAGCGTTTCGGATCACGCGGGGTCGCCGTCCTGGAGACGTCGGTCGAGCAGGCGCGGGCGGCCGGCGCGCTGGTCGTGATGGACGCCAAGCGCGGAGACATCGGCTCCACCATGGCCGCCTACGCCGAGTCCTTCCTCCACCGGGACGCCCCGCTGTTCTCGGACGCCCTGACCGTCTCGCCGTACCTCGGCTACGGGTCGCTGTCGCCCGCGGTGGCGCTGGCGCGGGAGAACGGCGCGGGCCTGTTCGTGCTGGCGCTGACCTCCAACCCGGAGGGCGGCGAGGTGCAGCACGCGGTCCGCGCGGACGGCCGGACCGTCGGTGCGACGATGCTGGCCCATCTGGCGGCCGAGAACGCGGGGGAGCGGCCCCTGGGCTCCTTCGGGGCGGTGGTCGGCGCCACGCTGGGCGACCTGTCGTCGTACGACCTGGACGTCAACGGCCCGCTCCTTGCTCCGGGCATCGGAGCTCAGGGGGCGACTCCGGCGGACCTGCCCGACGTCTTCGGGGCCGCGGTGCGCAATGTCGTCCCCAACGTCAGCCGGGGTGTTCTACGTCACGGTCCCGACGTCGCGGCGCTGCGAGCGGCCGCGGACCGGTTCGCGGAGGAGATCCGGGCGGCTGTGGACGCCACCTGAGGGTTTCCTGCCCTTCGGTCTAGTCCTCCGATGAGTGCTTCGAGGACCACTTGAGTCTGAATACATACTCAAATCCGGGGCAGTATGTTCGAAATGTCCGACCTGGCAAAGGCTGACCAGGACTTTTCCGCTGTTCTCGCTGACTCTGGCGGACTTGCCCGCTAGTCTCCGACGAGAGTCAACGGGCAAGCGTGTTGCTCGTAGCTCCCCAGGTGTGGGGCGAATAGGTTCCTCACCGGTCCGTATCCGACAGTTCGACATCCGAGGTGACGTAGGCGTGGCTCTTCCGCCCCTTACCCCTGAACAGCGCGCAGCCGCGCTCGAAAAGGCCGCCGCGGCTCGCCGGGAGCGGGCCGAGGTCAAGAATCGACTCAAGCACTCCGGCGCCTCCCTGCATGAGGTCATCAAGCAGGGCCAGGAGAACGACGTCATCGGCAAGATGAAGGTCTCCGCCCTGCTTGAGTCCCTGCCAGGCGTGGGCAAGGTCCGCGCCAAGCAGATCATGGAGCGACTCGGCATCTCCGAGAGCCGCCGCGTGCGTGGTCTCGGTTCCAACCAGATCGCCTCCCTGGAGCGTGAGTTCGGCAGCACCGGTTCCTGAACCCGGGTACTCGGGACAGGGCGTCCCGGGCACCCCGGGACAGCTGGAATAATCGCTGCATGAGTGAACGTCCTCGGCTGACCGTGCTCTCCGGCCCCTCCGGGGTCGGCAAGAGCACGGTCGTCGCCCATATGCGCAAGGAACACCCCGAGGTCTGGCTCTCGGTGTCGGCGACGACCCGCAGGCCCCGCCCCGGCGAGAAGCACGGAGTCCAGTACTTCTTCGTCACAGACGAGGAGATGGACAAGCTGATCGCCAACGGCGAGCTGCTGGAGTGGGCCGAGTTCGCCGGCAACCGGTACGGCACGCCGCGTGCGGCCGTGCTGGAGCGCCTGGAGGCGGGGGAACCCGTCCTGCTGGAGATCGACCTCCAGGGCGCCCGGCAGGTCCGGGAGTCCATGAAGGAAGCCCAGCTGGTGTTCCTGGCTCCGCCCTCCTGGGAGGAGCTCGTGCGCAGACTGACCGGCCGGGGCACCGAGCCGCCCGAGGTGATCGAGCGGCGCCTGGACGCGGCGAAGGTCGAATTGGCGGCCGAGCCGGAGTTCGACGTGACCCTGGTCAACACCTCCGTCGAGGACGTGGCGCGTGAGCTGCTAGCCTTGATGGATGTTGTGTGATTGCTCTTGATGTGATCACTGCCGATCTTTTCCCATCCATCGGAAGGTAGAGCGTGTCCTCTTCCATCTCCGCGCCCGAGGGCATCATCAACCCGCCGATCGACGAGCTCCTCGAGGCCACCGACTCGAAGTACAGCCTCGTGATCTACGCGGCCAAGCGGGCCCGCCAGATCAACGCGTACTACTCGCAGCTCGGCGAGGGCCTCCTCGAGTACGTCGGTCCGCTCGTCGACACCCACGTCCACGAGAAGCCGCTCTCGATCGCCCTGCGCGAGATCAACGCGGGTCTGCTGACGTCCGAGGCCATCGAGGGCCCGGCGCAGTAATATTTTCGGCTTGCAGTTGACTTTTCCACAGGCCCGGCAGCGCGACTGCCGGGCCTGTGGTGTGCTCGGGGTGCGGGGATCGGCCCCGCGACGATGATGCAGCATGGAGCCGAGCGCCGGGAGTCACGGCGTACCTGCTTCGAGGTCCGGGGAGAGACGGTGGACAAGCCCAAGGTCGTTCTGGGGGTCAGCGGCGGTATCGCCGCCTACAAGGCCTGTGAGCTGCTGCGCAGACTGACCGAGTCGGGGCATGAGGTGCGCGTCGTCCCCACCGCCTCCGCCCTGCACTTCGTCGGCGCCGCCACCTGGTCCGCCCTCTCCGGCAACCCGGTCTCGACCGAGGTGTGGGACGACGTCCACGAGGTCCCGCACGTCCGCATCGGCCAGCACGCCGACCTGGTCGTCGTCGCCCCGGCCACCGCGGACACGCTGGCGAAGGCCGCCCACGGCCTCGCCGACGACCTCCTCACCAACACCCTGCTCACCGCCCGCTGCCCGGTCGTCTTCGCGCCCGCCATGCACACCGAGATGTGGGAGCACCCGGCCACCCAGGAGAACGTGCAGACACTGCGCCGCCGCGGCGCGGTCGTCATCGAACCGGCCGTCGGCCGCCTCACCGGCGTCGACACCGGCAAGGGCCGGCTGCCCGGCCCCGCCGAGATCTTCGAGGTCTGCCGTCGCGTCCTGGCCCGGGGCGCCACCGAACCGGACCTCAGAGGCAGGCACGTCGTCGTCAGCGCCGGCGGCACCCGCGAGCCCCTCGACCCCGTCCGCTTCCTCGGCAACCGCTCCTCCGGCAAGCAGGGCTACGCCCTCGCCCGCACCGCCGCCGCGCGGGGCGCCCGGGTGACGCTGGTCGCGGCGAACGCCGGGCTGCCGGACCCGGCGGGAGTGGACGTGGTTCCGGTCGGCACGGCGGTGCAGTTGCGGGAGGCGGTTTTGAAGGCCGCCGCGGACGCCGACGCGGTGGTGATGGCCGCTGCGGTCGCCGACTTCCGCCCGGGCACCTACGCGGCCGGGAAGATCAAGAAGAAGGACGGCCAGGACCCGGACCCGGTCGTGCTCGTACGGAATCCCGACATCCTCGCGGAGATCTCCGCCGACCGTGCCCGCCCCGGCCAGGTGGTCGTCGGTTTCGCCGCCGAGACGGACGACGTGCTCGCCAACGGTCGCGCGAAGCTGCGGCGCAAGGGCTGCGATCTGCTCGTGGTGAACGAGGTGGGGGAGCGCAAGACGTTCGGCTCCGAGGAGAACGAGGCGCTGGTCCTGGGGGCGGACGGCAGCGAGACGCCGGTCCCGCACGGGCCCAAGGAAGCCTTGGCCGACATCGTGTGGGACCTGGTCGTCGAGCGTCTGAACTGAGGTTTTGTTTTTGCTCAGAAATCGCTGAGACCTCGCACATTGGGGCGTGGCGCCGCTGGCCAAGTCCGCCCGGGATTGGGCAGAATGCCCGTGCCGCAGGTCACAGCAATCCGAGAGGCGAGACAGGAGACCCGCTGGCATAGTGCGACCGATAAACTGTTCTCGGACGACACCGGGCGCAGCCCCCGTCCCGTCCGCCAATGATCAGCCAGCAGCCGCTGCAACCCCAGGGAGCGTTGTGTCCCGTCGCCTGTTCACCTCGGAGTCCGTGACCGAGGGCCACCCCGACAAGATCGCTGACCAGATCAGCGACACCATTCTCGACGCGCTTCTGCGTGAGGACCCGACCTCCCGGGTCGCCGTCGAGACGCTGATCACGACCGGCCTGGTGCATGTCGCCGGTGAGGTCACCACCAAGACCTACGCCCCCATCGCGCAGCTCGTGCGCGACAAGATCCTGGAGATCGGCTACGACTCCTCGAAGAAGGGCTTCGACGGCGCCTCCTGCGGCGTGTCCGTGTCCATCGGCGCGCAGTCCCCGGACATCGCCCAGGGCGTCGACACGGCCTACGAGAACCGCGTCGAGGGCGACGAGGACGAGCTGGACCGCCAGGGCGCGGGTGACCAGGGTCTGATGTTCGGCTACGCGACGGACGAGACCCCCACCCTGATGCCGCTGCCGATCTTCCTGGCGCACCGGCTCTCCAAGCGCCTGTCCGAGGTCCGCAAGAACGGCACCATCCCCTACCTGCGCCCGGACGGCAAGACGCAGGTCACCATCGAGTACGACGGTGACAAGGCGGTCCGTCTCGACACGGTCGTGGTCTCCTCGCAGCACGCCAGCGACATCGACCTGGAGTCGCTGCTGTCCCCCGACATCCGCGAGTTCGTGGTGGAGCCGGAGCTGAAGGCGCTGCTCGACGAGGGCATCAAGCTGGAGACCGAGAACTACCGTCTCCTGGTCAACCCGACCGGCCGCTTCGAGATCGGCGGCCCGATGGGCGACGCCGGCCTGACCGGACGCAAGATCATCATCGACACGTACGGCGGCATGGCCCGCCACGGCGGCGGAGCCTTCTCGGGCAAGGACCCGTCCAAGGTGGACCGCTCCGCGGCGTACGCGATGCGCTGGGTCGCCAAGAACGTCGTGGCCGCGGGTCTCGCCTCGCGCTGCGAGGTCCAGGTGGCGTACGCGATCGGCAAGGCCGAGCCGGTCGGCCTGTTCGTGGAGACCTTCGGCACCGCCAAGATCGACACCGACCGGATCGAGAAGGCCATCGACGAGGTCTTCGACCTGCGTCCGGCCGCCATCATCCGCGACCTCGACCTGCTCCGCCCGATCTACGCCCAGACCGCGGCGTACGGCCACTTCGGCCGTGAGATCCCCGACTTCACGTGGGAGAACACGGACCGTGTGGAGGCGCTGCGGAAGGCTGTGGGTCTGTAGACCCACCGCTCGCCGCGAGGCCCGGTCCCCTGGTGGGGGCCGGGCCTCGGTCTGTTCCTCTCGCGGCTCCAGGGGATGAGTCGGCCGCGGGCAGGAGGGGAGCCGCCGCCAAGCCCTGGGCCCGGCGGAATGTCAGTGGGGTCTGGTACCAATGATGCTGTGAGCAGCGAGAACGAGGATCCGGAGCGTGCGGCGCAGGACGCGGCGCCCGAGCAGCTCGCGCTCATCCGGGAGAGCGTACGCAGGGGTAAGGCTCCGCGGGCCAAGCCACGGACCTGGCGGGGGGCCGCGCTGGCCACCGAGCTGCCCGTCGCCCGGGTACTGGTGGACAAGGGAGTGCTGCACCTCGACCGGTACTTCGACTACGCGGTGCCGGAGGAACTGGACGCCGACGCACAGCCGGGTGTGCGGGTGCGGGTGCGGTTCGGGGCCGGGCGGCATCGGGTGCGGGACGGGCGCCGTGAGGGCGGAGGACTGATCGACGGGTTCCTCGTCGAGCGGCGAGCCGTGTCCGACTACTCCGGGCCGCTGGCCGCACTGGCCCAGGTCGTGTCGCGCGAGCCGGTGCTCGACGAGGAGCTGCTGGGGCTGGCCCGGGCCGTCGCCGACCGGTACGCGGGCAGTCTCGCCGACGTGCTGCAACTCGCCGTGCCGCCGCGCAACGCGCGAGCCGAGCAGCGGCCCTCGCCCGCTCCGCTGCCGCCCCCCGGTGCGCCGGACGTGGGGACCTGGGAGCGGTACGAGCGCGGGGCCGCGTTCCTCCAGTCGCTGGCCGCCAAAGGCGCCCCGCGCGCGGTGTGGAACGCGCTGCCGGGGCCGGAGTGGGCCGACGAGCTGGCGCGCGCCGTGGTGGCGACGTTGGCCTCCGGGCGCGGTGCGCTGGTCGTCCTTCCCGACGGCAGGGCGGTCGCACGCGTCGACGCCGCGCTGACCGGGCTGCTGGGGGAGGGGCGGCACGCGGTGCTCACCGCCGACGCCGGGCCCGAGAAACGGTATCGGGAGTGGCTGGCCGTGCGACGCGGGAGCGTGCGGGCGGTCGTGGGGACCCGGGCCGCCATGTTCGCCCCGGTGCGGGACCTCGGCCTGGTCGCCCTGTGGGAGGACGGCGACGACAGCCACAGCGAACAGCACGCGCCCCAGCCGCATGCGCGGGAGGTGCTGCTGCTGCGAGCCGCTCAGGACAAGTGCGGCTTCCTGCTCGGAAGCTGGAGCTGCACGGTGGAGGCCGCGCAGCTCGTGGAGAGCGGGTGGGCGCGGCCGCTGGTCGCCGGACGTGACCAGGTGCGGGCCGCCTCGCCGCTGGTCAGGACCGTCGGAGACGGGGACCTCGCGCGGGACGAGGCGGCGCGGGCCGCGCGGCTGCCGACCCTCGCCTGGCAGGCCGTCAGGGAGGGCCTGCGGCACGGGCCGGTACTGGTCCAGGTGCCCCGGCGGGGGTACGTCCCGAGGATGGCGTGCGCCACCTGCCGGGCGCCCGCGCGGTGTCGGCACTGCTCCGGGCCCCTGGAGGCACAGGAGTCCGGGGCCGCGCTGCGCTGCGGGTGGTGCGGCCGCGAGGACGGAGCCTGGCACTGTCCGGAGTGCGGGGGGTTCCGGTTGCGGGCGCAGGTCGTCGGGGCGCGCCGTACCGCCGAGGAGTTGGGGCGGGCGTTTCCGGCCGTGCCGGTGCGGACGTCGGGACGCGAGCATGTGCTGGACACCGTGCCGGCCGCGCCCGCCCTGGTGGTGAGCACACCGGGAGCCGAACCCGTCGCCGAGGGCGGCTACGCGGCGGCTCTGCTGCTGGACGGGTGGGCCATGCTCGGGCGGCCGGACCTGCGCGCCGGGGAGGAGGCGCTGCGGAGGTGGATCGGGGCGGCCGCTCTGGTACGCCCGCAGGGCGCCGGGGGCACCGTCGTGGTGGTCGCCGAGCCCACACTGCGGCCCGTGCAGGCGCTGGTGCGGTGGGACCCGGTGGGGCACGCGGTGCGGGAGCTCGCCGAGCGGGCCGAGCTGGGTTTCCCGCCGGTGTCGCGGATGGCGGCCGTGTCGGGGACCGCGGAGGCGGTCGCGGAGTTTCTGCGGGCGACGGAACTGCCGCCGGACTCCCAGGTGTTGGGGCCCGTGCCGCTGCCCGTGGTGACCGCGGGCCGCCCGCGCAGGGCGGGCGGGCCGCCTCCCGGGGAGCACTGGGAGCGGGCGTTGATCCGGGTGCCGCCGGGAAGCGGGGCGGCGTTGGCGTCCGCGCTGAAGGCGGCGCAGGCGGCGCGGATGGCGCGCGGGGGTGCGGAGGCGGGGGTCCGGGTGCGGATCGATCCGCCCGACATCGGGTGAGCGGGAGTTCGCGGTCAGGCCCGGCCCGGCGGGCCGTCCTCCGGGCGCTGCGAGCCGCAGCCCGGGAAGTCGCTGCGTGGATCGGGCGTGGCCGTAGCAGGAGGCCGGTCCCCGGCCCGGCGGCGTGCTCGTCGGAGTCGTCGGCCGGCTGGGCCGTGTGACCCGGTGTCACCCCCGCGGCCCGGTCGGTGGATCGCGGTGGCATACGTCTGCCCTCCCGGAAGCGTGCCGGGAGGGCAGGAGGGAAGGGGGCGGAACCCGGTCAGCCGTTGCGGGGGGCCGGGAAGGCGGTGGGCCTGGGCTCCTCGCGGAGGGACGGGCTGCCCGCCGTCGGCTGGGTCGGCATGGAGCGGGCGGCGGGCACGGTCGGCACCGCGGAGATGCCGGGGCCCACGTTGACCGTGCGGGAACCCGTGGATTCCGTGGCCCGCTCGGTCTCGGCGGCCGCCTGGGCGGCGGCACGGCGGGCTCCGTAGCGGCGGTGCACCGCCTGCTTGGTGACTCCGAGGGCGGAGCCCACGGCGTCCCACGAGAAGCCGAGTGAACGGTCGAAGTCCACGGCGGCTGTCACCAGGGTCTCGACACTGTCCCGCAGTTCCTGGGCGAGACGGACCGTCGGGGCGGGGGCGCGTCCGTAGACGACGAAGCCCGTGGAGGGGCCGGAGCGGCGCGGGCGGTAGACGTTGCCCAACTGGGCGGTGAGGGTGCGAAGTGCGTCCACCTGCCGGCGGACCCGCTCGATGTCCCGCACCAGCAAGTGCAGGCTGGCCCGTGCCTGGGCGTCGTGGGTTGCGTGGTCGGCCATGAACAAGCCTCTCGAACCGGCGTTGAAAAGGATCGGGCCGCGCGCGTGCGGCCCATTGCGGTCAACTCTTTCTTGACCAACGCGGATTCGCTCCGCTGGTCACGCATCGGGGGCGTGTACGCATATTCGTACGCCCCTGGAGGCAGGGAATCGCGCCTCGACCCCGGGGCCCGGCTGCGTTTCCCGCCCTGTTCTCCACCCGCGCCCCGGTCGTCGCCAGTTGGCCGTGGACCGGCCCCGGCTGTGGGGTGCCGACCGTCGGCGGCTGTTCCGTACGAGGTCATAGACTGGGGCGTTGGCCGTGTCCGCCCCCGCCCGAGAGGCCCCACCCCACCCATGAAGCTCGTCTTCGCCGGTACCCCCGAGGTCGCCGTTCCCGCTCTGGACGCTCTGCTCGCCTCCGGGCGGCACGAGGTGGCCGCTGTCGTCACGCGACCCGACGCGCCGGCCGGGCGTGGGCGGAGGCTGGTCGCCTCGCCCGTCGCCGAGCGGGCCGAGGAGGCCGGGATCGAGGTGCTGAAGCCCGTCAAGCCGCGGGATCCGGACTTCCTGGAGCGGCTGCGCGAGATCGCCCCGGACTGCTGTCCCGTCGTCGCCTACGGAGCCCTGCTGCCTCGTGTGGCCCTGGACGTCCCCACCCATGGCTGGGTCAACCTGCACTTCTCGCTGCTGCCCGCCTGGCGCGGAGCCGCTCCCGTGCAGCACTCCGTCATGGCGGGCGACGAGATCACGGGAGCCACCACCTTCCTCATCGAGGAGGGGCTCGACTCCGGCCCCGTCTACGGGACGCTGACCGAGACCGTCCGGCCCACCGACACCAGCGGGGACCTGCTGACCCGGCTGGCCTTCGCCGGCGCCGGCCTGCTGACCGCCACCATGGACGGGATCGAGGACGGCTCCCTGAAGGCCGTTCCGCAGCCCGCCGAGGGCGTCACCCTGGCCCCGAAGATCACCGTCGAGGACGCCCGGGTGGACTGGCACGCGCCCGCGCTGCGGGTCGACCGGGTGGTGCGCGGATGCACCCCCGCGCCCGGCGCCTGGACCACCTTCCGCGGTGAGCGGCTCAAGCTCGTCCAGGTCCGGCCCGTTCCCGAGCGCACCGACCTCGCACCCGGGGTGCCGGCCGTCGGCAAGAACGACGTGCACGTGGGCACCGGCTCCTACGCCGTCGAGCTGCTGTGGGTGCAGGCCCAGGGCAAGAAGCCGATGAAGGCCGCCGACTGGGCCCGGGGCGTACGCATCGGCGACGGGGAGACCCTCGGCGCGTGACGCGGCGGCCCGCGGTCTTAGGCTTGTCGCGTACCCCTTCCTGAAATCCGGAGCACCTTTTTCGTGAGTGACCAGCCCCGTCGGCCCGGCAGGTCCGGCAAGACCGGCAAGCCCTACCGTCGGCCCCAGAAGGACCCGGTCCGCATGCTCGCATTCGAGGCGTTGCGGGCCGTGGACGAGCGGGACGCGTACGCCAACCTCGTCCTGCCGCCCCTGCTGCGCAAGGCACGGGAGAAGGGCGGCTTCGACGGGCGGGACGCGGCCCTCGCGACGGAGCTGGTGTACGGGACGCTGCGGTGGCAGGGGACGTACGACGCCGTCATCGCGGCCTGTGTCGACCGGCCGCTGCGGGAGGTCGACCCCCCGGTGCTCGACGTGCTCGGTCTCGGCGTGCACCAGCTGCTGGGGACGCGGATCCCCACGCATGCCGCCGTGTCCGCCTCCGTCGAGCTCGCCCGGGTCGTGCTCGGCGACGGGCGGGCCAAGTTCGTCAACGCGGTGCTGCGGAAGGTCGCGCAGGACGATCTGGACGGGTGGCTCCAGAAGGTCGCCCCGCCCTACGAGGACGACCCCGAGGACCATCTGTCCGTCATGCACTCGCACCCCCGCTGGGTCGTCTCCGCGTTGTGGGACTCGCTCGGTGGCGGGCGGGCCGGGATCGAGGACCTGCTGGAGGCCGACAACGAGCGGCCCGAGGTGACCCTGGTCGCCCGGCCGGGGCGGTCCACCACGGAGGAACTGCTGCGCCAGGACGCGGCGCTGCCGGGACGCTGGTCGCCGTACGCCGTGCGGCTGGCCGAGGGCGGCGAGCCCGGTGCCGTGGAGGCCGTACGGGAGGGCAGGGCCGGGGTGCAGGACGAGGGCAGTCAACTCGTCGCGCTGGCGCTCGCGAACGCGCCCCTGGAGGGGCGGGACGAGAAGTGGCTCGACGGATGCGCGGGGCCGGGTGGCAAGGCCGCGCTGCTCGCCGCCCTCGCCGCGGAGCGCGGGGCCTTCCTGCTCGCCTCCGAGAAGCAGCCGCACCGGGCCGGTCTGGTGGCCCGGGCGCTCACCGGGAACCCCGGGCCGTACCAGGTCATCGCCGCCGACGGGACCCGCCCGCCGTGGCGGCCCGGGTCCTTCGACCGGGTGCTGATGGACGTGCCGTGCACCGGTCTCGGCGCGTTGCGGCGGCGGCCCGAGGCGCGCTGGCGCAGGCGGCCCGAGGACCTCGACGGGTTCGCGCCGCTGCAGCGCGGCCTGCTGCGGACCGCCCTGGAGTCGGTCCGCGTCGGCGGGATCGTCGGCTACGCCACCTGCTCGCCGCACCTCGCCGAGACCCGGGCCGTCGTCGACGACCTGCTCAAGCAGCGGACCGATGCCGAACTCATCGACGCCCGCCCGCTGTTGCCCGGGGTTCCGGATCTCGGCGAGGGTCCCGACGTCCAGCTGTGGCCGCATGTTCACGGGACCGACGCGATGTACCTGGCGCTGCTGCGGCGCACGGCCTGACGCGCGGTGGACTCGGCTTCTCCCGGCGCACCGCCTGTCGCGTGATGGGTCCGGCCCTGTTGCGGCGTCCTGCCCTGACGCGCGAGGGATCCGGTCCTGTCGCGCCGCAACGCCGCCTGACGCTCGCCGCCCAGGTGCCATGCCGCATCTGACGGGGGCGGTCGCCAGCGGCGGCACCGGACTTCTTCGCCGGACCCGGGGCCGCCGGCGTTCACAACGTCACGACTGGGACGGGTACCAGGTGCGCGGGTCCTCGGTGCGCGGAACCCACGCCGGGGTGCCCTGTTCGGTGTTGACGCCCTTCTCGATGACGGCGAGGTTGTGGTGCACGTGGACACCCGTCACCGTCAGCTCGGTCTCGGAGGGCGACCGGTCCGCCGTCCGGATCTGCTCCCGGTGGTTGACCCCGTCCAGCAGTGTCTTGACGAACCCCATCGAGGTGGCGGACGCGTTCAGATCGGTGCTTCCGCCCCAGCCCGGCCAGTAGCTGGACTGCATGTCCTCGATGACGTACAGCCCACCGTGTCGCACCTGGGGAAAGAGCACGGAGAACGAGGTGAGGACGTGGTCGCTGAAGTGACTGCCATCGTCTATCACCACGTCGAACGGACCGTGCTCCCGCGCGAACGCGGTGAGGAACGCGGCGTCCCCCTGGTCGCCCTGGACGGTCCGCAGGCGGGGCTCGGTGACGCCCTGCTTGGGGTAGAGGTCGAGGCCGTAGACCTGGCCGCGCCAGAAGTAGTGCTTCCACATGCGCAGCGACGCGCCGCCGAGATCCGGAGCGTCGTAACCGCCGACCCCGATCTCCAGCACCTTCACCCGGCGGTCCCGCAGAGGTGCGAAGTACTGCTGGTAGTGCCGGGTGTACCAGTGGCCGCCCCACTTGTCCGCGTCGAACCGCACCGCGAGTTCCGTGAGGTCCGTGAAGCGCCGGGAGATCGCCTCCGTGGCCTGGTGGGCGGCCAGCACGGCCAGGCGCCGCTGCCGCAGCCACGGGTCGTCGGCGGAGAGGCCGTGCGGCTCGTCGGAGTCCTTGACGACCAGCTCACGGGTGCCGTCGTTGCGGCCGGGAGAGAAGACCGCCCGCAGGAGTTCCGCCAGGTCCTGGCGGAAGGTCACCGGAGCCAGGGGGTCGTGGCCCGGCTCCACCTCCCAGGTGCCCGGGCCGAGGGTGAGCAGGTAGTGCAGCCGCTCGCCGCCGAAACCGAGATCGAACTGCACCGTCACCTTCTCCGGGGGGTCGGAGAGCAGCCGGGCCCGTGACGAGACCTCGACCAGCAGTGCTTCGGCGACCGTCGAGGCTCCCCACTCGGCTATCACGGCGTCTGCTTCGCCGGGGGGACGGTCGGCCAGGGTGATCAACTCGGCGAGCCGGTGGTCGTCCATGACCGGTTTCATGAATCACTCCTCGAAGATCGTCCGGAGCGGCCGCGCAGCGTGGCGGTCGGCGTGCTCATCGCCGGTGCCGGCCGTCCCCGGACGGTAGGACCGCCCCCTCGGACGGCACTCAAGGAGGGCTCGACCGGCGCCCGCTGTTCGAGGGTTCTCCGAGGGCCCTTCGAGCCCCCCGGGTCACAGTCGGGACGTGGAGATACGGACGCACAGTGAGCTCGGCCGCACCCTGCTGACCGAGCGAGGTATGCAATGGCTGTACGCACACGGCGGAGATCCCTACGCCCGGCTGCTACGGGCGGAGGAGAAGGACGACCGCCGTGACCTGGCCGAACGGATCCGTGAACTCGGACCGCTGTACCGCAGCAGTACCGGTGCGTGGGTCACCGGCAGCCGTACGCTGGGCGCGGAGATCCTCGGCGATCCGCGGCTCGGGCCCCGAGGGCCGGAGGCAGGCCTCGGCTCGGTGTGGCGCCAGGGCCCGTCGGGCCTCGGGCTCCCGCGCGCCGGTCTCGACGGGGTCGCCGAGCTCGCGGTCCCGCACCCGCGGGCCGACGACGTCGAGCGGCTGTGCGCCGCCAAGTCGGGCCGGGCGGGCAGCGCCTTCGACCTGGTCTGCGACGTCGTGCGCCCGGTCCTCGTGGCCCTGCTCGGTGACCTGTTGGCCGTGCCGCGCGAGAAGCGCGAACCCTTCGAACGGTGGTGTGGCTCGGCGGCGCCGGCGCTGGACGCCGAGTGGTGTCCACCGACACTTCCCCGAGCCGTCGCACTGCACAGCGCGCTCGACGGTCTTCGGTCTCTGCTCGCGGAGACGGCCGGACCTGTCGACGCAACGGTCGCCGCGGGCCTGTCGGCGTCCGTGGTGGGCGTCGAGGTGACGACGAACCTGGTCGCCAACGCCGTGCTCGCGCTGCTCGACCAGCCGGAGCAGTGGCGGCTGTTGTGCGTGGACCCCGGCGCGGCGGAAGCAGCGGTGGAGGAGACGCTGCGGTACGACCCGCCGGTCCGGGTCGACAGCCGTGTCGCGCGCGAGGACCTCGACCTCGCGGGCCGGGCCATCGCCGGGGGCGACGAGGTGGTCGTCCACATCGAGGCGGCGAACCGCGAGGCCGGGCCCCTTCGCGACCCCGGCCGATTCGACCTGCGGCGCGAGACCACGGGCGGACACCTCTCCCTGGTCGGAACGCGACTCGGTGCCGTGGCACCGGCGGCCCGGACCTCGGCGGCCGCCATCCTCCGGGCCCTCGCCGCACGCGTGCCCGGTCTGCGGCGAACCGGCCCGGTGGTGCGCCGGTTGCGGGCCCCGGTGACGCACGCCGTCGTCCGGTTCCCCGTCGGCGTCTGAGCCGCACGGCCATGCACACCCACCCCTCGAAAGGGCATGCACCATGCGCGTTCTGATGACGTCGCTCGCCGTCGAAGCACACTTCAACGGCGCGGTGCCGCTGGCGTGGGCGCTGCGCGCCGCCGGGCACGAGGTCCGGGTGGCCAGCCAGCCGGCGCTGACCGAGACCATCACCCGGGCCGGTCTGACCGCGGTGCCGGTGGGCACCGACCACGTCCACCACGACCTCGTAAGCCATCTCGGCGCCGAACTCACCGGCTTCTACCGCGACATCGACTTCACGGGGGAGCGGGGCGACGACTACCTGTCGCTCAAGGGCGCCAACACCCTGCTCACCGCGACCTTCTACGCGCAGGCCAACAACGACCCGATGGTGGACGAGCTCGTCGACTACGCCCGGTACTGGCGGCCCGACCTGGTGATCTGGGAACCCTTCACCTTCGCGGGCGCCGTGGCCGCGCGAGCCAGTGGGGCCGCGCACGCACGCCTGCTCTGGGGACCGGACCTGTTCCTGCGCATGCGCCAGGCCTTTCGTCGGCAGATGGAACTCCTGCCGAAGGAGCTGCACGACGACACCCTCGAAGAATGGCTGACCTGGACGCTCGACCGTTTCGGCTGCGGATTCGACGAGGAGATGGCGGTCGGCCAGTGGAACATCGACCAGATGCCGGCCGGCGTCCGGCTGCCTCTGGGGCGGCCGACGGTGCCGATGCGCTACGTGCCGTACAACGGCCGTTCGGTCATCCCGGACTGGCTGCGTGAGCCGCCGCACCGACCGCGGATCTGTCTCACCCTGGGCATCACCTCCCGCGACATGGCGTATCCGAACCTCTTCTCGCTCGACGAACTCCTCGAAGCGGTCGCCGAGTTGGACGTCGAGATCGTCGCGACGCTCACCGAGGCCCAGCGCGCCGAAGTGGCCCGGGTGCCGGACAACACCCGGGTCACGGACTTCGTGCCGCTGCACGCCCTGCTGCCGAGCTGCTCGGCGGCGGTTCATCACGGCGGGGCCGGGACCTGGTCGACAGCCGCCGTGTACGGGGTGCCCCAGATGGTGATCGCCGACATGTGGGACAACGTCTACCGGGCGCGGCGGCTGGCTGACCTGGGCGCCGGCCTGTTCCTGCCGCCGGACGAGCTCACGGTCGGCGGCCTGCGCGACGGTCTGGAGCAGCTGCTGACGAAGCCGTCCTTCCGCGACGACGCCGGGCGGCTCCGGGAGGCGATGGTGGCCGAGCCGAGCCCCGCCGGAGTGGTGCCCGCCCTGGAGGAACTGACCCGGCAACACCGCACGGGACGGGAGTGACCCGCGCCCACCACGGACTTCGAGCCGCGTTCGATCAGTCCTGTACAGCGCCCCCATATTTTCGGCTGGACGGGTGGCACGAACGGCTGTCAACAAGGAGGACGAATGGCGTTGTTCGCGGTACTGGCGACGCAGGCCCCGACGGCGGGCGAGCGCGAGGTGTTCCTGCGCCGGCTTCCCGAAGGGTTCGCGTACACCAAGGAGTTGGTGGACAAGGGGGTGATCCGGCACAGCTGGATCCGGGTCGGCGCGTCCGGCGGTCTGAACATCTACGACGTCGGTTCTCACGAGGAGCTGCTCTCCGTGCTGTACAGCAACCCGGTCAGTCCCTATCTGAAGTTCGAGGTGATCCCGCTGGCGGAGCCGGAAAGCTTCGACCCGGCGGCCTACCTCCTGAAGTGGGACGCGAAGGCGAAGAACGATTCCGTGGGAGAGGCCGCACATGTCCACTGAAAGCGACCTGCTCGACCGTGTCATCCAGGCCGGGACCGCGTCGGACGCGGAGATGTCCGGGCTGCTCAAGGACGCCGGTCTCGACGCGGTGGTCGGCGTCCTCGTCGACGAGGTGCTGTTCCGCTGCGACGAGCCGGTCAACACGACCCCCGTGGACATCGCGCTGGACCTGACGCACGAGGCCGAGCGGCGACGGGTCGTCTTTCGCATCGTCCGGGACCGGCCCATAGAGGTCCTCGGCTCCGAGGAGTCGGTGATCCGGCGTGAGCTGCGCATGGACGTGAAGGATCTGGTGCGCCGCCTGTTCGGGCAGGCGGGTCACCGTCGTACCGGGGACTTCTACGACGCCTTCCTGCCGACCCGCCCCGACCAGCTGTCGGAGCTGCCGGCGATCCTCGCGGCCACCAACCAGGCCTCCGGCACCCTGCTCTCCGGTTGCACCGTCCGGGACGTCGACCTGGGGGCCCTGTCCGTCACCCACGGATCGGACAAGTGGGCCAGTTTCCACTGGTACACGGCCCATTACCAGAAGGAGTTCGCCGCATACCGAAACCAGCCGGTGCGGTTGCTGGAGATCGGGATCGGCGGGTTCGACGGGGAGCTCGGTGGACCGTCGCTCAAGATGTGGAAGACGTACTTCCCTCGCGGTGCGATCTTCGGACTCGACCTGTTCGACAAGTCCGCCCTGAACCAGCCCAGGCTGACCGCTCTGGTCGGAGACCAGGGAAATGCCGACACGTTGTCCGCCATCGCGGAGGAGTACGGCCCCTTCGACATCGTCATCGACGACGGCAGCCACGAGAACGAGCATGTCCGCGTCTCGTTCGAGGCGCTGTTCCCGTATGTGCGCAGGGGTGGTCTGTACGTCATCGAGGATCTGCAGACGTCCTACTTCCCGAGGTTCGGTGGGACCGCGGGCGCCGAGGCCGGACCCGACACCTCGGTCGGGCTGGTCAAGAAGCTGCTGGACGACCTGCACTACCAGGAGCAGGAATCGAGGACCGGTGAACAGCCGACCGTGACGCAGGACGGCGTGGTCGGCGTGCGCGTGTACCGCAACATCGCGTTCATCGAGAAGGGGGTCAACGGGGAGGACGGGATTCCCGGCTGGATGGATGACGAGGCGTGGGTCGCGCTGGGCGCGATTCCTCCGACGACGGACTGAGGCAGGGAGAAGCATGATGAGCCGTTCCCTCGACACGGGAGTACCGGGCGGCGTCGCTCCGGAACCGTCGACCGCGGACCTGCTGGAGGAGCTGAGCGGCTATCTCCGGCCGGATCCCCCCGCGCTCAGCCTGCCACCTCGGCTGTTCACCTCGCCCCTCCTCTACGAAGCGGAACGCGCCCGGATCTTCGGACGCTCGTGGGTGATGGTGGCGCACCGGGACCAGTTGGCGAACCCGGGCGACTACGTCTCGCTGGAGATCGCCGGTGAGCCCGTGGTGGTCACCCGGGGCACCGAGGGGCAGCTGCACGGCATGTCTCCGGTCTGCCGGCACCGCATGATGCCGCTGGTGGAACCGGGCGCCGGTCAGACCAAGGACTTCACCTGCCCCTACCACCTGTGGCGTTACCACCTGGACGGCACCCTGCTGGCCGCCACGCACATGCGTGGCAACCCCGACTTCGACCCGTCGGCCTGCCGACTGCCCCGCTTCGCCGTCGAGGAATGGCGAGGGTTCGTCTTCGTCAACCTCCAGGCCGACGCAGCTCCGCTCGAGGACCATCTGGCAGGCGTGGACGGCGACTTGGCCAACTACCGCCTCGACGACATGGTCCAGATCTCCACCTGGACGGAGGAGTGGCGCTGCAACTGGAAGGTCGCCGTGGAGAACAGCTACGAGAACTACCACGCGATCGGGTTCCATCCGAACACGGTGAAACCGCTGATGACCGGCGGGATCGACATGGAGGTGCACACCGACTCGGCACTGGTCACCCGGCTGCTCACCCGGACCGGGGAGCCGATGGAGCCTTCCGTCCTCCCGCTCACCGAGGAGGAGAAGAGGGTTCTGTACAGCTTCCGGATGTTCCCGTGCAGCAGCCTGGCCACCTTCGGGGAGAGCATCGCCTGGATCACCCTCATCCCGCTCTCCATCGACCGTACCCAGGTACGCGGTGGGACGCTGATGCCGGCGGCGGCGCTCGAAGGCGCCGACGTGGAGGCGATCCGTAAGCAGACGGAGCAGTTCACCGGCGTGATCAACACCGAGGACCGGCTCGGGCTTGAAGCCGTCCAGCGCACGCTCGGCTCCCGGTTCATCGAGCGCGGTCATCTCAGCCCCAAGGAGCCCGGGGTACTGGCCTTCTACCGAAACCTCGCCCTCGCCCTGGCGGAGGACGCAGCCGGATCCGAGCGCCGCTGACAGAGGGCGGAGGGGCCGCCCGATCCGGAAGCGGATCGCGCGGCCCCTCCGCCGTGGAGCGGTCCGTCTCTCAGTCCGGCAGCCGGATCGAGAGACTGTGGTGGAAGACGTCACGCGGGTCCCAGCGGGCCTTCACCCGTTGCAGCCGCGGGTAGTTGTCCTTGTAGTACAGCGTGTGCCAGGGCGTGCCCGAGGTGTTCCACCGCGGATCCGCCAGATCGGTGTCGGGGTAGTTGATGTAGGAGCCGTCGTTGATCTCCCCGGGCACCGGCACGCCCCCGGTGCCGGCGAAGACCTCCCGGTAGAACTCGCGCATCCACAGGATGTTCCGGTCGTCCGCCGAGGGGTCGGTCCACGTGTCGAAGAAGAAGGCCTTGAGCACCGCGTCCCGCTGCGCCGTGGCCGTGGCGTCGGGCGGTACGGCGGATACTTTTCCTCCGTAGGCGGCGAAGAGGATGCCGGCGGCCGGGTTCTCGTACTTCTCGTCGGTCAGCCTGCGGTAGACGGTGTCCGCCTGGGTGTCCGCGAAGGCCCTCCGCAGGTAGGCAGCCTTGCACTTCGCGCGGAGCCCGAAGACGTTGTCGGCCACCCGGGGGTACAGCATCGAACGCAGCCACGGTGTCGTGCGGACGTCGTGGGTGTACGGGACCCCGACCCCGTCCGTGACCGCCGCCACGTAGTCGTTCACCATGCCCTCCGCGCCGGTGAGCGAGGCATCGAGCTGGGTGCTCAGCGAGAACACCCCCGACTGTTTGCGCAGGGCAGTCAGGATGCTGAACAGGGCGGCGTAGGGCGAGTCGGGTGCGCTGTGCCGTTCGTGCCACCGTCCGTGGTTGCGCAGCAGCCGGCGAAAGGACTTCTCCGTCATGTCCGCCCACGACCACTGGACGTAGCTGTCCAGTACGGCCGCGGGCGGGGCGGGGAGCAAGCCGGCCGGGTCGGTGCCCTCGGCGCCGGGCGTGCGGAACCAGTACCGCGTGACGATGCCGAAGTTGCCGCCCCCGCAGCCGGTGTGCGCCCACCACAGGTCCCGGTTCGGGTCGGCGGCGTCCCGCGTGGCCACGACGGCCTTCGCGGTACCGGAGCCGTCCACCACCACGACCTCGAGGCCGTACAGGTGGTCCACGACGCAGCCGTGCAGCCGGGTCAGCGGACCGTAACCTCCGCCCAGTACGTGCCCGCCGATGCCCACGGTCGACGTCAGGCCCGCGGGAAGGGTCACGCCCCAGCCCTTGAGCAGGGTGCGGTACACGTTGCCGAGGAGGGCGCCGGGTTCGATGGCGAAGGCGGCGCGCTGCTCGTCGTAGCCCACGGCCGTCATCTCGGACAGGTCGACGAGCAACTGCGTCGTGGGAGAGTCGACGAAGTCCTCCAGGCAGTGGCCGCCGCTGCGCGCCACCACCCTGGATCCGGACCGCACCGCGTCCTGGACCGCCTGGACGACCTGCGCGGTCGATCCGACCACTCGGATCTGCCGGGGACGGCAGTGGAATCGGGCGTTGCCCGCGGTGGACAGTTCCGCGTACCGGGGGTCGTCGGGGGTGATGGTCACCGGTCCGACGGCCGGATCGCACTCCCCGGCCGCGGCGGCGGCCGTCGTGGCGGGGATCGTGCCCGTCGCCAGTCCGGCCAGTATGGCTCCGTCGGTCATCACTCTTCTCCGTGAGATGTCAGCCATGTGAAGTCCCTCGCCGTGTCACGCGGCGGCCAGATCGAGGGGGAGCCGTTTGGCGCCCTGGAATCCCCGGGGGTCGTGGTAGACGATCGGCTCGTCGGTCGACACGGCGAAGTCGCGGTACCTGTCCAGCAGGGCCTTGAGGGCGATCCTGACCTCCAGCCTGGCCAGCGGCGCGCCGAGACAGAAGTGCACGCCCATGCCGAAGGCCAGGTGACGGTTCGAGGGGCGATGGATGTCGAACGTGTCCGGATCCTTGAATTCCTCCTCGTCGCGGGAGACCGAGGCCAGGGCCACGCTGACCTGCGAGCCCGCCGGTATCTCACGCCCGCCGAGCCGGACGGTCTCCTTCGCCCGGCGGTCGAGCCAGAACAACGGCGAACGGTAGCGCAGGACTTCCTCGATCATGTTGGGGAGCAGCCCCGGGTCGGCACGCAACTCCCGGGTCGCCTCCGGGTTTTCGTCAAGGCAGAGGATCGCGTTGCCGAGCAGGGTGCTGGTGGTGAGATGCCCGGCGATCAGCAGCAGGGCGAGAAAGCCCACGATCTCCTGGTCGTCCAGCTTCTTGCCGTCGGTCTCCGCGGCGATGAGGTCGGCTATCAGGCCTGCACGGCGTGACGTGCGGTACAGGCGCACGTGGTTGAGCAGATACGCGTTCATCTCACGGATCGCCGGGGCCATCGCGGCCACGCCCTCCTCACTGAAGATGGCGTCGATACCGTTGTCCACCAAGAGGGCGTCGGCCCACTTCCGGAACAGGGCGCGGTCGGAGACCGGCAGACCCATCACCTCGGCGATGACGGTGACCGGCAACGGCTGTGCGAGGTCGGTGACCAGGTCGATGTGCTCGCGGTCCCGCATCGCGTCCAGCAACTCGTTGGTCACCGTCTCGATGCGGGGTGCCATTCCCGCGACGAACCGGGGTGTGAAGCCCTGGCTGACCAGGCCGCGCAGTTCGCGATGGCGCGGCTGGTCCATGTTCTGGAAGTTGCCCTTCGAGAACGTGTTGAGGTCCTGGTGGTCCGGAATGAACTCACTGAGATCGTTGGAGAAGGTGTGGGCATCGGTCGCGACGGTCATCGCGTCGGCATAGCGGAACACCTGCCACCGGCCGGTCTCCTCGTCCTGGCTGACCGGCTCGGTCCGGCGCATCTGACGGTACGAGGTGAGCATGTCGCGTACCTCGTCGGAAACGTGCGGTCCACCCATCGAAATCGCTCCTCGCGTAGCTGACGGAGATCGCGTTTCGGTGCATCCCATCGGAACGGGCTCGAACGCCGGTGGAATGCCGGTTGAAGTGGGTCGTTACTCGTCGGGCTGCGCGGAACGGAGCCTGTCGACCTCCGCGATCGCGCTGTCGCGGGCAGCCTCCACGAAGCGCAGCAGCGTACGCAGTTGGTCGTCGTCGAAGTCCGCCAGGTCCCCGTGGGTGCGGGCGGTCAGACCGGCGTAGTAGGTGGTGATCCGGTCGAGTCCCTCGGCCGTCGGCTCGATGACGATCCGCCGTCGGTCGTCGGGGTCCGGCACTCGCTTGACGCAGCCGGCGTCCGCCAGCCGGTCGATCATGCGCGAGGTGGAGCCTGGGGTGAGGCCTACCCGGCCGGCCAGGACGCTGGCCGTGGCCGGCCCGTCCTGGTGCAGGGCGTGCAGACAGTGGAAGTCGGTCGCCACCACGCCCATGCGGTTGGCGATCAGCGTGTTGATCTGGATGAGCTGGGTGATCCACTCCGGCAGCGTGCCCACCACCTGGGCCGCCAGCGACTCATCGACGCCGTTGTGGGCGGTTTCCTGCTGCTTCTTCGTCATGTTGACACGACCCGACCGTCTCGTTAGATTGTGTCGCGCAATTGTTGCGTCGCACACTGTGTGTGTAACGCACTATAATGACGTTCCTGTCCGAGGAGCAAGTAGTGTCCAGCACTCCTACGGCATCGATGGCGAAGCGGGGCCGCACCCTGGCCTTAGTCGTCATCCTGCTCGCGATGTTCATCGACCTCATCGGTGTCACCATCCTCAATGTCATCCTGCCGTCCATCCAGACGGGGCTCGACGCGAGTCCGGCCGCTCTGCAGTGGATGCAGGCCGGTTACACCCTGGCTCTGGCACTGGGCATCGTCTGCGGGGCCCGGCTGGGAGACATGCTCGGTCACAAACGGGTCTTCGTCGTCGGCATGCTGGGGTTCGCGGCCGCGTCGGCGCTGTGCGCCGTGTCGGTGGGACCGGAGATGCTGGTGGGCGCGCGGGTGGTGCAGGGCGCCTTCGCCGCCGCGGTGATCCCGCAGGTGCTCTCCCAGATCCAGGTCATGTACGCCGCGGAGGAACGAGGCGGCCCGATGGCGGCGTACGCGTCGCTCTCCGGCCTCGCCGCCACACTGGGGCCCATCGTCGGCCCCGCGCTGCTGGAGTGGGACCTCGCGGGTGCGAGCTGGCGCATGGCGTTCTGGGTGAACGTGCCGCTCTCTCTGCTCGTCGCGCTGACCTCCGTCAAACTGCTCCCGGAGAGCCGCACGGCCGACGCCGCGCGCATCGACGTGACGGGCGTCGTCATCTCGACGGTGGGCCTTCTGCTGGTCCTGTACCCCCTGATCGAGGCCGCGGACCCGACCCAGCGGACCGTGTGGTCCTATCTGTCCATCGCGGCGGGGGTCGTCGTGCTCGGCGGGTTCGCCGCCTACGAACGCCGGGTCAGTGCGCGTGGCGGGTCCCCGCTGCTGGAGATGTCGTTGTTCAAGTTCCGCTCGGTCCAGGGCGGTCTGCTGGTCCAACTGCTGTTCTTCGTGCCGGCGATGGGCTTCTTCCTGGTGTTCATGCTCTTCCTGCAGCACGGAATCGGCATGAGCCCGATGGATTCCGGCCTGATGATGCTTCCCTGGTCGATCGCGGTCCCGGTGTTCGCCACCGTCTCGGCGGCGGTGCTCCTGCCCAGGATCGGCCGGCTCACCGTGCAGATCGGTCTGGTCGTGATGGCAATCGGCTTCGCCCTGATCGCGTTCGCGGCTGCCGGAGCCACCCAGGACACCGGCTGGACCGACCTGTTCTGGGGTGTGCTGGTCGGCGGCGCGGGTATGGGCATGCTCGTGGCGCCCCTGATGCAACTGACGCTGAGCGACATGCCGGTGGAGTCCGCCGGATCCGGGTCGGCGCTCTACAACACGATCACGCAGCTGGCCGCCTCGGTCGGCGTGGCGGTGGTCGGCACCGTGTTCTTCACCGGCATCGAGGATGTCGCGCACACGCCCGCCGCGGTCGCCGAAGGGTACGGTGACGCACTGGCGACGTCCCTGTGGCTGGGCGTGGGTCTGCTGGCGATCGCGTTCGTCAGCAGTTTCCTGCTGCCGCGCGGCCCGGTCGCCACGACCGAGGAGCCCGCCGGCGAGGTGGTCGGTGCCTGAGCTGCCCGGCCGACTGCAAGCCACCTTCGTCCCCGCGGAGGGCGCCATGGCCTGGTGGGGCGTGGCCGACCTGGACGCGGCGGTGCGGGACCACGGACTGCCCGCCGGCCGCGCGGCCACCTGTCGCCTCGCGCTTCCGGAGCCGGACCGCGTGACCCCGGCGACCGTCGACGTCCGGTTCGCCGACCTCGACGTCGCGCTGTCCGCCCTGCGCGCCCTCGACCCGGATCGGGCGGCGTACAGCGCCTCCGTACGGGCGTGGCGCGAGGCCGCGGCCCTGCCGGTGGAGAAGGACGAACCGTACGCCGCACTGAGCACCCGGATGCCGGCGGCCGCTCATGCCGTACTCAACCCGGAGGGCACCGCCATCACCTCGGCGGCCGCCCTGCTGCACCAGTTCCGGCAGGTGGTGGCCACCCGTGGCGCCCTGCGATCGACCACCGTCCAGGCCGAACTGAGGCCCTATCAGGTGCACGGTGTGGCGTGGCTGCGTTCCCTGCCCGGTCTGGGCGGCGGGGCGGTGCTGGCCGACGAGATGGGCCTGGGCAAGACGCTCCAGGCGATCTGCCTGCTGGCCACCCGGGCGGAGGGCGGACCCCACCTCGTCATCTGCCCGACCTCCCTGGTCGGCAACTGGCGGCGCGAACTGGCCCGGTTCTCGCCGACCACGCCCGTGGTCAGCTATCACGGTCCGCGTCGGACGCTCCCGGACTCCTTCGCTCCCGGAACCGTGGTCATCACCAGTTATCCGGTGCTGCGCATGGACGAGACGCTGGGGAAGACCGGCTGGGACGTGACGGTCTTCGACGAGGCACAGCAGATCAAGAATCCGGACGCGCTGGTCAGCAAGGCCGCCGCCCGGCTGTCCGCGGACGTGCGGATCGCCATGACCGGCACCCCCGTGGAGAACAGGCTCGAGGAGCTCTGGTCGATCTTCCATGTGACCAGCCCCGGTCTGCTGGGCAGCCGGGCCCGGTTCCGTCAGCGGTTCGCCACGCCCATCGAACAGCGTCGCTCCGCGACCGCGGCGGCGGCACTCAAGACCCTGGTCGCCCCGCATCTGCTCAGGCGCACCAAGGCCGAGGTGGTGGCGGAACTGCCGGCCAAACAGTACTCGACGGTCGTGTGCACGCTCTCCGACGAGCAGGCCAGGCTCTACCGACAAGCCGTCGACCGTGCCTTCGACGACGGGCTCGGCGGCGGGATCGAGCGTCGTGGCCGGGTCCTGGCCCTGCTCACCTCTCTCAAACAGATCTGCAACCACCCCGCCCAGTACCTCCGTGAGGACATCGCGGAGACCGGCCGCTCCGGCAAGTTCGACAGGGCCGCCGAGATGCTGGCGGAAATCGTCGAGGACAGTGATCGCGCCCTCGTGTTCACCCAGTACCGGGCCATGGGCGAGCTGTTGGCCGGGCACCTCTCGGACGCCCTGGGGACCGGGCCGGTCCCGTTCCTGCACGGCGGCCTGTCCACGGACAGGCGCGACGAGCTCGTGCGCGCCTTCCAGGAGGACGACGACGCTCCGCCGGTACTCCTGCTGAGCCTGCGTGCCGCGGGGTTCGGGCTCAACCTGACGCGGGCCAACCACGTGATGCACTACGACCGTTGGTGGAACCCGGCGGTGGAGGAACAGGCCACCGACCGCGCCCACCGCATCGGCCAGCAACGCACGCTCAACGTGCACGCGCTGGTCACCGGCGGCACCATCGAGGACTACATCGCGCAGATGCACGAGACCAAACGCGGGTTCGCCGACGTGGTGTCCGGCAACACGGAAGCCGCCCTGGCCAATATGTCCGACGAGGAACTGCACGCCGTACTCGAGCTCGACCTGGGAGCCCTCACCTGATGTCGGCCGAATTCGGAGCAACCCCCTGGGGACGCGTGTGGGTACGCACGGTCGAGTCGACGGTCGCGTCCGCGCCCAATCCCGCCCTGCCGAAGGCGCGCAGCCTGGCACGCAACCACGCCGCCACCCTGAGCGTCGAGGCCGGGCGGGTCGAGGCCGACGTGGTCGTGTCCGGGGTGACCCACCAGGTCCGGATCGAACTGCCGCACTGGTCCGAGCGGGAGCAGGCGGAGGCGGAACGTCTCATCGGCAAGGCGTTGGGCGACCGTCCAGGCCTCGCCGCCGGGGATCTGCCCGACAGCCTCGAGGCGGACCTCCGGCGCGACGACATCGGCATCGCGGTGCCACTCGACGCCATGGAGGCCACCTGCCCCTGCCGCACGAGGCGCAGGCCGTGCGTCCATGTGCTGGCCACCCTCTACTCCCTGTCGCAGCGCATCGACGAACGTCCCATGCTCGCCGTCGAGTTGCGCTCTCCGGGTTGGAGCCCGACCGCGCCGGCGGATCCCGACTGGACGATGCTGGCCGACCTCGATCCGGAGGGTTTCTACGGATCCTGAGCGCGGGACGGGTGCGTCCGAGGAACGCGCGGGACGGACGTACGGGAGGGAAGTGCGGGAGGGAAGCACGAACCCGAAGCGCGGGCGGAGGGTCTCCGCCCGCGCTTCGGTCGTCGGGCGGTTCAGGCAGTGGCCTCGAACAGCGCCACGGAACCCCGCACGGTCAGCCGGTACTGGGCGAACCGGCTGTCGAGTTCGGCCTCCAGACCGCTGAGGGAGTCACCGCGGTTGTCGAACGTCCCCTTCTCGTTGAGCGAGTCCAGCAGCTTGTGCGCCCGCTTGCCGTGCGGCACCCCTTCGGCCAGCACGGTGCTGCCGAAGATCCGGCCGCCCGGCATCACATGGGTCCTGACGTGGTCGAACACCTTCGCCTTGTGCTGCATCCCGCCCGGCAGACAGTGCAGAAGGAAGTTCAGCCCGGCGGATTCGTACCGCTCCTCACCGAGCTCGAACGGGGAGAGGACATCCCGCTGGAAGGTGCGGGGACCGAACCGCCGCAGCCGGGCGGACGCCTTCTGGAGCACCAGCGGATTGAGATCCACCAGCGCGAGGTGCGGCCGGGGCGACCGGTGTCGGCACCGGTCGAGGAAGAACCCGGTTCCCGGGCCGAGGTCGAGGTGCCGTTCGCCGATGTTGCGGTCGTAGCCGGCCAGCATCTCCGCACGGTCGCACTGCCACACCCGTCGGCAGATGATGCCGAGCACGAGAACGTCGTAGAGGGACAGCACCCGGCGGGTGTAGGTCGCCGTACCGGTGTAGATCTCGTCGCGGGTGGGGCCGGCCTGCGGTCGGTCAGACACCGGCGCGCTCCTCGGCGAAGGCCTTCGACAGCCGCAGGTTGCCCATGCTGTTCGCACTGAGCACCCTGCGCAGGTACTTGCGCGCGTCCAGTACCGACGTTCCCTCGCCGAGGATCGCCAACGCGGAGGGCTTGATCGTCGCGGTGTGCCGCGCGCCGAGGACGAACCCCTCGCGCGTCGGTGTGAACTTCCAGTGGCCGGTGTGCCCGGTCAGGAGCTTCGGCAGATGGATCTGCTTGTACACGATCTTGTCGCCGGGGAGGCAGACGCGCACCGACCGGGTGGTGTGCGCGGATCCGTCCGGGGTGGTGGTGTCCATGTCGAAGAACTGGATGTGCGGAACGCTCTCCTCCAACACCAGCCGGGACACGTGAGGAATGCGTTCCGGCCACTTGTCGGCCTCGTACAGGTAGGCGTATGCGTCGTCGATCGCACCCGCCACGAACAGTGGGTCCTCGAAGTCGACCACCAGGTCCTGACGTTCCTCGTGACGCTCGGCGGCGTCCGTGACACAGGAGAGGAGTTCCCGTAGTTCGCGGTCGGCCAGAGCCGCGTCGCGCTCGTCGCCAAGGGTCTCCTGCTCGACGCGCACCTCTGTCGAGGCGGCGGACAGCTCGCGGAACGTCCACTCGCCGCGCTGTCCCGCCGCCGCCGGTTCGGCCGGGTCGAACTCGTAGCTGATGCGAAGTGACGTCCGGTCGAACCGCCAGCGTGCGCGCCAGGTGCGTACCGTCCGGTCGTCGATCACCCACCAGTGGCGGAACTCCTCGGTCCCGTCGTCCCGGCGACCGAGCGGTTCCGCGTGTATGGACGGACCGTGGAACTGTGCCCAGTTCTGGAGCCCCGCCACCAGATCGAACACCAGCTGCGCTGGCGCGGCGACGGACACGGCGTGCTGGAGTGCGTCTTTGCCCAGAGTCGGCATGGCCGAATACCTCCACATGATTGCCGGTGGTCATTGACCCGCCACCAAGATTCGAGGCTCCGACTTGAGTACCCGTGGAACATCGCTGGAAGATCCGGCGACATCTACGGGGCCATGGATTTACGGATGGGCGCGGAATTTTGAGCAAAGGAATCGACGATCGGCCGAGCGATTCCCGCGACCCACCCAACATCCACGAGTTCTTCACAGCGGACGAGTGTAAGCAGGTCGTACGCCCTACTTTTGCGGTCTTTCATGTGCCGAGACCGCCGTCTACTGTCGGAACGTGCCTACCGGAGCCCGCCCCACCGGGTGCAGAGAGCGCGCGTCGGGAAGACCACTCTGGCCAACTGCCTCCGGCTGCTCGTTCCATAGGGTGCGGCGGTGAAATTCACAAGGGGGAAGAATGGTTCGGGTGTTGATTGCTGAAGAAATGCCGATGATACGCGGCGCATTGGCCGCGCTTCTGAGCTTGGAGCCCGACATGAATATCGTGGCGGAGGTGGGGCGCCGCGACCTGGTCACCTCTGCCGCCATGGCCAGCAGTCCTCATGTGGCCATACTGAACACCGACGGCATAGAGATAGCACCGGAGTTGAGGAGGAAGACGCCGGACATCCAGCTGCTGGTGCTCTCCGCGACAGCCCAGCCCAGGCTGCTTCGCCAGGCATTGTCCGCACAGGTCTCGGGGTTCATCCTCAAGGAGGAGCCGCCGGCCCAACTCGCGGAGGCGGTCCGCAGGGTCGCGGCGGGAGAGCGGATCATCAATCCCAAGTTGGCGCTGAAGGCTCTGGACGCCGACGAGACCCCGCTGACGGCCAGAGAACTCGAGGTGTTACGGCTTTTCGCCAGGGGGTTCGAACCCGCCGACATCGCCGGGTCCCTGTCTCTCCAGGTCGGTACGGTCCGGAATTATCTGACGTCGATAGTGACCAAACTGTCCGCGAGGAACCGGGTGGACGCCATCAGGATCGCGAGCCGGGTCGGTTGGCTGTGACCCGGGGGGGCGTTGGCCCGAAATGCCTGACTGTCCATGGTGCCGCCCCGTAGACGGAGTCCGGCGTGCCAGGAAGATCAAGAGGCTCGTAGTGACACCCCGGCCCGCACGCTCGCGGTCGGTGGCGGGTCGCTGATGGTACGGCGCTCAAAGTCCAGTCCGTCCGCGACCTCGGGTGGGTCGAGCAGCGGGTCCCCGGCGAGCACGGCCTGGTGCAGTCGACGGAGCCTGGCCGACGGTTCGAGACCCAGCTCCTCGATCATCGTGTCGCGCAGTTTCTGATAGGCCTCCAGAGCGTTCCACGCGCGGCCGGAGCGGTGCAGAGCGATCATGAACTGGGCGCACAGGTTCTCGTGCATCGGATACTTCATGGTCAGGTCGGTCAGCTCGCTCAGCAGTTCCGCGTGCCGGCCCATCCTGAGCCGGGCGGTCAAGCGCCCCTCCACCGCCGCGATCCTGGCTTCCGCCAGCCTCATGACCTCCGGTTCGAGGATGCGCCCGGCCTGCACGTCGACCAGAGGCGGGCCGTTCCACAGGGACAGCGACTGGGTGAACAGGTCCGCGGCGGCCGCGTCATCGCCGGCGGCGGCCGCCGAGCGGGCCTTGCCCGACAGCAGTTCGAACTCGTGGACGTCGATCTCGCCTGGCTGTGCTCGCAGCAGGTATCCGTTGTGCTGGGTGACCAGGATGTCCTTGGCCGTCTGTCCGTGGCCCAGCGCGGCATCGAGGTTTCTCCGCAGCTGGAATACGTACGTCTGAAGTGTCGTTGCCGAACTGCGCGGCGGATTGTCTCCCCATATCTCTTCGGTGAGCGTTCCGACGCTGATGATCCGGTTCGCGTTCAGGGCGAGCAGGGAGAGCACTTGCCTCGGTTTGCTGGCACTGGGCACCAAGGAGACCCGGTTTTCCTGGGCGACGAGTGGTCCGAGAGTCCTTATCTGCATGAGAGAGAATCCTTCTTCCCAGCGGATACCGCCCGTTCGGGGAATGATTTCGCCCGTCGGGTATTCGCGTACGACCTCTGATCGCCCAATCCTTGCACGCGAATGGCGGCCACGAACAGTGGCGCCTTCATCTACCGCATGTGACGTTTGAACAGCGGCCTATGAGGGCGTCATCCGAGGGGAATGAGGGGCTCATTTCCCTCCGCGCCGCTCATGTCGCGCAGTTGTCGGCCTGGTCAATCCTGTCGGCCGAGACCTCGGCCGTGGCGGTACCCGTCGGGGTGCCGTCCGGGGCGAAGATCCGCGAAATACCCGAGCTGGTGAAGGTGTCCCCGACCTGGTGCGCCAGTTGGTTCACCTCCACGGATCCCAGGAAGGTCCCCTGCGGGTCGTACAGCCCGTGCGGGATCCTGAAGGAGAAGCGGTTCTTCGCAGTCGGCCACCAGGTGCCCGAGCCGGTTCCGCTGACCTCTCCGGGACCGCCGAGGGCGATACAGGCCTTACCGTCGACGGTGAAGGACAGCGTGGCCCGGTGGCTGCTGTCCGGCAGGTCCACCGTGGCGTCCCAGACACCGGCCGGCGTCGAGCCGCTCCGGGTACCCGGCAACTCCGTGGTGCCGGCGGCAGGCGTGGGAACTGCGGCGCCGAAGGTGAGTGCCAGCAGCAGCGCCGGCACGCAGCTCGCGGTCCTGGTCCGTGGCGCGCGCTCAGGGGAGCGAGTCGCTTTCTGCATCTGCCGTCCGCCCTTCGATCAGTCTTCGACGAGGGCGACGGCCCTGGTCCAACCCGCCCCGGCGCCGGTGATCTTCACGGGGAAGCAGGACACCACGAAGCCGTACGGTTCGGGCAACGCCCCCAGGTTCGCCAGGCGTTCGATCTGGCAGTACTCCCGGTCACGGCCGACGAAATGCGCCGGCCACAGGACCGACCGGTCGCCGGTCTCCTGGTACCGCTTGATGATGTTCCCGAACGGCGCGTCCAGGCTGAACGCGTCCGTGCCGATCACCTTCACGCCCAGATCGAGGAGCATGTGTACGGCGTCACCGTCGAGTCCGACGAAGTCCGTGAAGTACTCCGGGGAGCCCGCCCGCCGGTCGGCGCCGGTGTGGAGCAGGACGATCTCGTTCGGGGAGGGCACGTACTCGATCCGGGAGAAGGCCTTCTCCAGTTCGGGGGGTCCGATCACCCCGGTGTCCTCGTCGGTCAGGTCCAGCACGACACCCCGGTGGTGGAACCACTCCAGCGGCATTTCGTCGATGTGCCGTGGAATCCCGGTTCCGTACGTCGCTCGGGACCCGTAGTGCGACGGGGCGTCGACGTGGGTCCCCGTGTGCGTGGTGAGTGTCATCCGGTCCAACGACAGGAATTCACCCTCTGGCAGGACGGCCGGGTCGAACTCCATCCCGAAATGCTCGCGCATCTCCGCGCTCATGTGCAGGGCACCGTCCCGAGGACTGAGTATCTCGTGCGTCACGGGGTCGGGCTCATATGCGTCGGCATTCACCGGCGAAGACAGATCGATGATGCGCACGGCTACCTCCGGAGATCGGTGTCACGGCGTCATGCACCGTTGTCCGCATCATCTTTGTCCGTGCTCGAGATGCGTTAAAGCGTCGCTCTATCGGTTTCTCGAGCAATGCTCGAACCCGTTCTGTCAGCGTGCGTCCAGGCAGGTTTCTCCCGGCACGACGAGACGGAAGGCAGGCAGCGGCCATGTCCGTGACGACCGAACACCGCACGTTCGAGAAGATCTACGCGGAGGTGCAGCAGTTCTACGCCCGCCATATCCACCTGATGGATGAGGGACGGGCGGAAGAGGCAGCAATGACCTTCACTGAGGACGCCTCCCTGGTCTCCCCGCCGAAGATCACGGAACCGGTCCGCGGCCGCGACGAACTCGCGGTCGGCCTGCGGAAGGCGGCGGACGAACTCGACGCGGAAGGGATCCGCTATCGACGCTGCCACACGATGATGACCGTGGAGCCGCAGCCGGACGGCGGGTTGTTCGTCCGGGCGTACGTGCAGGTGGTCCGCACCCCGCGCGGAGGCGAGGCGAAGCTGCACGCGATGTGCGTGTGCGAGGACGTGCTGGTGCGCGAGAAGGGTGAACTCAGGGTCCGCCGGCGGGTGGTGACCCGCGACGACTGCCTCTGAAGTCGACCGCGGCTGTAGCGGCGGTCTCTAGCTTCGGCGACGTGACCAATTTCGAAGGCAAAGCATCGTCGCGCGGCGTGATCGTCACCGGCGGCGGCACCGGCATCGGCCGGGCCACCGCACGGGCGTTCGCCGACCGCCAGGACCGGGTCCTCGTGGTGGGCCGGTCCGCCGACACACTGACGGAGACCGCCCAGGGGTACCCGAACATCCGGGTCCTGCCCGTCGACATCACCGAACAGGGAGCCGCCGAGACGATCGTCGCCACCGCGCTCCGCGAGTTCGATCGGATCGACGTGGTGGTGAACAACGCGTCGATCGCCGTACCGGCGCCCCTGGAAAAGACGGACACGGCGGCGGTCGGGGAGCTGTTGGACGTGAACCTGTGCGCGCCGATCTCCCTCACCCGATGTGCGCTCGACGCGCTGAGCGCATCGCGCGGCACGGTGGTGAACCTCAGCAGCGCCGGCTCACTCGGGCGCCGCGCCTGGCCGAATTTCTCGCTCTACGGTGCCAGCAAGGTCGCCCTGGATTTCCTCACCCGAACCTGGGCGGTCGAACTCGCTCCCCGCGGTATTCGCGTGGTGTCCATCGCCCCCGGGGTCGTCGAGACGGGGATGGGCATACGAATGGGTTCCAGCTCCGAGGAGTACGCGCAATTCCTCGAATGGATGAAAACGGTCACCCCGCTCGGCCGGGTCGGGCAGCCGGAGGAGATCGCCTGGTGGGTGGTCCAGGTCGCCGAGCCGGAGGCGGGTTTCGCGACCGGCGCGGTACTGGCGGTCGACGGGGGAGCGAGCATCGTCTGAGGACCTCCGGCCGAGCGAGAGTCGAGCTGTCTACGAGAGCAGCCCGGCAGCGTTGAAGTCAGCGAGAACCGTACACGGAGGAGAAACTGACATGTCGGCACAGAAATACGACGCCACCGACAGTGGAGTGGTCACGTTCGTCAACAGGTTCACCGTGCACAGCTCTGCGGAGGAATTCGAGAAGATATTCGTCGAAATCTCCGAGTTCATGGCGCAGCAGCCCGGCTTCATTCAGTACACGCTCTCCCGGAGCATCGACGAGGACAAGCAGGACAGCTACATCAACATCGCCCTGTGGACGGACGTGGCGTCCTGGGAGAAGGCCGTCGCCCATCCCGGATTCCAGGACCACGCCAAGGAGATCCGTGCCCGTTCCACGAACGTCGGGGAGCTCTACGCCCCGCGCCAGTCGTTCTCCGTGAAGTGACCTCACCCCAGCCCGTATGCCAAGCCCGCTGGGAGGTGGTCCAGAGATGAATCGACGTGTCGTGATCACGGGGATCGGTGTGGTCGCACCGGGCGGCACCGGTGCCAAGACGTTCTGGGATCTGGTGTCCGCGGGACGCACCGCGACCAAACGCATCACGTTCTTCGACCCGGCCCCGTTCCGGTCCCAGATCGCAGCCGAGTGCGACTTCGACCCGGCGGGCGAAGGCCTCTCCCCGCAGCAGATCCGCCGCATGGACCGGTCGGCGCAGCTCGCGGTGGTGAGTGCGCGCGAGTGCGTCGACGACAGCGGCCTGGATCCGGGGGTCCTCGACCCCGCGCGGACCGGAGTCGTCGTGGGCAGCGCGGTCGGCTGCACGATGGGGCTGGAGGAGGAGTACGTGGTCGTCAGCGACGGCGGCCGCAAGTGGCAGGTCGACGAGAACTACGCCGTGCCCCACCTCTTCGACTACTTCGTCCCGAGTTCCCTGGCGGCCGAGGTCGCCTGGGAGCTCGGCGCGGAAGGCCCCGTGGCGACGGTGTCGACGGGGTGCACCTCGGGCCTGGACTCCGTCGGGCAGGCCGTCGAGCTGATCGCCGAGGGGGCGGTCGACGTGATGGTGGCGGGCGCGGCCGACGCGCCGATCTCGCCGATCACCATGGCCTGCTTCGACGCGATCAAGGCGACCACGCCGCGCAACGACGACCCGGCGACGGCGTCACGCCCCTTCGACCGGACCAGGAACGGGTTCGTACTCGGCGAAGGGTCGGCGATGTTCGTCCTGGAGGAACTCGAACACGCGCGTCGGCGCGGGGCGTATGTGTACGCGGAGATCGCCGGCTTCGCGTCCCGCTGCAACGCCTTCCACATGACCGGATTGCGACCGGACGGGAGGGAGATGGCCGAGGCGATCCGGGTCGCCATGGCACGCTCCGGGACGGCACCGGAGGACATCGACTACATCAACGCCCACGGCTCGGGCACCCTGCAGAACGACCGGCACGAGACGGCGGCCTTCAAGCGCAGCCTCGGGGACCACGCGTACCGGACACCGATCAGCTCCATCAAGTCCATGATCGGGCACTCGCTGGGAGCCATCGGGTCTCTCGAGATCGCCGCATGCGTGCTCGCCATGAAGTCCGGCGTGGTCCCTCCCACCGCCAACCTGCACGAGCCGGACCCGGAGTGCGATCTGGACTACGTGCCGCTGGTGGCGAGGGAGCGCCGCGTGGACACGGCGCTCAGTGTGGGCAGCGGGTTCGGCGGGTTCCAGAGCGCGATGATCCTGCGAAAGCCTGAAGGGAGGGTGGCATGACGGCCACGGTGGTGACCGGCATGGGTGTGGTGGCGCCGACCGGTCTCGGCACCCGTGAACACTGGCAACGCACGATGCGGGGCGAGTCCGCCATCGGCCCTGTCACCGCCTTCGACGCGCGGCAGTACTCCAGCGGGCTGGCGGGGGAGATCACCGCGTTCGAGCCCGCCGAGCACCTGCCGGCGCGGCTGCTCCCACAGACCGACCACATGACACGGCTGGCGTTGGCGGCGGCTGCCTGGGCCATTGAGGACGCGGCGGTGAACCCAGCCGAACTGCCCGAGTTCGGCCTCGGGGTGGTGACCGCGAGCTCGGCCGGTGGATTCGAGTTCGGCCACCGTGAGCTGGACAAGCTGTGGTGCAAGGGGCCGGAACACGTCAGCGCCTACCAGTCGTTCGCCTGGTTCTATGCGGTGAACAGTGGCCAGATCTCCATCCGCCACGGGATGCGCGGCCCCAGCGGAGTGCTGGTCACCGAGCAGGCGGGCGGTCTCGACGCGGTCGCGCAGGCCCGGCGGCGGGTACGCGACGGCACGGCAGCCATGGTCTGTGGATCCGTCGACGGCTCGCCCTGTCCCTGGGGCTGGGTGGCGAAGCTCGCCGGCGGCCGGATCAGCACCGTCGACGATCCCGCCCGGGCATACCTGCCCTTTGACGTCGACGCCACCGGACACGTCCCGGGCGACGGTGGCGCGCTGTTCGTGCTGGAGGACGAGGAAGGGGCGCGGGACCGTGGCCTGACGACATGGCACGGCGAGATCGCCGGATACGCGGCGACCTTCGACCCGCCGCCCGGCTCCGGCCGGCCCTCGTCGCTGCGCCGGGCGATCGAACTCGCCCTGGCCGACGCTGAGACGGAGCCGGACGCCATCGACGTGGTGTTCGCGGACGGCTCGGGAGTCGCGGAGCACGACCGGGTGGAGGCAGAGGCATTGCGCGCGGTCTTCGGGCCGTACGGGGTGCCGGTGACCGTGCCGAAGACGATGACGGGCCGACTCAGCGCCGGCGGGGCGGCGCTCGACCTGGCCACCGCCCTGCTGGCGCTGCGCCACGGGGAGATCCCGCCCACGGTGAACGTCTCCCGCCCCGTGCCCGAGTACGAGCTCGACCTCGTGACACAGCCCCGGCGCAAGCGGATGTCGGCCGTGCTCGTGGTGGCTCGTGGGCACGGCGGTTTCAACGCGGCCATGGTCGTGACCAGGCGACAGAGTACGAGCGGAACACGGTGAGAGGTGGACGACATGAGTGAGCTGACGCTGACCGACCTGACCACGATCCTGCGGGAGTGCGCCGGTGAGAACGAGACGTCGGCCCTGCGGGGCGGTGAGGTCCTCGACACGGAGTTCAAGGACCTGGGATACGACTCGCTCGCCATGCTGGAGACCGCGGCGCGCATCCAGATCACGTACGGAGTGGTGCTGGCCGACGACGTGGTGGTCGAGGCCAGTACTCCGCGCGAGCTGATGCGCGTGGTGAACCAGTCGATGGTCGAAGGCCCGTGACCACGGCCGGTACGGCCTGACGTGCGGGGCCGCGGGCACGGCGGCCCCGCACATCGTCACTCCGGTCCGTCGGTCCCGCACGGGCACCGCGGTACCCGCTCGCCGTTCACCCGTCGGCCTGACCGACCCTGGCCGGCTCGGGCTCCGCCGGGGGAGCCCCGCCGTCCTCCTCGGCCAGCCGGTGCGGCCACCACACCTTCGGGCCGACGTCCAGGAACAGGGACGGGACCAGTACCGACCGCACCACGAACGTGTCGATCAGCACGCCGAGGGCCACCGCGAAGCCGATCTCCGCGAACGCGACCATGGGGAGGGTGCCGAGGGCGGCGAAGGTGCCGGCCAGGACCAGGCCGGCCGAGGTGATGACCGCGCCCGTCGTCGCGAGGCCCGTCACCACACCCCGGCGGGTCCCCTGACGGGCCGCCTCCTCGCGGATCCGGGTGGTCAGGAAGATGTTGTAGTCGATGCCCAGGGCGACCAGGAAGACGAACACGAACAACGGGAAGTCGGTCGACTCGCCCGCGTAGTCGAACAGGTGGCGGAACGCGAGCGCGCTGAGGCCGAGCGCCGCCGCGAACGACAGGATCACCGTCCCGATCAGCAGCAGCGCGGCGATCAGGGCGCGCAGCAGCAGGCCCAGGATCAGCAGCACGACGAGCAGCACCAGCGGGATGATCAGCAGGTTGTCGTGGGTGGTCGCCTTGTCCATGTCCAGCAGGGCGGCCGTGCCGCCGCCCACCTTCGCGTCCGCGTCCGGCACCGCGTGCACGGCGTCGCGGACCCGCTCCACGGTCTGTTTCGCCGCCTCACTGTCGGCCGGGTCGCTCATGGTGGCCTCGAACAGCACCTTGCCCTCGAAGAAGGGCTTCGTGCCCGGTGGCAGGCCGAGCGAGGTGGGGACCACGCCCCGGGTGGCGGCGACCGTGTCGGCGACCTGCCGGGCCTGTGCCTGGTCGCTGACGACGATCAGGGGATCGCCGCTGCCCGCCGGGAAGTAGCGTGCCGAGACCTCCTGGCCGACGATCGAGTCCGGTTTCCCGGTGAACGCGTCCGCGTTGCTGATGCCCTCCGCGCGCAGTTGGATCAGGCCGAGCGAGCAGACCGCGAGCACCAGCGCCGTCACGCCCCAGACCAGGCGCGGACGCCGGGCCATCCGGCGGCCCAGCCGGGCCCACACGCCGCGCTCGGTCGGGTCGGGGGTGCCCAGGTGCGGGATCACCGGCCAGAAGATCCAGCGGCCGAAGATCACCAGCAGGGCCGGGAACAGGGTCGTCATCGCCAGCAGGGCGACCGCCACGCCGATCGCGGCGACCGGGCCGAGACCGCTGGTCGAGTTCATCTCGGCGGCCAGCAGCATCAGCATGCTCAGCACGACCGTCACGCCCGAGGCCAGCACCGCCGGACCGGCGCGGTGCATAGCCAGCGCCATCGCCTCGTGCCGGTCCTCGTGACGGCGCAGCTCCTCTCGGTAGCGGGCCACGAGCAGCAGTGCGTAGTCCGTTCCCGCGCCGAAGACGAGGACGGTGAGAATGCCGGCGCTCTGGCCGTTGACGGTCAGGCCCGCGTGCTGTGCCAGCAGGTAGATCAGCGCCTGCGCGGTGAACAGGGCGACGATCACCGACAGCAGCGGGACCAGGATGAGGGTCGGGCTGCGATAGGTGAGCAGCAGCATCACGATGACGACGCCCATCGCCGAGACCAGCAGCGTGGAGTCGATGCCCTCGAAGGCCTCGGAGAAGTCCGCCGAGGTGCCGCCCGGGCCGGTGATGTGCACGGCGAGGCCTCCGCCGCCCTCGCCGACGACGTCCCGGATCGAGTCGACGGCGGGCGCGATCCGCTGCCAGCCCTGCTCGTCCATCGTGATCGGTACCAGGATCTGGGCGGCGCGCGGATCGGTCGGCCGGTCGTAGACGGGGCCCCGGGTCTCGGCGCCGCGGATGCCGTGGTCCGTCAGCTGCCTGAGCTGGGCCGCGTCCGCGGTGATCCGTGTCCGGTCCTGGGCGCTCAGGCCGCTCTCGCGGGCGTACACGACGGCCGCCGGGATCTGCTCCGGCCTGAAGTCCTCGGAGATCTGCAGGACTTGGGTCGACTCGGCGGAGCCGGGCAGCCAGGAGGCCGCGTCGTTGTCCTGGGCGTCGGTCAGCTTCTGGGCGAGCGGTGCCGTCAGGAACAGGGCCACCAGCCACAACGCCAGCACCAGCCACTTGGCACGCCGCCCGCACACCAGGTGCGCGACGCCTCGCTTCGCGTTCATGGACGGCCCCGGAAACCGTCCGCCGACCGTGCCTGAGGCCGGACATCGGACGGGGTGCGGGACGCGACGTGGCGCGGTCCGCTCACGCGGGCGCGCCCAGCCACGCACGGTGCGCGGCGTTCATCCGACGGTATCCACGTCGGACCGATGCCGCCGACCCCCACGGGGCATGGGAGGCTTGGGTCATGGCCGCGCAGATCAACCCCAGCATTCTGTCCGCCGACTTCGCCCGCCTCGCGGACGAGGCGAAGGCGGTCGAAGGAGCCGACTGGCTTCATGTCGACGTCATGGACAACCATTTCGTCCCGAACCTCACGCTCGGTGTGCCGGTCGTGGAGTCGCTGGCCCGTGCGACGGACACTCCGCTGGACTGCCATCTGATGATCGAGGCGCCCGATCGGTGGGCGCCCCAGTACGTCGAGGCCGGGGCCTCTTCGGTCACCTTCCATGTGGAGGCGGCCGCCGCTCCGGTCCGGCTCGCCCGGGAGATCCGCGCCAAGGGCGCCCGCGCCTCCATGGCGCTGAAGCCCGCGACGCCCATCGAGCCGTACGAGGATCTGCTTCCCGAACTCGACATGCTGCTGATCATGACGGTCGAGCCGGGCTTCGGGGGACAGGCGTTTCTCGACATCATGCTCCCCAAGATCCGCCGCACCCGCGAGTTGATCAACAAGCACGGTCTCGAGCTGTGGCTCCAGGTGGACGGCGGAGTCTCGGCCTCCACCATCGAGCGCTGCGCGGACGCGGGCGCCGACGTGTTCGTCGCGGGGTCGGCGGTCTACGGGGCATCGGACCCGGCCGAGGCGGTACGTGCATTGCGCACCCAAGCCGAGGGGGCGGCCGCCGCGGCGAGCTGGGCGTGCGGCCACTGAACCAAGGGAACGTGAACGGCTCCCATCAGGGCCGATCGAGTGCGCCGGATCTGCAAGGATGAAGGCGAATCCAGAATGTGAACAGTGAACAGCAGTGAGGAGATCGCCGTGTCGGGTATGTCGGCGGGCCGGTCAGCCATGCGGATGGGGCCCGCTGAGCTGGTGCAGGCGGCGGCCATGGCCCGCCGCTTCTACCTCGAGGGCAAGTCCAAGATCCAGATCGCGGAGGAGTTCGGCGTCAGCCGCTTCAAGGTGGCCCGGGTCCTGGAGACCGCGCTCGAAAGGGATCTCGTACGGATCGAGATCCGGGTGCCGGCCGAACTGGACGCGGAGCGCTCCGACGCGCTGCGCGCCCGTTACGGCCTCAGGCACGCCGTCGTGGTGGAGTCCCCGGCCGAGGCCGAGGAGACACCCGACCCGGAGAACCTGGGAGAAGTGGCCGCCGAACTGCTCGGCGAGCTCCTGAACGAGGGCGATGTGCTGGGCCTGGCCTGGGGCAGGTCCACCATCCACATGGCGGCGGCGCTGGACCGGCTGCCGCCCTGCACGGTCGTGCAGCTGACGGGTGTGTACGACGCCGGGACGGCGGAACGCGGGTCGGTCGAGGCGGTCCGCCGCGCCGCCCAGGTGTCCGGCGGCGACGCCCACCCCATCTACGCGCCGATGCTGCTGCCGGACGCGGCCACCGCCCAGGCGCTGCGTCACCAGACCGGGATCGCCCGGGCCTTCGAGTACTTCGACAAGGTCACGGTCGCCTGTGTCTCCATCGGTTCCTGGGAGCCGGGCATCTCGACGGTGCACGACATGCTCAGCGACGAGGAGCGCTCGCACTACGCCTCGCTCGGTGTCGCCGCCGAGATGTCCGCGCACCTCTTCGACGCCGAGGGCCGCCGGGTCGGGCGGGACCTGGGGGAGCGGTGCATCACCGTCAAGGCCGACCAGCTCCGCCGTATCCCCGAGGTCGTCGCGATCGCGGGCGGGCAGCGCAAGGCGGCGGCCATCGACGCGGTACTGCGGTCGGGGCTCGTCACCAGCCTGGTGACGGACACCTCGGCGGCGGACTACCTTCTGGCGGCGGGGCCGACGCCGAAGTCGGCCTTCAACCGGACCGACCCCGACGGGATCTGACGAACCGTCACCGCAGGCGGCCGTGGCGGCACAACCGCCGCGGCCGCCTGCCGCATGGTGGAGGTGTCCACCGAGGCGGCGGACCGGCTCCCCGCCTCTGTGGCGCCCCCCTTGGAGGTTCCTCCTAAAGGCCATCTGACCTGCCTGGATGTTTCGACCGGGGACCGCTTTCCAGCCGACATGGGACAATGAGGTACGTGCTCTTCCCCCTGGCTGACCTGTCCGGGGGCCACCTCTGATCGACTGGGATGTGCAGCACGTGCGTTTCCTCAACGACATCCAGCCCCCGTACGACCTGACGTACGACGACGTGTTCATGGTGCCGAGCCGCAGCGCGGTCGGCTCCCGGCAGGACGTGGACCTCAGTGCCCCGGACGGTACGGGCACCACGATCCCGCTGGTGGTCGCCAACATGACCGCCATCGCCGGGCGCCGTATGGCGGAGACGGTCGCCCGGCGCGGCGGTCTGGTCGTCATCCCGCAGGACATCCCGATCGAGGTCGTCACCGAGGTCGTCTCCTGGGTGAAGAGCCGCCACCACGTCCTGGACACGCCGATCGAGCTGGCCCCGCACCAGACCGTCGCCGACGCGCTGTCCCTGCTGCCCAAGCGTGCGCACAACGCCGGTGTGGTCGTCGACGGGGACCGGCAGCCGATCGGTGTGGTCACCGACCGGGACCTGGCCGGTGTGGACCGCTTCACCCAGCTCGAAGTGGTCATGTCCAAGGACCTGTTGCTGCTCGACGCGGACATCGACCCGCGCGAGGCCTTCAACCGGCTGGACGCGGCCAATCGCCGCTACGCGCCCGCCGTCGACCGGGACGGCCGCCTCGCGGGCATCCTCACCCGCAAGGGCGCCCTGCGCGCCACGCTCTACACCCCGGCCGTGGACGCGCGCGGCGGGCTGCGCATCGCCGCCGCCGTCGGCATCAACGGCGATGTCGCGGGCAAGGCCGAGGAACTGCTCGACGCGGGCGTCGACACCCTCGTCATCGACACGGCGCACGGCCACCAGGAATCGATGATCAGCGCGATCAAGCTGGTGCGCGACCTCGACCCGCGGGTGCCGATCGTCGCGGGCAACATCGTCGCCGCGGAGGGCGTCCGGGACCTGGTCGAGGCGGGCGCCGACATCATCAAGGTGGGCGTGGGCCCCGGCGCCATGTGCACCACCCGGATGATGACCGGCGTCGGCCGCCCGCAGTTCTCGGCGGTCCTGGAGTGCGCCGCCGAGGCACGCAAGTACGGCAAGCACGTGTGGGCGGACGGCGGCGTACGGCACCCGCGCGACGTCGCCATGGCACTCGCCGCCGGCGCCTCCAACGTGATGATCGGGTCCTGGTTCGCGGGCACCTACGAGTCCCCGGGCGACCTCCAGCAGGACGCCGACGGCCGCCCCTACAAGGAGTCGTTCGGCATGGCGTCCGCGCGTGCCGTCGCCCACCGCACGTCCGAGGAGTCGGGGTACGACCGGGCCCGCAAGGGGTTGTTCGAGGAAGGCATCTCCACCTCCCGGATGTTCCTCGACCCGGCCCGGCCGGGCGTCGAGGACCTGATCGACTCGATCATCGCCGGCGTCCGCTCCTCCTGCACCTATGCCGGCGCCGGCTCCCTGGAGGAGTTCGCCGAGAAGGCCGTCGTCGGCATCCAGAGCGCCGCCGGCTACGCCGAGGGCAAGCCCCTGCACGCCAGCTGGGGCTGAGCGGCTCACTTCTACGACGCAACGGTCGAAAGCCGCCGCGCAACGAACGTCCGCCCAGCCCCGAGGAACGCAATGATCTTGCGCGGGTGCGCAAAGTTGCCACAGTACACGGGCAACGCCATCCCATAGGGTCATGCCCTGTACATGGCGTGGCGGGGACCCCGCTCGGTGGTCCCTGCTGTCAGGGTGCCACCGGTTCCCGCCGCACCGACAGGCAGCGACAAAGGAGCCAGCGCGTGCTCGACCAAGGCGCACCCCCGCACAACCGTGGCCGTACCGCCCCCTCGTCCCCCGGCCTCGGTGCGCGTCTCATGCGTCGCAAGCCGGTGGAGAACCTGGTCGCGGAGGGCGGCCAGGGCGAGGGCGGCAGCCTGCGCCGCTCCCTCGGGCTGTGGCAGCTGACCATGATCAGCATCGGTGCCACCCTGGGCACCGGCATCTTCGTGGTCCTCGGCGAGGCCGTTCCCAAGGCGGGCCCGGCGGTCACCCTGTCCTTCGTGATCGCAGGTCTCACCGCGTTGTTCTCGGCGCTGTCCTACGCCGAACTGGCGGGCACCATCCCGGTCGCCGGCTCCTCGTACTCGTACGCATACGCAACGATGGGCGAACTGATCGCCTGGGTGTGCGGCTGGTGCCTGGTCCTGGAGTACGGCGTCTCGGTCGCCGCCGTGGCGGTCGGCTGGGGCGAGTACCTGAACGAACTGCTCGACGGGACGATCGGCGTCACCATCCCCGACGCGCTGTCCGCCCCGCCCGGCGACGGTGGCGTCTTCAACCTGCCCGCACTGATCGTCGTCCTGCTCGCGATGGCCTTCCTGCTGGGCGGTGCCCGCGAGTCGGCCCGCGCCAACACCGTCATGGTCACCGTGAAGATCGCCGCGCTGGTGCTGTTCTGCGCCATCGGCCTCCAGGGCTTCCGCTCGGGCAACTACGACAACTTCATGCCGCTCGGCATGGCCGGCGTCAGCGCCGCGGGCGCCACGCTCTTCTTCTCGTACATCGGCTTCGACGCCGCCTCCACCGCCGGTGAGGAGGCGAAGAACGCACAGCGCGACCTGCCGCGCGCGATCATGCTCTCGCTGGTCATCGTGACCGCCCTGTACGTCCTGGTCGCCGCCGTCGCCGTCGGCGCCAAGCCCTGGCGGCAGTTCACCGACTCCGAGGCCGCGCTCGCCCAGATCATGCGCGAGGTCACCGGGCAGGGCTTCTGGGGCACGCTCCTCGCGTTCTGCGCGGTCGTCGCCATCGCGAGCGTCGTCCTGACCGTCCTGTACGGCCAGACCCGCATCCTCTTCGCGATGTCCCGGGACGGCCTGGTGCCCAAGGTGTTCGCCCGCGTCCACCCCAAAACCGGCACGCCCCGCGCCAACACGCTGATCGTGTCCCTGTTCTGCGGTGTCCTGGCCGCCGCCGTGCCGCTGGGCCAGCTCGCCGACGCCACCAGCATCGGCACGCTGTTCGCCTTCGCGCTGGTCAACGTGGCCGTGGTCGTGCTGCGCCGCACCCGACCCGACATGCCCCGTACCTTCCGGGTACCGCTGTCGCCCGTCCTGCCGATCGTGGGCTTCGGCCTGTGCGTGTGGATGATGGGCAGCCTGTCCGCCGTCACCTGGGTCGTCTTCGGGGTCTGGATGGCCGTCGGGCTCGTGGTCTACTTCGGGTACGGCCATCGCCGCTCCCGTCTCGCCACGCCCGGAACGAAGTGAACCACCCGCAGTGCTGAACGATCTCGACGAACGCATCGTCCACGCCCTCGCCGAGGACGCCCGCCGCTCCTACGCGGACATCGGCCAGTTGGTCGGCCTGTCCGCGCCGGCGGTGAAACGCCGGGTCGACCGGCTGCGTGCCACCGGGGCCATCACCGGTTTCACCGTCCGGGTGGACCCGGCGGCGCTCGGCTGGAAGACCGAGGGGTTCGTCGAGATCCACTGCCGCCGCAACACCTCGCCGGAGACCATCCAACGAGGCCTGGAGCGCTACCAGGAGGTCGTCGCCGCGTCGACCGTCACCGGCGACGCGGACGCGATCGTCCAGGTCTTCGCCTCCGACATGCGGCACTTCGAGCGGGTCCTGGAGCGGATAGCGGGGGAGCCGTTCGTGGAACGGACCAAGTCCGTGCTGGTCCTGTCGCCCCTGCTGCGCCGCTTCTCGTCGGGCTCGCCAACTTGAGACGTTACTCCGCGTCCCGCCGGACGGCCGAGAGCAGCCGCTGTACCGCGGCCGCGTGCCCGCCCGTGCCGATGACCAGCAGCCGGTAGGGGACGCCGAACGGGCCGGGGAACCTCGCCCGGGTCTCGGCCCGCAGCCGGGTCCGCCCCGGCCCGGCCTCGTCGAGCCGGAAGACCAGGGCGTACGTCGAGAAGCGGTGGCGCCCGACGAGGACCAACTCCCGGCCCGGGCGCGCCAAGGCCACGCGAAGCCCCGTGAAGGTCGAGCCCTCGGCCACCGGCCGAGGCCCGGACACCGTACGGTCGGCGCAGCCGAGCAGACGCCCGAAGCGGGCCGACCGGCCGCTCCCGAAGGACCGGTCCAGGGCGTCACCGATACCCCGCCAGACGGCGGCGGGCTCCGCCGCGACGACCGTCGTGTGCTCGTCCACATGTGGTAACGCGGCGATCTCCATATGTCCTCCCAGGTTCGCCGATGACATCCACCGTAACCGCGGCGGGCCGACGAGCCGATGGGGCGCCGACGGCAATCCACTCGGCCCCACGCCCCACCCGGACTACCATCGGTGTCATGACCTGGCGACATTGATTCCCCAGCCGTGCCTCCCGAGGGCCACCTCGGACGCCGCACATCCGGCGTCCGATTCGTCCCTTCGGGAAGGCCTCATGACACTCTCACCCACGCGTGTGTCCGCCACCGGCGTCCGCCGCCTCACGGCCACGCTGTACGGCTACGCGTTCCTCGACGACTTCGTGCTGCTCTACCCGGTGTACGCGCTGCTGTTCGCCGACACCGGCCTGTCGATCTGGCAGATCTCCTCCCTGTTCGCCCTGTGGTCCGTCACCGGCGTCCTGCTGGAGGTTCCCTCCGGCGCCTGGGCGGACGCGGTCTCCCGCCGGCTGCTGCTGTGGCTCGGCCCGCTGGTCACCTCGGTCGGCTTCGCCCTGTGGGTCCTGGTCCCGTCGTACTGGGCCTTCGCGGTCGGCTTCGTGCTGTGGGGCGTGCGCGGAGCGCTGGGCTCCGGTGCGCTGGAGGCCCTGCTGTACGAGGAACTGGTCCTGCTGGGCGCGGGCGACCGCTATGCCCGCCTCATGGGCCGGGCCAGGGCCGTGGGACTGCTGGCCGTGATGGCGTCGATGGCGGCGGCCGGGCCCGTGTTCGCCTTCGGCGGCTACCTGGCGGTCGGCGCGGCAAGTGTCCTGGCCTGCCTGCTCTCCGCGCTGACCGCGACCCGGTTCCCGGAGCACCGGACACCGGGAACCGGCGGTGACGGCTGGGCCGCGACCCTGCGGGACGGACTCGTCCAGGCCCGCGGTGACCGGTCGCTGCGCCGGGCGCTGCTGCTGGTCCCGGCCGTCGGCGCCGTGTGGGGCGCGCTCGACGAGTACACGCCGCTGCTGGTCCGGGACACCGTCGTACCTGACCAGGTGGTCCCGTACCTGCTCCTGCTGGTCTGGGCGGGCGCCACGGCCGGGAGCCTGCTGGCCGGTCCCGCCGAGCGCCTCGGCAACCGCGGGCTGGGACTCCTGCTCGGGGCCGCCGCGCTCGCCCTGGCCGTGGGAGCGGGTGCGCGGACACCGGTCGGCCTGGTCCTGGTGGCCCTCGCCTTCGGCGGTTTCCAGCTGGCGACGGTGCTCGCCGACGTCCGCCTCCAGCACCGCATCGAGGACACCGGGCGGGCCACCCTGACCTCGGTCGCGAGCCTGGGCACCGAACTGGCCACCATCGCCGTGTTCGGCGCGTACGCGACCCTCTCCCAACAGGCCTCCCACGGCACCGTGTTCGCGCTGTTCGCCGTGCCCTACCTGGTCACGGCCCTGCTGCTGACGAACGGCACGCGGACCGCCACGACGCGAGGGCGGCGGTCCGGCCGGTGAGATGAGGTGAAGGGCCGGGCGGTGGACGACCGGGGCACGCAACGAATCGCCGCCGTTCGCGCCTAGCGCGCAACGATCGGCGCAGGAGCGCGCAACAGCTGCTTCTTGTCGGGCCGAGCCCGCCGCCCGTACCGTCTACGTGGCCCCCACAACCACCCTGCCGCCCGGTGAGGAACACGCATGCGCACCGCCCTGCTCCAGAGCTCCGGCCACCCCGGCTCGATCGCCGCGAACCTCAAGGTTCTCGACGAGGCCGCGGGCCGTGCCGCCGCCGCGGGCGCCGGACTGCTGGCCGCGCCGGAGATGTTCCTCACCGGGTACGCGATCGGCGACGACATCGGCCGCCTCGCCGAGCCCGCCGACGGTGACGCGGCGGACGCGGTCGCCGAGCTCGCCACCCGGCACGGCCTCGCCCTCGCCTACGGCTACCCCGAGCGGGCCGGCGAGGCCGTCTTCAACTCCGTCCAGCTGATCGCCGCCGACGGCACCCGACTGGCCAACTACCGCAAGACCCACCTCTTCGGCTGCTTCGAACGCGACCACTTCACGCCGGGCGACCAACCCGTCGTACAGGCCGAACTGAACGGCCTCCGCGTCGGCCTGATGATCTGCTACGACGTGGAGTTCCCGGAGAACGTCCGGGCCCACGCCCTCGCCGGTACCGACCTCCTCGTGGTGCCGACCGCGCAGATGCACCCGTTCCAGTTCGTCGCCGAGTCGGTGGTGCCGGTGCGGGCCTTCGAGAACCAGATGTACGTCGCGTACGTCAACCGGGTCGGCCAGGAGGGGGAGTTCGAGTTCGTCGGGCTCTCCACCCTCGCCGGACCCGACGGGGTCGCCCGCACCCGGGCCGGCCGCACCGACGAGCTGCTGCTCGCGGACGTCGACCCCGCCTTCCTCGCCGCCTCCCGCGCGGCCAACCCGTATCTGAAGGACCGGCGCCCCGGCCTCTACGGGTCCCTGACCTGACCTGCCCCGCCCCACCCTCTTACCTTCCGCGCAAGGAGTCCGTACCCCATGACGTCCACCGTGCCCAACGCCGTCGAGCACGCAGACGAGCAGCAGCCGCCGATCACCATGTTCGGCCCGGACTTCCCGTACGCGTACGACGACTTCCTCGCCCACCCGGCGGGCCTCGGTCAGATACCGGCGACCGAGCACGGCACCGAGGTCGCGGTCATCGGGGGCGGGCTGTCCGGCATCGTGGCCGCGTACGAACTGATGAAGATGGGCCTCAAGCCCGTCGTCTACGAGGCCGACCGGATCGGCGGGAGGCTGCGGACCGTTGGCTTCGACGGGTGCGACCCGTCCCTCACCGCCGAGATGGGCGCGATGCGCTTCCCGCCGTCCTCCACGGCCCTCCAGCACTACATCGACCTCGTGGACCTGACGACCCGGCCCTTCCCCAACCCCCTGGCGGAGGTGACCCCTTCGACCGTCGTCGACCTCAAGGGCGAGTCCCACTACGCCGAGACGATCGACGACCTGCCCCAGGTCTACCGGGACGTCGCCGCGGCCTGGAACACGTGCCTCGAAGAGGGGGCCGACTTCTCCGACATGAACCGCGCCATCCGGGAACGGGACGTGCCTCGCATCCGGGAGATCTGGGCGAAGCTCGTCGAGAAGCTCGACAACCAGACCTTCTACGGCTTCCTCTGCGACTCCGAGGCCTTCAGGTCCTTCCGGCACCGGGAGATCTTCGGCCAGGTCGGCTTCGGCACCGGCGGCTGGGACACCGACTTCCCCAACTCCATCCTGGAGATCCTGCGCGTCGTCTACACCGAGGCCGACGACCACCACCGCGGCATCGTCGGCGGCTCCCAGCAACTGCCGCTGCGCCTGTGGGAGCGCGAGCCGGAGAAGATCGTCCACTGGCCGTACGGGACCTCGCTCGCCGCCCTGCACGTGAACGGTGAGCCCCGCCCCGCCGTGACCCGGCTGCACCGCACCGCGGGCGACCGGATCACCGTCACCGACGCGGACGGCGACATCCGCACCTACCGGACGGCGATCTTCACCGCCCAGTCCTGGATGCTGCTGTCGAAGATCGACTGCGACGACTCGCTCTTCCCGATCGACCACTGGACGGCGATCGAGCGGACGCACTACATGGAGAGCTCGAAGCTGTTCGTCCCGGTCGACCGGCCGTTCTGGCTGGACGAGGCCGTCGACGACCGGGGGAACCCGACCGGCCGGGACGTCATGTCGATGACCCTCACCGACCGGATGACGCGCGGGACCTACCTCCTCGACGACGGCCCCGACAAACCGGCCGTCATCTGCCTCTCGTACACCTGGTGCGACGACAGCCTGAAGTGGCTGCCGCTGTCCGCGAACGAGCGGATGGAGGTCATGCTGAAGTCGCTCGGCGAGATTTATCCGAAGGTCGACATCCGCAAGCACGTCATCGGCAGCCCGGTGACGGTGTCCTGGGAGAACGAGCCCTACTTCATGGGCGCCTTCAAGGCCAACCTGCCCGGTCACTACCGTTACCAGCGGCGCCTGTTCACCCACTTCATGCAGGACCGGCTGCCCGAGGACAAGCGGGGCATCTTCCTCGCCGGCGACGACATCTCCTGGACGGCCGGCTGGGCCGAGGGGGCGGTGCAGACCGCGCTCAACGCGGTCTGGGGCGTCATGCACCACTTCGGAGGGGCGACCGACGCGACCAACCCGGGTCCGGGAGACGTGTACGACGAGATCGCGCCGGTCGAACTGCCCGAGGACTAGTGCCTGTCGCGGCACTAGGTGGGCCAGGCGGTTCCAAGAGGCCCTGAAGGCCCAGGACCCGTCACCGGTCGGGCAGCGGGGTGAGCAGCATCCGCCCCGCGAGGCCGACCGCCGCGTCCAGCCGTTCGGTGAACTCGCCCGCCACGTCGGGGAGTCCGCGCAGCGCCCACAGGGCCCGGGCCGCGGTCCAGGTGGCGTCCCGGGCCCGCTCCAGGCTCCACGAGCCGAGCAGATGGGTGAGCGGGTCGGCGATCTGGAGCAGGTCGGGGCCCGGCATCAGCTCTTCGCGGATGCTCTCCTCCAGCGAGACGAGGAGATCGCCCACGCGGTCGAACTCGTCCTCCACCTCGGCGGGTTCGCAGCCGAGCGTACGACAGGTGTCCACCACGGCGAGCGCCAGGTCGTGGCCGATGTGCGCGTTGATGCCCGCGAGCGCGAACTGAAGCGGTCGTACGCCGGGATGGCGGCGCATCTGGAACAGGGGCCGCCAGCAGGCGGGCGGACGCCGCTCCTCCCGCACCGTCTCCACGGCGGCCAGATAGCGCTCCGCGAACCGCACGTCCAGCGTGATCGCGGCCCGCGCGTCCTCGAACTGGCCGCTGTCGATACGCCGGTCGACCGCCTCCGTGACGGCGAGGTAGACACGGTTGAAGACGGCGACCCCGTCGGCTGGCGGGAGCGTCGCGTCGAGCGCGCGCATACGGGAGATGACCGCGTCCACAGGGGTGGTGAATTGTTCGCATTGCACCATGGGGGCAGGGTCGCAGCTTTAGTCTGACCCGGGTACCGGTGGGCCCGGCGCTTCCCCAGAACGGGGGAACGCGTGCCCGCCGTGGGGGAGGGGGAGCGCGACCGTGTCAGGCTTACGGGCCAGGCGGCAGGCGGCGCACCGGGCCGTGCGCGGGCGGACCGCGCGGCGCGGTGCGATGGTCGCCGCGGCATCCGTCGTCGTCGCGATCGGCACGGCGGCCGGGATGCTGACCGCCCTCGACGACCGGCGCGTCCACCGCGAGGCGAAGCCCGAGGTGACCGCCTCCGCCTTCCTGGCGCCGCTGCCCGCCGTACCGACGCCGTCCGCCTCCCCGAGCCCGAGCGTCTCCGCCTCGCCGTCCCCGACGAATAAGCCGCGGCCCACGCCGACGCCCACGCCCACGCCCACGCTGACCAAGCCGAAGGAGCAGGACCTGAGCGTCTTCGCGTCCACCCGGATCTACCGTCACCCCGAGTCCCAGGTGCTCGACTGGGTGCGCGCCAACGGCGCGGACCCGCGGCGGGCGGTCATCGAGTCCCGGATCGCCGACCAGCCCGCGGCCCTCTGGTTCGCGGACTTCACGCCGTCGACCATCACCTCCCGGGTCCGCGCGGTCACCTCGGGCGGCGCCGCCCAGGGCCGGGTCCCGGTGGTCGTGGCGTACACGATCCCGGGCCGCGACTGCGGCGGCGCCTCCGAGGGCGGGGCGCCCGACCTCGACGCCTACGACGCCTGGATCGACGCCTTCGCCGCCGGGCTGGGCTCCGGCGAGGTCGTCGTGATCCTGGAGCCGGACTCGGTCGCCCAGGCCGACTGCCTCTCCGCGGGCGAACGGTCCCGCCGCTTCGCCTCGTTGGCTCGCGCGGGTCGGGTCCTGAAGGCCGCCAACCCCAGGGCGCGCGTCTACTACGACGCAGGTCATTCCGGCTGGAACCCGGCCGCGAAACAGGCGGGTTGGCTCAGGCAGGCCGGTGCCGCCTCGGCCGCGTCCTCCGACGGTGTCTTCAGCAACGTCTCCAACTTCCACCGCACGTCCGACGAGATCGCCTACGACCGGCGGGTCCTCGACGCGCTGGGCGGCCCGGCCGGCCTGGGCGCCGTCATCGACACCAGCCGCAACGGCAACGGCGCCCCGGCGGACGGCGAGTGGTGCGACCCGCCCGGCCGCGGGATCGGCCGGGCGCCCACGCTCAGCACCGGGGAAGACCGGATCGACGCCTTCCTGTGGGTGAAGCTGCCGGGGGAGTCGGACGGCTGCAAGGGCTCGCCCGGGACGTTCTCGCCTTCCTACGCCTACGAGTTGGCGCGCTGACCCTTCACGGGGCTGACCCTTTACGGGTTGGCGCGCTGACCGTTCTCGTCGTAGGAACTGGTGCCCTCGTCCAGCAGTGGCCGCCCCGACTTGAGATGGGCCGGCGCGAACACGCGCAGCGCGTGGTAGCCGGTGATCACGACCAGGGTGCCCAGCGCGATGCCGCTCAGCGAGAAGGTGTCGGTGAACTTCATCGTCACGTCGCCGACGCCGATGATGATGCCCGCCGCGGCCGGTACCAGGTTGAGTGGGTTGCGCAGGTCCACCTCGGCGTTGAGCCAGATCTGGGCGCCGAGCAGGCCGATCATGCCGTACAGGATGACGGTGATGCCGCCGAGGACACCGCCCGGGATCGCGGCCACCACCGCCCCGAACTTCGGGCACACGCCGAACAGGAGGGCGAAACCGGCGGCGGCCCAGTACGCGGCCGTGGAGTAGACCCGGGTCGCGGCCATCACGCCGATGTTCTCGGAGTAGGTGGTGTTGGGCGGGCCGCCGACCGCGGTGGAGAGCACGGAGCCGATGCCGTCGGCGGAGATCGCCGTACCGAGCCTGTCGTCCAGCGAGTCGCCGGTCATCTCGCCGACCGCCTTGACGTGCCCGGCGTTCTCGGCGACCAGGGCGATCACCACGGGCAGCGCGACCAGGATCGCCGACCACTCGAAGGACGGACCGTGGAAGGACGGCAGCCCGACCCAGTCGGCCCGGCCGACGCCGGACAGATCGAGCCGCCAGTGGTCGGTGAGCTTGCCGCTCGCGTCCACCGAGTGGATCCGCCCGAAGATCCGGTCGAACGCCCAGGAGACGCCGTAGCCGAAGACCAGGCCCAGGAAGATCGCGATCCGGGACCAGAATCCACGCAGGCAGACCACGGCCAGCCCGGTGAACAGCATGACCAGCAAAGCCGTCCACTGGTCCTGCGGCCAGTACGTGGTGGCGGTGACCGGGGCCAGATTGAAGCCGATCAGCATCACCACCGCGCCGGTGACGACCGGCGGCATCGCCGCGTGGATGATCCGCGCACCGAACCGCTGCACGGCGACACCGACCAGGAACAGCGCGACACCGACGACCAGGACCGCGCCGGTCACCGTGGCACTCGTCCCGCCCTGCGCCCGGATGACCGCGGCGACACCCACGAAGGACAGCGAGCAGCCCAGGTAACTGGGCACCCGGCCGCGGGTGGCGAGCAGGAAGATCATGGTCGCCACGCCCGACATCATGATCGCGAGGTTGGGATCCAGGCCCATGAGGACGGGCGCGACGAACGACGCGCCGAACATGGCCACCACGTGCTGAGCGCCGAGCCCGGCCGTGCGGGGCCAGGAGAGCCGTTCGTCGGGGCGGACCACCGCTCCCGGTTCCGGAGTCCGTCCGTCGCCGTGCAGCTTCCAGCCGACGCCAAGATCCATGGTGCGGTTTCGCTTTCGTCGTACCTGCGGTTGTTCGTGGGGCCCGCGGTTCGGGGGCGGGTGCCCCGCTCATTGTCCAGGGAACGGACGCTGAGCCTCCGCTCAGGGTGGGGAGGCACGTCCCGCCCGGAGGGATCCGTTCAGGGCCGCGGGCTCGCGGCCGCCGCGGTCTCGGCACTCAGCTTCGGACGGTCCCGGTCGCCCGCCCGCAGCACGCCCGCGAAGGCCACCAGCCCGCAGGCCAGTACGGTCACCAGACCGAAGGACACCGTCAGGCTGGTGACCTGGGCGAGACCGCCGATGGCGCTCGGCGCGACCAGGCCCGAGGTGTACGTGATGGTCGCCACGCCGGCGATGGCCAGGCTGGGATTCGGGCCGCTGCGGCCCGCCGCGGCGAAGCACAGAGGTACGACGACGGCGATGCCCAGCCCCATCAGCGCGAACCCCGCCATGGCCACCGCCGGATGACCCGCCACGACGACCAGCAGCCCGCCCAGGGCGGCCAGCACTCCGCCCACCCGGACCGTGTACACCGAGCCGAACCGGTCCACCACCTTGTCGCCGACCAGCCTCGCGATCGCCATGGTGAGCGTGAAGCCCGTGGTGCAGGCGGCCGCCAGCCCCGCCGAACTGTCCAGCCGGTCACGCAGGTAGACCGCCGACCAGTCCAGGCTCGCGCCCTCGGCGAACACCGCGCAGAACCCGACCGCGCCGATCAGCAGCGCCGACTTCGGGGGCAGCGCGAACCGGGGCGGCGGCTCCTCGTCGTCGGCCGGCTGGATGTCGAGAACCCAGGTGCACGCGGCAAGGCCCAGTACGGTCAGGACGGCGGCGGCCAGCGCGTGGTGCAGCCGGGCGTCCGATCCGAGGTGTGCGGCGAGTGTGCCCGCCGCCGAGCCGATCAGGGCGCCCGCGCTCCACAGACCGTGCAGCCCGGACATGATCGACCGTCCCAGCCGGTTCTCGATCTCGACGCCCAGCGCGTTCATCGCCACGTCCGCCATGCCCGCCGAGGCGCCGTAGACGAACAGCGCCACGCACAGGGCCAACAGGTTCGGGGCGAGGGACGGCAGGATCAGCGACAGCGTCCACAGGGCGATCAGGCCGCGCAGGGCGTTGCGTGCGCCGAAGCGGTGACTGATGCGGCCCGCCAGCGGCATGGCCACGGACGCGCCGAGCGCGGGGAAGGCCAGCGCGAGCCCCAGTTGACCCGCACCGACCGAGGCGTGCTCCTGGATCCACGGCACACGGGTCGCGAACGAGCCGGTGACGGCACCGTGCACGGCGAACACGGCGGCCACGGCGTACCGCGCCCGTCGCACCTCGCGTCGGTCATAGACCACATCGCTCATTCTCCGGCCCCTCCAGGTTTCCGGGTCCCCGCCCGCGACGGCGTAAACTATCAGGAAGCCTGCCTGATAGAAAGCGCTCTACCGGCCGCCCGCCGTGCGGCCCCGCCGATCTGGAAGGATCCCGGCATGCCCGCATCCCCGAGCACCGCCCGGGCCATCAACGACCGGCTCGCCCTGCGCCTGCTCCAGCAGGAAGGGCCGCTGACGGCAGGGCGGTTGAAGCAGCTCACCGGCCTGTCCCGGCCGACCGTCGCCGACCTCGTCGAGCGCCTCACCGCCTCCGGTCTGATCGAGGTGGTCGGGGAGTCGGGCGAGCAGCGACGCGGGCCCAACGCCAAGCTGTACGGGATCGTCGCCGAGCGCGCCCAGCTGGCCGCCCTCGACGTCCGTACCGAGGGCGTCGCCGTGGTCGTGTCCGACCTGCTCGGGCGGGTGCTCGCCGAGGCGTCCGTGCCGATCGACGACGACGCCGGGACCGGGCCCGCGGTGGAGCAGGCGGTCACGCTGGTCGAGCGGGCGGCGAAGGAGGCGGGGGCGGACCGGCTGCACACGGTCGGCATCGGCACGCCCGGGCTCATCGACCCCGCCAGCGGCGAACTGCGCGACTCCTCCGGGCTGCCCGCCTGGCACCGGCGCCTGGTGGCGGCCCTGCAGGAGCGGCTCCCCGAGGCCCGGTTCAGCGTCGAGAACGAGACCAACCTCGCCGCCCTCGCCGAACAGCGCGACGGTGCCGCCCGGGACCGGGACACCTTCGTGCTGCTGTGGCTAGGCATGGGCATCGGCGCCGCGTTGGTCCTCGACGGGGCGCTGCGCCGGGGGGCTTCCGGCGGTGCCGGCGAGATCGGCTTCCTGCCGGTGCCGGGGACGGCCGGGCTCCCGTCGGCGACCGGCTGCGACGGAGGGTTCCACTCCCTCGCGGCGGCCGGGGCGATCGCCGCCCTGGCGGCGGAGCACGGTGTGACGGCCACGGCGGCGGCGCACGAGCCGCACGCGGCGGCGCTGGTTCGGGCGGCGGTGAGGCGGACGGCGGTGGTACGGGAGGCTTCGGGCGGCGTGCGTCGCGAAGTCCCCGCCGAGGGCGGTCCCGCCGCCTCGCGCACCTACCCGGACCCCGCCATCCCGCGCACCCGCCCGGACCCCGCCGCCGACCGTTTCCTCGACGTCCTCGCCGACCGGGTCGCCCTCGGTGCCGCGGCCGTCGTCTCCGTCCTGGACCCGGGCTGTGTGGTGCTGGCCGGCGAGATCGGCCGTGCGGGCGGCGACACCCTGGCCCGGCGCGTCCAGGACCGCCTGGCCCGGCTGTCCCCCCTGCCGACGGAGGTGCGGCCCAGCGCGCTGGGCGGGGGAGCGGTGCTGCGCGGGGCGCTGCTCACGGCCCGTGACCGGGCGCAGGACGACCTGTTCGCGCCCCGGAGAACGAGCTAGCTCCGCCGCCAACTCGGCCGACCGGTCGGCCCCTTGCGTGCGGATGCCGGAGAGGAGACCCGGCGGCGGGCAAGGGCCGTCGTCACCGCCACCGGGCCCGTCTCCATGGGGGACCACGCAGGCCGACCCTAGAAAGGCCTAGACCAATACGTCAAGGGTGCGGAACCGATTCAACGGGGCGCTCAGCGGCGCGGGTTGGGGCTGTCGCGCCCCCGCGCGAGAAGTCCATCGGCACTCTCTGTGAGCCACCCCACACCGTTCACCCGTATGGTCGCCGATCGGGCGTGGCACACTGACCATGTACCAGAAGCAGCGCACTCCGGGGTCGGTGAAAGTCCGAACCGGCGGTTACAGTCCGCGACCCGGTCACTTCCAGTGGCCGGTTGACCAGGTGAAATTCCTGGACCGACGGTTAAAGTCCGGATGGGAGGCAGTGCGCGGCGGGCGGGCATTCGTGCGCGCCGCCGTATCGGTCCGTCCATGGGACGAACCCTGTTCGGCGTCGCCCCCGGTGTTCTCGCTCGTACGTTCTGTCGTCATCGACAGCCCCGGAGTCCGTGCCCGAAGAGGCAGGAGGACCCGGGAAGTGTTCACCGGAATCGTCGAAGAGCTGGGTGAGGTCACCGCCGTCGAGAACCTCGGCGACGCCTCCCGCTTCCGGCTGCGCGGCCCCGTCGTCACGGAAGGCGCGAAGCACGGCGACTCCATCGCCGTCAACGGTGTCTGTCTGACCGTCGTCGACCACGAGGGCGACGAGTTCACCGCCGATGTGATGGCCGAGACCCTGAACCGTTCCAGCCTGGGCGTCCTCGCCGTGGGCTCCCGCGTCAACCTGGAGCGCCCCACCGCCGTGGGCGCCCGCCTCGGCGGCCACATCGTGCAGGGGCACGTCGACGGCACCGGCCGGGTGCTGGAGCGCAAGCCGTCCGAGAACTGGGAGATCGTCAAGATCGAGCTCCCCGCGGACCTCACGCGCTACGTCGTGGAGAAGGGCTCCATCACCGTCGACGGCATCAGCCTCACCGTCGTCGACGCCGGCCCCGACCACTTCACCGTGAGCCTCATCCCCACCACCCTCGACCTGACCACGCTCGGCCGCAAGCAGCCAGGCGACCCGGTCAACCTCGAAGTCGACATCATCGCCAAGTACGTCGAGCGGCTGCTGACCAGTCAGGGGGCCACCCGGTGAACTGGCTGAACTCCGAGGCGTTCGTCCTCCTCGACCAGCACATCCTCTGGTCGGACATGGTCGGCAACATCTTCGGCCTGATCGGCCTCGCCCTCGGCTGGCGGCGCTCGCTGTGGACCTGGCCGGTGCAGTTCCTCTCCGGCCTGATCCTCTTCGGCGCGTTCTTCGGGCACCTGACCGGCAGCGCCGGCAAGCAGGCCGTCGTGATGGTCGTCGCCCTGTACGGCTGGTGGCAGTGGAACCGGGGCAAGGACGGAGCCGGCGACGGCCACATCACCCCGCGCTTCGCCACCTGGCCCGAGCGCGCGGCGATGGTCGCTGCTGCCGCCGCCGGCACGGTCGCGGTGGCCCTGCTCTTCAAGGCGTACCCGACCCTGTCCTGGGACCCCTGGCCCGACGCCTACATCTTCGTCGGCACCGTCGTCGCCATGTACGCGCAGGCCCGCGGCATGGTCGAGTTCTGGTTCGCCTGGCTCCTCGTCGACCTCGTCGGCGTCCCCCTCAACTTCGCCAACGGCTACGCCTTCTCCGGTTTCGTCTACGTCATCTACGGCGCGCTCGTCCTGTGGGGCATGCGCGACTGGTGGCTGCGCTCCCGCAAGGCCTCGAAGCCCTTCCTGGAAGGAGCGCCGGCATGACGGCGGCACCGATCCTGTACAGCACCGAAACCATCGAGGACTTCACGCTCGACCCGATCGAGCAGGCCATCGCGGACATCGCGGCCGGCCGGCCGATCGTGGTCGTCGACGACGAGGACCGCGAGAACGAGGGCGACCTCGTGGTCGCCGCCGAGAAGGTGACCCCCGAGATCGTCGCCTTCATGATGAGCGAGTGCCGCGGCCTGATCTGCGCCCCCATGGAGGGCGACGAACTGGACCGGCTCCAGCTCCCGCAGATGGTCGGCGACAACACCGAGTCGATGAAGACCGCGTTCACCGTCTCCGTGGACGCCTCCGCCGCGCACGGCGTGAGCACCGGGATCTCCGCCGCCGACCGCGCCGCCACCCTGCAGCTCCTCGCGAGCGGTACGGCGCAGCCGTCGGACCTGGTCCGTCCCGGCCACATCTTCCCGCTGCGCGCCCGGCCCGGCGGGGTGCTCGTCCGCGACGGCCACACCGAGGCCGCCGTCGACCTCGCCCGTCTCGCCGGCCTGCGCCCGGCCGGCGCCATCGTCGAGATCGCCGGCGAGGACGGCAGCATGCTGCGGCTGCCCGAACTGATCCCCTTCGCCCGCAAGCACAACCTGACGATCATCTCCATCGAGGACCTGATCGCCTACCGGCGCTCGTCCGAGCCCACCGTCCGCCGCGAGGCCCAGACCCGGCTGCCCACCACCCACGGCGAGTTCACCGCGTACGGCTACCGCTCCACCGTCGACGGCGTGGAACACGTCGCCCTGGTGCACGGCGACATCGGCGACGGCGAGGACATCGTCGTCCGCGTCCACTCCGAATGCCTCACCGGCGACATCTTCGGCTCCGCGCGGTGCGACTGCGGCCCCCAACTGGACGCCTCCCTGGACCGCGTCCAGGCCGAGGGCAGGGGAGTGGTGGTCTATCTGCGCGGCCACGAGGGGCGCGGCATCGGCCTGCTGTCCAAGCTGCGCGCGTACGAGCTCCAGGAGCAGGGCCACGACACCCTCGACGCCAACCTGGAACTCGGCCTGCCCGCCGACGCCCGGGACTACGGCGCCGGCGCGCAGATCCTCCAGGACCTCGGCGTCCGCAGCCTGCGCCTGATGACCAACAACCCGGACAAGGTCGACGCGCTGGTCCGGCACGGCCTCAGGGTCACCGGCCGCGAGCCGATGCCGGTCCACGCGGGCGAGCACAACCTCCGCTACCTGCGAACCAAGCGGGACCGGATGGGGCACGACCTGCCCTGGCTGGAGACGGCCCCCGTCTCCACCTGCGGCAACCAGTAAGAAAGACCATCGAGGAGATACGAGACGTGAGCGGCAAGGGTGCACCGGAACTGTCCGTACGCAACGTCGGGGACCTGCGGGTCGCCGTCATCGCGGCGCAGTGGCACGAGAAGGTGATGGACGGTCTGGTGGACGGCGCCCTGCGCGCCCTGCGCGATCTGGGCATCGACGAGCCGACCCTGCTGAGGGTCCCCGGCAGCTGGGAGCTCCCGGTCGTCGCCAAGGTCCTCGCGGGCCGCGGCTACGACGCGATCGTCGCCCTCGGAGTCGTCATCCGCGGCGGCACCCCCCACTTCGAGTACGTGTGCCAGGGCGTCACCCAGGGCCTCACCCAGGTCTCCGTCGACACCGGCGTGCCCGTCGGCATGGGCGTGCTCACCTGTGACACCGAGGAACAGGCCCTGGACCGGGCCGGAATCGAGGGCTCCAACGAGGACAAGGGCCACGAGGCGGTGACGGCGGCGGTGGCCACGGCGGCCACCCTCCGCTCAGTATCCGAACCGTGGCGATGAGCCGCCCGGCACACGCGTAAAGTGGGCGCCACCATGTCCAATAAGACGTTCGAGGAGCTCTTCGACGAGCTCCAGCACAAGGCCGCCAACGGCGATCCCGCCACCTCCCGCACCGCAGAGCTGGTCGGCAAGGGTGTCCATGCCATCGGCAAGAAGGTCGTCGAAGAGGCCGCCGAGGTATGGATGGCCGCTGAGTACGAGGGCAAGGAAGCCGCCGCCGAGGAGATCTCGCAGCTGCTCTACCACGTCCAGGTGATGATGGTCGCCCGCGGGATCTCGCTGGACGACGTCTACGCCCACCTCTGAGCCGTAACCGAACCCCACCACGTACGCACGAACCACTGTGCGCACGAACCACCGTACGCACGAACGAAGGAAGCCGACCTCATGCTGCGCATCGCCGTCCCCAACAAGGGTTCCCTGTCAGGACCTGCGGCGGAGATGCTGCATGAGGCCGGCTACCAGCAGCGCCGCGAGTCCAAGGAACTGCGGATCGTCGACCCGACCAACGAGGTCGAGTTCTTCTACCTCCGCCCCCGTGACATCGCGATCTACGTCTCGTCCGGCAAACTCGACATCGGCATTACCGGCCGCGACCTGCTGATCGACTCGGGCGCCAACGCGGAGGTCATCCTCCCGCTCGGCTTCGCCCGCTCCACCTTCCGCTTCGCCGCCAAGCCCGGCACGGCGAGCGGCATCGCGGACCTGGCCGGCATGACGGTGGCCACCTCGTACGAGGGGATCGTCGCCAAGCACCTCGCCGACAACGGCATCGACGCCTCCGTCGTCCACCTCGACGGGGCCGTGGAGACCGCGATCGAACTGGGCGTCGCCGAGGTCATCGCGGACGTCGTCGAGACCGGCACCTCGTTGCGCAACGCGGGCCTCGAGGTGTTCGGCGACCCGATCATGAAGTCCGAGGCCGTGGTCGTCCGCCGGGTCGGCGCCGAGGCCGAGGAGACCAAGGTCCAGCAGTTCCTGCGCCGCCTCCAGGGCGTCCTGGTGGCCCGGACCTACGTGATGATGGACTACGACTGCCGGGTCGAGCAGCTCGAGAAGGCCGTCGCCCTCACCCCCGGCCTGGAGTCCCCGACCGTCTCCCCGCTGCACAACGAGGGCTGGGTCGCCGTCCGCGCGATGGTCCCGTCCAAGGAGGCCCAGCGGATCATGGACGACCTGTACGAGATCGGGGCCCGGGCCATCCTGACCACGGCCATCCACGCCTGCCGTCTCTGACAGCAGTACGAGAGCCGAAGACGCCGAGGAACCATGTCGGACCTGCCCCCGCTCCCCGTCACGTTCCGGCCGAGCCGGACCCGTGCCGTTCTGCTGACCGCCGGCGTCGCGATCTTCGTGGTCATCACGACGGTCGCGATGCTGCTGGAACAGCTCAGCCCAGGCGAGCGCCTCAGCTTCGTCTTCACGGCGGCCCTCCTGGCCGGCGTGCTGTTCCTGCTGTCCCGGCCGAAAGTCGTGGCCGACGAGTCGGGTGTCACGGTCGTCAACATCGCCGGCCGGCGCCGTCTGGACTGGGCCGAGATCATCCAGGTGAACCTCCGTCCCGGTGATCCCTGGGTGTTCCTCAACCTCAGCGACGGCACCAGCCTGCCGGCCCTCGGTATCCAGCCGGGCATCGCCAAACAGCGCGCCATCGCGGACGCCCGAGCCCTGCGAGCGCTCGCCGAGGCGCGCTCCACAGCCCGCTCCGGCGAAGATCAGGACTGACTCGGTGCGGTCCACCCTGACGCATTACCCCCAGTCGTGATTAATCTGGTGGCGGTGGCGTATTCGCTGCGCCTCCGCCCCCGCGCGCCGACCGGCGCCCCGGGGGTTCCTGCTACGCGAGGAGTGACCCTCTCCGGCGATGGACGGATCGTCCTGTAGTACCTGCGCCGCCCCCTGCCGACATACCGCGGAACCGCTCCGCGCGTACGCGGAGGCGGCGGTATCATGATCATCCCCCTGCTGCTCCTCGGAGCGGCGTTCCTGCTGATTCTCGCCAACGGATTCTTCGTGGCGGCCGAGTTCGGCCTGGTGACGGTCGAGGCGACCGACGCCGAGAAGGCCGCCGCCGAGGGCGACCGACGGGCTCGTACGGTCGTCGAGTCCCTCAAGGAGCTGTCCTTCCAGCTCTCCGGCACCCAGCTCGGCATCACCATCACCTCGCTGGTCGTCGGCATGCTCGCCGAACCGGCGCTCGCCCAACTGCTGCACGGCCCCATCACCGCGACCGGCATCCCCGAGGGCGCCGTGTCCGGTGTCGCCGTGGTCGTCGGCATGCTGCTGGCCTCCGCCGTGCAGATGGTGATCGGTGAGCTGGTGCCCAAGAACTGGGCGGTGTCCAAGCCCCTGCAGGTCGTGCGCTTCGTCGCGGGCCCGCAGCACGCCTTCGCCCGCCTCTTCCACCCGGTGATCGCGGCCCTGAACGCGGTCGCCAACCGGCTCGTGCGGGCCCTGGGCATCGAGCCCGCCGAGGAACTGGCCTCCGCCCGCACCCCCGGCGAACTCGTCTCCCTGGCCCGGCACTCCGCGCGGGCCGGCGCCCTGGAACAGGACACCGCCGACCTCTTCGTACGGACGCTGTCGCTCGGTGAGCTGACCGCACAGCACGTCATGACCCCCCGGGTGCGGGTCAGCGCCCTGCAGTCCTCGGCGACCGCCGAGGACGTGGTGAACCTGACCCGCGCCACCGGCCTGTCCCGCTTCCCCGTCTACCGAGAACGGATCGACGAGGTCGTCGGCATGGCACACCTCAAGGACGCGCTGGCCGTCCCCGTGCACGACCGGCTGCGCACCCCCGTGGTGCGCATCGCCCGCCCGGCGCTGCTGGTGCCCGAGACCCTGCCGGTGCAGCCCCTGCTCGCGCAGCTGCGCAGTGAGCAGCCCATCGCCGTCGTCGTCGACGAGTACGGCGGCACGGCCGGCGTCGTCACGCTGGAGGACATCGTCGAGGAGATCGTCGGTGAGGTCCGTGACGAGCACGACGGGCACGACCTGCCGGAACTCGCCGCCGCCCCGCCGGAGGACGGCCGGCCCGCCTGGGAGGCCGACGGCAGCTGCCGCGTCGACATCCTGAGGCGCATCGGCCTGGACGTGCCCGAGGGCCCCTACGAGACCGTCGCCGGCCTGGTCGCCGATCTGCTCGGCCGTATCCCCGCCGTCGGGGACCGGGCCGAACTGCCCGGCTGGCGGCTCACCGTCCGCCAGGTCGGGCACTACCGCGCGGAACGGGTACGACTCGTGCGCATCGCCCCCGTCGTGGTGGAGGCCGCCCGATGAGCGTCCTGCAACTCCTCTTCGCCGCGCTGCTCGTCCTCGCCAACGGTTTCTTCGTCGGCGCCGAGTTCGCGCTGGTCTCCGTGCGCCGCAGCCAGATCGAACCGCTCGGCACCGCCCGGGCCCGCCAGGTCCTGTACGGCCTGGAGCGGCTGCCGCAGATGATGGCGGCCGCGCAGTTCGGCATCACGGTCTGCTCGCTGACCCTGGGCGCGGTCGCCGAGCCGACCGTGGCGGGCCTGCTGGAGCCGGTCTTCGAGTGGGTCCACCTGCCGCACGGCATGATCCACCCGCTCGGCTATGTGATCGCGCTCGCCGTGGTCGTCTTCTTCCACCTCGTCATCGGCGAGATGGTGCCCAAGAACCTCGCGATGGCGGCACCGGAGAAGGCCGCGCTGTGGCTCAGCCCCGGCCTGGTCGCCTTCGCCCGCCTGTGCAGGCCGATCACCGTGGCCCTCGGCGCCTGCGCCCGGGGCATCCTGCGGCTCTTCCACGTCGAGCCCAAGGACGAGGTCGAGGCGGTCTTCACCAGCGAACAGCTCAACCGGCTGGTGGAGGACTCCGGCCAGGCCGGTCTGCTCGACCCCGAGGAGCAGGAACGCCTGGAGGACGCCCTGGAGCTGGGCTCCCGCCCGGTCACGGACGTCCTGCTGAGCCGCGAGTCACTGGTGACGGTGAGCCCCTCGGTCACCCCGGGCCAGATCGTCGAGCTCACCGCCCGCACCGGCTACTCCCGCTTCCCGGTGGCGGCGGAGAACGGCGCCTTCATGGGCTACCTGCACGTGAAGGACGTACTAGACCTGGAGGACTCCGAGCGGGCGGTGCCGCAGCAGGTGTGGCGGCCGATGACGACCCTCAGGCCCGAACTCCCGCTCGACGACGCGCTCACCGTGATGCGGCGGGCCGCCACCCACCTGGCCCAGGTCGCCGACGCGTCCGGCAAGGTGCTGGGGCTGGTGGCGCTGGAGGACGTCTTGGAGCTGCTGGTCGGTGAGGTACGCGACCCCGCGCACCGCCAGGTGCCGGAGGTGCGGGTCACGGAGCCGAGGGCCAGCGGGGCGCCGGAGGAGGCGTTGGCGGGCTGACGCCCCACGCGAGGCCGCGGGGTCCGTCAGATCGCCGACGGATCCTGCGGCCCCCGCCCCGACAGCACCTCTCCGTACGCCTGCATCAGATCCGGCAGCCGCAGCGTCGACAGGTCGTCCCGCGTCAGCGTCCCCGGGTACGTCGACAACCGCAGATCCCGGTACGCGCAGCTCTTCTCGTACAGGGTCCGCAGGAACCGTCCGTTGCCCAGTTCGTCGATCCACCCCTGGTCGACCACGTGTCCGGCGATCGAGCGCACCTCGTCCAGTGCCTCCTCGTCCCAGACGTCACCGTTCTCCGCGGCCAGCACCTCACCGATGGAGGTGAGTTCGAGGGGGCGGTAGGAGGGGAAGTCGACGCGGGTGGTGAAGCGGGACGACAGCCCCGGGTTCGCGGCGAGCAGGCGGTCCATGCCCTCCGGGTACCCGGCCAGTATCACCACGAGGTGGTCCCGGTTGTCCTCCGCGCGCTTCAGCAGCACCTGCAAGGCCTCGTCGCCGTACGCGTCGCCCTTGCCGTAGCCGGAGTTCGACAACGAGTAGGCCTCGTCGACGAAGAGGACGCCGCCGAGCGCGGAGTCGATCAGCTCGTTGGCCTTGACCGCGGTCTGGCCGAGGTACTCGCCGACGAGATCCGCCCGCTGCGCCTCCACCAGATGGTCGCCGCCGAGCAGCCCGAGGGCGTAGAAGACCCGGCCGAGGATGCGGGCCACCGTGGTCTTGCCGGTGCCGGAGGGACCGGAGAAGACGAAGTGCCGCTTGGGCGGCTGGACCGGCAGACCCTGCCCGGCCCGCAACCGGGCCATGTTCAACTGCGCGGACAGCGCCTTCACCTGGCGCTTCACCGGCTCCAGCCCCACCATGCGCTCCAGCTCGGACAGCGCCTCATCGAGCAGCCCCGGATCGGTGGGCCCGGCGGGCAGCGACGGGGAGGACACGAGCCTCTCGCGCACCGCCGGGCCGGTCAACGGCGGCAGCGCGCCGGAGGCCGGCGGATCCGGCTCCGTGATTCTCAGCTCGCGTCCCTCCACGCCGAACAGCGGGTCGAAGCCGTCGGGTCCGTCCACGGTGTCCTGCCCGGCCCCGGTCAGGGTGAGCGCCGCCAGGTCGGTCGACTCGTCGTAGCCGTCGCCCTCGGCGATCGCGGCGAGCCGGGCCGAGGTGTCCATGAACGCGGGATCGACGCGGTGCACGGCCCGGTACAGGGGCAGCGCCGCGGCGCTGCGGCCGGTGCCCTCGTGGGACCGGGCCAGCCAGTAGCGCAGCTCCTTGCGCTGCGGCTGCTCGCTGCGGCACCTCATCAGCGCCGACGACAGCAGCGGCTCGGCCTGCCCGTACATCTCGAGCCGGACCCGGGCCATCCCGCCGAACAGACCGGCCTCGATGCCCAGTATGGGGTCGTTGATCAACGGGTCGGTGTTGCGGACCAGCTGTTCCCAGTCCTTGACCAGGTAGGCGCGGCAGGCGTGCAGGAAGCGGACCTGGGGGTCGGCGTCCACGGGCGGCAGGCCCGCGAGGGCCCGGTCGAGTTCCGGGACGTGCCGTCCGTCCAGCCAGTGCGAGGCGTGCGCGAGGAGCAGGTCACGCGGGCTCTCCAGCACCGGTTGCACCCACCAGCCCAGCCAGTACCAGGAGTTGAGGGTGCGGCGGTGCCGGGCGCGCTGTTCGCCGAAGCGGTCCCGGTGCCGGAACATCCGCAGCAGCGCGGTCGTCGTGTCCAGCCGCAGCGCGTGCAGTCCGAGCCAGCCGTCGGCCATCCCGGGATCGATCCGCACCGCGGTACGGAACTCCTCCTCCGCCTGCGGATAGGCGCCCATCGTGTAGGCGTCGACGCCTCGCAGCCAGGCGAGGTCGGCCGGGGCCTCGGGGCCCCGCGTGCCGAAGTCCATCACGTCCCCCACAAACCATGCCCCCGGTGGTGGGGGGGGGCGCGCGGCGGGCCCGGGGGGCCGGGGGTGGTCTGCACGCTGTCCGCAGGCGCGCTGACCGGAGGGGCGACTACAACTGACACGAT
>NZ_JBEXRA010000049.1:0-74123 GCF_040612855.1 Streptomyces sp. NPDC006332
AAACGCCCGGTTACATTTCGAACCCGGAAGCTAAGCCTTACAGCGCCGATGGTACTGCAGGGGGGACCCTGTGGGAGAGTAGGACGCCGCCGAACTCCTTTTAGAGCTCTGGCTCTTGGGCATCCAAGCCCAAGAGCCAGAGCTTTTTTGCGTTGGGGTAAGGTCAGGGAGCATCGTTGGCACGTTTCCCACAGGAGGCCCCCGGGTGGAGGTCCAGGAGACCCGCGTACAGACGGACCGGGTCCTCACCATCCCCAACATCCTCAGCATGGCGCGTCTCGCCGGCGTGCCGCTGTTCCTGTGGCTGATTCTCAGGCCTGAGTTCGGTGGCCCCGAGAGTGACGGTTGGGCGCTCCTGGTGCTGGCTCTGAGCGGCGTGAGCGACTACCTGGACGGGAAGCTGGCCAGGCGATGGAACCAGATCAGCAGCCTCGGCCGACTCCTCGACCCCGCCGCCGACCGGCTCTACATTCTCTCGACTCTGGTCGGTCTCACCTGGCGCGAGATTCTGCCTATTTGGTTGACGGCTGCACTTCTGGCGCGAGAGCTGGTCCTGTTGGTGATGGTGGGCATCCTCAGGCGTCACGGCTATCCGCCGCCGCAGGTGAACTTCCTGGGCAAGGCCGCCACCTTCAACCTGATGTATGCGTTCCCGCTGCTTCTGCTCAGTGACGGAAGTGGCTGGCTCCCGTCACTCGCTGCTATTTTCGGATGGGCGTTCGCCGGATGGGGTACAACGCTGTACTGGTGGGCAGGAGTCCTCTACGTGGTACAAGTCCGCCGCCTGGTTCGTGCGGACGCCATGGTCGACTGAACTCGCCCGTAGCCGTGGCCGTATCGGCCCGATGGCCCGCGGTGGAAAAGTGCGGGACAATCTGGACGGGTGAAGTCGGCTAGACCGTCATCTCTTGGAGGAGGACGCTTCCGACATGAAGGCCGTCGTGATGGCCGGAGGCGAAGGCACACGCCTTCGCCCTATGACCTCAAGCATGCCCAAGCCGCTCCTGCCGGTGGCCAACCGGCCGATCATGGAGCACGTTCTGCGGCTGCTCAAAAGGCATGGGCTCAACGAGACCGTCGTCACCGTCCAGTTCCTGGCCTCCTTGGTCAAGAACTACTTCGGTGACGGTGAGGAGCTCGGTATGGAGCTCACCTATGCCAATGAGGAGAAGCCACTCGGTACCGCCGGAAGCGTCAAGAACGCCGAAGAGGCGTTGAAGGACGATGCTTTCCTAGTCATCTCCGGTGATGCCCTGACCGACTTCGATCTCACCGAGCTCGTCAATTTCCACAAGGAGAAGGGCGCGCTGGTCACCGTCTGTCTGACGCGCGTACCCAACCCCCTGGAATTCGGCATCACCATCGTCGACGAGGAAGGGAAGGTCGAGCGCTTCCTCGAGAAGCCGACCTGGGGGCAGGTTTTCTCCGACACGGTGAACACCGGTATCTACGTGATGGAGCCCGAGGTCTTCGACTACGTCGAACCCGATGTGCCCGTCGACTGGTCCGGCGATGTCTTCCCGCAGCTGATGAAGGAGGGCAAGCCGGTCTACGGCTACATCGCGGAGGGCTACTGGGAGGACGTCGGTACTCACGAGAGCTATGTGAAGGCGCAGGCCGACGTCCTGGAAGGCAAGGTCGACGTCGAAATCGACGGCTTCGAGATCTCCCCGGGGGTCTGGGTGGCCGAGGGTGCCGAGGTGCATCCCGAGGCCGATCTGCGTGGCCCCCTCTATATCGGGGACTACGCCAAGGTCGAGGCCGGTGCGGAAATCCGTGAGCACACCGTCGTCGGTTCGAACGTCGTCGTGAAGAGCGGGGCCTTTCTGCACAAGGCTGTCGTCCACGACAACGTGTACATCGGGCAGCACAGCAACCTGCGTGGCTGTGTCGTCGGAAAGAACACCGACATCATGCGTGCGGCCCGGATCGAGGACGGCGCGGTCATCGGGGACGAGTGCCTGATCGGCGAGGAGTCGATCGTTCAGGGCAACGTACGGGTCTACCCGTTCAAGACCATCGAGGCCGGTGCGTTCGTCAACACCTCCGTCATCTGGGAATCCAGGGGACAGGCCCACCTCTTCGGTGCGCGCGGTGTCTCCGGGATCCTCAACGTGGAGATCACCCCGGAGCTGGCGGTTCGTATCGCCGGCGCCTACGCCACCACCCTCAAGAAGGGCTCGACCGTCACCACGGCTCGAGACCACTCCCGTGGTGCCCGTGCACTCAAGCGGGCCGTCATCTCCGCCCTGCAGGCCAGCGCCATCGACGTACGGGACCTGGAGAACGTACCGCTGCCGGTCGCGCGGCAGCAGACCGCGCGGGGCAGTGCCGGCGGGATCATGATCCGGACCACGCCCGGGGTGCCGGATTCGGTGGACATCATGTTCTTCGACGGGCGCGGGGCCGACCTCTCGCAGGGCAGCCAACGGAAGTTGGACCGGGTGTTCGCACGCCAGGAGTACCGGCGGGCGTTCCCGGGTGAGATCGGGGACCTGCACTTCCCGGCGAGTGTCTTCGACTCGTACACCGGTTCGCTGCTGCGGAATGTCGACACGACGGGCATCGCCGAGTCGGGACTCAAGGTCGTCGTCGACGCATCGAACGGTAGCGCGGGACTTGTGCTTCCCAGCCTGCTGGGCAAGCTCGGAGTGGATTCGTTGACCGTCAATCCCGGTCTCGACGAGTCCAGGCCGACGGAGACGGCGGACATGCGTCGCTCGGGGCTGGTTCGTCTCGGTGAGATCGTGGCGTCCTCGCGTGCCGCGTTCGGAGTGCGCTTCGACCCGGTCGGCGAGCGGCTGTCCCTGGTGGACGAGAAGGGCCGCATCATCGAGGACGACCGGGCACTGCTGGTCCTGCTCGACCTCGTGGCCGCGGAGCGGCGCAGCGGCCGGGTGGCCCTGCCGGTGACCACCACGAGGATCGCCGAGCAGGTGGCGGCGTATCACGGAACGCAGGTGGAGTGGACGACGACCTCACCCGACGACCTCACCCGGGTCGGGCGCGACGACTCGACGATCTTCGGTGGTGACGGCAAGGGCGGCTTCATCGTCCCCGAGTTCAGCAGTGTCTTCGACGGAACGGCGGCTTTCGTACGGCTGATCGGCCTGGTGGGGCGGACGCAGCTGACACTGAGCCAGATCGACGCGCGGATCCCGCGGGCACACGTCCTCAAGCGGGATCTGGCGACTCCCTGGGCCGTCAAGGGACTTGTGATGCGGCGCGTCGTCGAGGCGGCCGGAGATCGTTTCGTGGACACCACCGACGGGGTGCGGGTGGTGGAGACCGACGGTCGTTGGGTGATGGTTCTGCCGGACCCGGCCGAAGCCGTCACGCATCTGTGGGCGGAAGGACCTGACGACGCCTCCGCGCAGGCCCTGCTCGACGAGTGGGCGGCGGTCGTGGACAGCGCAGGGCGCTGAGACGCATAACACACCCGCGTGCCGGACAAGTGTCCCCAAGGGGGCCTGTCCGGCACGCCGGTGGGGCCATTCGGAGGTAGTGGTCGCGACGTGCGACGATGTGCGGCATGCCGCAGCAGCCCCCCGTTCGGAGCACTCCCACGCGCGCGTCGCGTCCGGACGCGTCCATGTCGCTGCTCACCAACGTCATGGATCACAGCCTCGACGAAGGGTACGCCGAGGCCGCAGCGCGCAAGAAGGCCGAGGGTACGGGTGGCATGCCCAAGACCCTCCGGGCGAAGCTCGGGCTCGCTGTGGGCCTGGTGCTCGCGGCCCTGGTCGTGACCGTCGGAGCGGCGCAGGCGCGGGTGGCGGCGCCCGTGGTCGCCAAGGAGCGCGAGGAACTGGTCGACCGGATCGACCGGGAGACCGAGGCCGCGGACAAGCTTGAGGACAAAGTCGACAAGTTGCGCGGGGACGTGAGCACGCGGCAGCGTGAAGCGCTCAAGAAGAGTGGCGAGAGCGACCAGGCCGAACTCATGGGCCTCCTGTCGGGAGCCACCGAGGTGCACGGTCCGGGCGTCAAACTGGTCGTGGACGACGCCAAGGAAGCAACCACGGGAGGCGACGGCGACCCCCGCGAGACCACGAGGTTCTCCGACACCGGGCGCGTGCGTGACCGCGACATGCAGCGCGTGGTCAACGGGCTGTGGGCGTCGGGCGCCGAGGCCGTCTCCATCAACGGACAGCGGCTGACCGCCCTGTCGGCGATCCGCGCCGCGGGTGACGCGATACTGGTCGACAACAAGCCGCTCGTGCCGCCGTATACGGTGCTTGCCGTGGGGGACGGGAAGCGGTTGAGCAGCAGGTTCCAGAACAGCGCCGACGGGCTGTATCTGCACGCCCTGCAGGAGAACTTCGGCATCCGGACCGCCATCTCCGTGGAGGAGGACCTCCGGCTGCCCGCCGCACCGAGTGTGATCGTACGTACCGCACAGCCGAGAACTGAGAAGGGCACATCGTGATCGCCGTACTGGGCCTCGTCGTGGGAGTCGTGGCCGGCCTGTTGGTCCGGCCCGAGGTTCCGGCGGTCGTCGAGCCTTATCTGCCGATCGCCGTCGTGGCGGCACTGGACGCCGTCTTTGGAGGCCTGCGGGCCATGCTCGACGGGATCTTCGACGACAAGGTCTTCGTCGTGTCGTTCCTGTCGAACGTCGTCGTGGCCGCGCTGATCGTGTTCCTGGGCGACAAGTTGGGTGTGGGCGCCCAACTGTCGACCGGTGTCGTCGTCGTGCTCGGGATCCGTATCTTCTCGAACGCCGCGGCGATCCGCAGGCACGTCTTCCGGGCGTGAGGCCGATGAGCAACCAGGACGAGACTCCCGACAACCGGCTGCGCAAGGAACTCCCCGAGGAGGCGCCCGCTGGGGCCGCGCCGCCGGCGGCCGAAGAAGACGCTCAGGGGCAGCAGCGGCTGACCGGCCGCCAGCGACTGGCGAACGGGCTGTGGCCGCCGCGCGTCACCCGGGCCCAACTCATCGTGGCCGTCCTGCTGTTCGGGCTGGGCTTCGGCCTGGCCGTTCAGGTCGCGTCGAACAGTGACAGCGACAGCGCGCTGCGCGGCGCCCGCCAAGAAGATCTTGTGCGCATCCTCGATGAACTGGACGACCGTACTCAGCGTCTTGAAGACGAGAAGCAGGGCCTCGAGAACCAGCGTGACGAGCTGGAGAACAGCTCGGACCAGGCCGAGGAGGCCCGCAAGCAGACGATCGAGAAGGAGAGGGAGCTCGGGATCCTCGCGGGCACGGTGGCCGCGCAGGGGCCCGGCATCACGATGACCATCGATGACACGAAGGGGACGGTCGAGGCGGACATGCTGCTCGACGCGATCCAGGAGCTGCGTGCGGCCGGCGCGGAGGCGATCCAGGTGAACGGCGTGCGCGTCGTCGCGGGGACCTATCTGACGGATTCCGGCAAGGGCGTGAGCGTCGACGGGAACAAGATCAACGCTCCTTTTCGTTTCAAGGTCATCGGCAAGCCGCAGGACCTCGAACCGGCGCTCAACATTCCAGGAGGCGTGGTGCAGACTCTCGAGAAGGAGCACGCCACCGCGACCGTCGAGCGGTCGGACAAGATCGTCGTGGACGCCTTGCGAGCTGCGAAGCGGCCTGACTACGCTCGGTCGTCCTCGCAGTGAACCGCAGGTGCATGGGGGACGTCCGGCCAGGGCATGAGGTTGCGGGGGGTCGGCGCACCGAATGGGTGGTGCGTGGTGGAAACTGTCAGGTGGATACGGACGTTGTGAGGGTGTCCGGGTCGACCGGTGTGTTCAATCAGGGTTCGTCCTGCCCCACGGGCGGGTCTGTTTCGGTCAAGGGGAATCGCCCGTGAAGTTGTTTGCGAAGTTGTTCGGCAAGAGCGCGCGAGAGGGCAGCGACAATGCGACCGCCCGCCATCGCGCACAGCCTGACGCGGAGGGCCAGCGCCCCCTGTACCGGGACCAGGTCGGTGGCCCCGGTGGTGACGTTCGCGGAGGTCAGGGCGCGCCGTCTGTTGACCCTGCCCAGGCCGGAGGCATAGGTTTCGGACAACCGTCGACCTCAAGTACGGGTGGAGGGTTTTCCGGCGACCCGTACGCTTCCCAAGCCCCTGGGGGGCAGCCTCGGCAGGAGGATCCGTCCATGTCGGCCCTGGTGTGTACGAGGTGCGGTAACCGCAACCCGGAGAACAGCCGCTTCTGCTCCAACTGCGGTGCGCCGCTGCGGCCCGGTGCGACGCCCGAGCGGCCCTCCGAGACCACGTCCACGATCTCCATCTCCGGGCTCGAGGCCTACGACTCCGAGGCCACCGGCCAGACGCAGATGCCCATGCTCTCCCCGGAAGCACAGGCGGCCGTCGACGCGCTGCCGCTCGGCTCCGCGCTGCTGGTGGTACGCCGTGGCCCGAACTCGGGCAGTCGCTTCCTTCTGGACGGCGACCTGACCACGGCCGGCCGTCATCCGCAGAGCGACATCTTCCTGGACGACGTGACGGTCTCTCGTCGGCACGTGGAGTTCCGCCGCGGCCCGGACGGCTCGTTCACGGTGGCCGACGTGGGCAGCCTGAACGGCACGTATGTGAACCGCGAGCGGATCGACCAGGTCGCTCTGAACAACGGTGACGAGGTGCAGATCGGCAAGTACCGGCTGGTCTTCTACGCGAGCCAGCGGGGCTACTGACCCTCCTCCGGACGTTGTCCGGGGGGACCCCCAGGGAAGGTCCATGCTTCATACACGGAGCGGCGGTGCCGGGCACGGCACCGCCGCCACGGACAGTGGGCTGATGAGCATCGGCACGGTGCTGAACGTGCTGCGCGACGAGTTTCCCGAAGTGACCATCTCCAAGATCCGTTTCCTGGAGTCTGAGGGGCTCATCGAGCCGCAGCGGACACCCTCGGGGTATCGCAAGTTCACCGCCGGCGACGTCGAGCGCCTGGGACAGGTCCTGAGGATGCAGCGGGACCACTATCTGCCGCTCAAGGTCATCAAGGACCACCTGGACGCCGTGGAGCGCGGTGAGGCCGTACAGCTGCCGGTTCTGGGGCGTCCGCGGGACGGTGAGGCCGCCCCTGAGGCTCTCGATGGGCCCACGGCTGCCCGCGTCGGACGGGCCGAGCTGCTCGCCGCCGCGGAGATCGGTGAGCAGGATCTGCACGAGTGGGAGTCGTACGGGCTCATCGCCCCGATGCAGGACGGGGCGTACGACGCCGAGGCCGTCACGGTGGCCTCGCTCGTCGCCGAACTGGGCCGGTTCGGGATCGAGCCGCGACACCTGCGCGTGATGAAGGCCGCCGCCGACCGCGAGGCCGGTCTGGTGGACCAGGTGGTGGCGCCGCTGAAACGCCATCGCAACCCGCAGACCAGGGCACACGCCGAAGCCCGCGCGAAGGAACTGGCGGGACTCACGGTGAAGCTGCACGCCGCGTTGGTGCAGATCGCCCTCGGGGTGCGGCTGCCCTGAAGTGGGCTGCGTGGTGGAGGCCGGATCGGCCACCCGTTTCCTGCCCGACTACCCAAACGTCCCGGGCACGGCCTAGGGTTGCTGTGTGAACGAGCTCGATGTCGTAGGTGTCCGGGTGGAAATGCCCTCCAACCAACCGATCGTGCTCCTGCGCGAAGTGGGAGGCGATCGCTACCTCCCCATTTGGATCGGACCGGGGGAGGCGACGGCGATCGCCTTCGCGCAGCAGGGCATGGCCCCCGCTCGACCGCTGACCCACGACCTGTTCAAGGACGTGCTGGAGGCCGTCGGCCAGGAGCTCACCGAGGTGCGCATCACGGATCTGCGTGAGGGCGTCTTCTACGCGGAGCTGGTGTTCGCCAGTGGGGTGGAGGTGAGTGCTCGGCCGTCCGACGCCATAGCGTTGGCCCTGCGCACCGGTACGCCGATCTACGGCAGCGACGGGGTGCTCGACGACGCGGGGATCGCGATTCCCGACGAGCAGGAGGACGAAGTGGAGAAGTTCCGCGAGTTCCTCGACCAGATCTCGCCCGAGGACTTCGGCACCAGCAGCCAGTGAACAACGACGGGCCCGGCGGATGAGCACTCCCGCCGGGCCCGCCCACGACCGTTGACGCCTCGCACGCCGCCAATTGCAGACGGTCGGCGCAGCCTCCCAGGGACCGCTCCGAGCGCATTCGGCTAGCCTTTCCCCGCGGCGGGGCACGGGAAACCACTCTTAGGGTGATTATCACTCGGCGTGCCGAGTGTGGCGATCGTTGACGCGCCCCTGGTGACTGCCTACCGTCGAGAGGGCAGGTCAAGGACGGAGGTCGGCGTGAGAAGCAGCGGCGACGGTATGGCTGGGGGTGCCCCCGGACGGAGTCTCGGGGCGAGCGGTCCGTACCCGCTTCACAGCAACGCGGCCGATCACGCTCCGCAGCGACCGACGGCCGTGCCGAGCAGCGGAGGGACGACGTCCATGGCGTCCGAGCAGATCGGCTACCGCGGTCCGACGGCCTGTGCGGCCGCCGGCATCACCTACCGGCAACTGGACTACTGGGCCCGCACCGGTCTCGTGGAGCCGAGCGTGCGGCCCGCCTACGGGTCCGGGACGCAGCGTCTGTACAGCTTCCGGGACGTCGTCATCCTGAAGATCGTCAAGCGCTTCCTGGACACCGGTGTGTCGCTGCAGAACATCCGCACGGCGGTCCAGCATCTGCGCGAGCGTGGATTTCGCGATCTGGAGCGCATGACCCTGATGAGCGACGGCGCCACGGTCTACGAGTGCACCACGCCCGACGAGGTCCACGCACTGCTCCAGGGCGGCCAGGGTGTCTTCGGGATCGCAGTCGGTGTGGTGTGGCGGGACGTGGAGAGTGCCCTCTCACAGCTGCATGGCGAGCGGGTGGACACCGGGGAGACGCTGGTCGGACACAACCCCGCGGACGAGCTGGCACGGCGCCGCAACCGGGCGGTCTGAGCGCCGTCCCCGCTCTTGGGTGGGGCATTGTCAGTGGCGTAGGGCAGCATCGGAGATGTGAGAACCGCGCCCACGATCCTGCATCTCGACATGGACGCCTTCTTCGCCTCGGCGGAGCAGGCCTCCAAGCCGAGTCTGCGGGGGAAAGCCGTCGTGGTGGGCGGGCTGGGGCCGCGTGGGGTGGTGGCCACGGCGTCGTACGAGGCACGGATCTTCGGGGTGCACTCGGCGCTGCCCATGGCCCAGGCGAGACGGCTCGCGCCGAACGCCGCGTATCTCGTGCCGCGCTTCGCGTTCTACCGGTCGATCAGCGATCAGGTGATGGAACTGTTGAGAGCGCTGTCGCCGTTGGTGGAGCCGCTGAGTCTGGATGAGGCGTTCGTGGATCTGGAGGCCGGGGGAGCGGCCTGGGACGAGGAGTCGGCGCGGCTGGCCGGGGTGAAGCTCCGGGCGGACATACGGGCTGTGACGGGGCTGACGGGATCGGTGGGGCTGGCCGCCTCCAAGATGCTGGCGAAGATCGCCTCGGAGCAGGCCAAGCCGGACGGACTGGTGCTGATCAAGCCGGGGACCGAGCGGGAGCTGCTCGGGCCGATGCCGGTGCGGACGCTGCCGGGGGTGGGCCCCGCGACGGGGGACCACCTGCGGCGTGTGGGGATCCACACCGTGGAGGAGATCGCCGAGGCGGGTGAGGACGAGTTGGTGCGGCTGCTGGGCAAGGCGCACGGGCACTCGCTGTACGCGATGGCGCTGGCGCTCGACGAGCGGCCCGTGGTGGCGGAGCGGGAGACGAAGTCGGTGTCGGTGGAAGACACGTACGACGTCGACATCCATGACCGGGTCCGGGTGGGGATGGAGGTGCAGCGGCTGGCGGAGCGGTGTGTGCGGCGGCTGCGGGAGGCGGGGCTGTCCGGCCGGACCATCGTGCTCAAGGTGCGACGGTTCGACTTCTCCACGCTCACCCGGTCCGAGACGTTGCGGGGGCCGACGGACGATCCGGGGGTGGTGCGGGAGGCGGCCGCGCGACTGTTGGACTCCGTGGACACGACCGGGGGTGTGCGGTTGCTCGGAGTGGGGGTCAGTGGGTTGGCCGACTACACGCAGGAGGATCTGTTCGCGCAGGCGGCGGGAGAGCGGATGGACTCCGGTGCGGTCGAGGAGGCGGATGACACGCCCGTCGAGGAACCGAAGGCGCCGACTGAGCGGCGGTGGCCCTCGGGACACGATGTGCGGCACACCGTGTACGGACACGGGTGGGTGCAGGGAAGCGGTCTCGGGCGGGTGACAGTGCGGTTCGAGACGCCCGACTCGGGGCCTGGGCGGGTGCGGACGTTCCGGATCGAGGATCCCGATCTTGAGCCGGCGGAGCCGTTGCCGTTGGTGCGGGCGCTCTCCGAGGCGGGTGAGGCTCAGCTGGGCGGGGCCTCGGTGGGCGGGCCAACGGGGTCGGGGTGAGTGCGGGGGTGGCGGGTCTGGGTGGAGTGTGGGTGGGGTGTGTGCTGGTTTCGGGCGCGAGGGGACGGGCTGGTGAGCCGTACGGGTCGGCTACCGGCGGCCCGGCTGTAAGTGCGCCGGGCTGATCGGGGTGCGTCGTGGGGGTGGCGCGGTGGGCGGATCGGCTGGGCCTGGGCCGGATGTGTCGGCCGCCGAGGTCGGTCATCCGGATGGGGGAGGTGTCGGTGGGGAGGGTGGGGACGACGACGTGGAGGGTCAGGACTCGTCCGTGTTTGCCAGCGTGCCGAAGTCGTGGTCCGGGAGCGGAGGAGGAGGGGCGGACAGGTCGAGACCGTAGTGGTGGTAGAGCTGCAGTTCCTGCTCGGGGGAGAGGTGGCGGCCCACGCCGAAGTCCGGGGCGTCCTTGATCAGGGCCCGGTCGAAGGGGACGCGCAAGGTGCCCTCGATCAGTTCGCTGGGCTCCAGGGGGACGAAGGCGTCCCTGCTGAACAGACCTGTCCGTATGGCCGCCCACTCCGGTACGCCGGTCGCGTCGTCGAGGTAGATCTCGTCGATCGTGCCGATCTTGGTGCCGTTGCGGTCGAACGCCTTGCGGCCGATCAGGTTGCGCGGATCGATGTCGGTCTGCACGGGTCCTCCATTTGGTCGCAACTCATCCGTAAGCACCACAAAAGAGCACAATCAGGGAGGCGGCCACTCGAACGCTCAAGCGCTGATCTCGCTGGTACGCTGGCAAACGGCTGCTGACCCCGTGCGGGAGAGTCCTTCGGGCGACATCCGGAGGCGCCGAAGGAGCAAATCCTCCCCGGAATCTCTCAGGCCCCCGTACCGCATGGGTGAGGTCACTCTGGAAAGCAGGGCGGGTGTCGACGGCTTCCGCTCTCACCGACGGTGAAAGTCGGCCACCCTCGGGTGGTCCGGTGAAGCTCTCAGGTTGAGATGACAGAGGGGGAGGCCGTTCGGGTACCCGTGCCGTGGTGCCCCACGAAGGTCGTGTCAGACCAGGAGGCCTCCGCAATGATCGCTCACCGCAGTCCGCTCTCCGAACTGGAGCAGGGAATTCCGTTCGAACAGCGTCACATCGGACCTGACCAGGAAGCTCGGGCGAAGATGCTCGCCCATGTCGGGTACGGCTCGCTGGACGAGCTCACCGCCGCCGCGGTGCCGGACGTGATCAAGAACGCCGACGCGCTCGATCTGCCGGGTGCGCGTACCGAGGCCGAGGTGCTGGCCGAGCTGCGTTCGCTGGCCGACCGGAACCAGGTTCTCGACTCCATGGTCGGCCTCGGGTACTACGGGACGTTCACGCCGCCCGTGATCCTGCGCAACGTGATGGAGAACCCGGCCTGGTACACGGCGTACACGCCCTACCAGCCGGAGATCTCCCAGGGGCGTCTGGAGGCTCTGCTCAACTTCCAGACCATGGTCGCCGAGCTCACCGGCCTGCCGACCTCCGGTGCCTCGCTGCTCGACGAGGGCACCGCGGCGGCCGAGGCGCTGGCACTGTCGCGGCGCATGGGCAGGAACAAGAAGGGTCTCTTCCTGGTCGACGCGGACACGCTGCCGCAGACCGTAGCCGTGATCCGGACGCGGGCCGAGCCGACCGGCGTCGAGGTCGTGGTCGCGGACCTCGGTGACGGCATTCCGGCCGAGATCGCCGGGCGTGAGATCAACGGTGTGCTGCTGCAGTACCCGGGCGCCTCCGGTGCCGTACGCGACATCAAGCCGCTGATCGAGCAGGCCCACGAACTCGGCGCGCTGGTGACGGTCGCCGCCGATCTGCTGGCGCTGACGCTGCTGAAGCCCCCGGGTGAGCTCGGTGCGGACATCGCCGTCGGGACGACCCAGCGGTTCGGGGTACCGATGGGCTTCGGCGGACCGCACGCCGGATACATGGCGGTCCGTGAGAAGTTCGCGCGCAGCCTGCCGGGGCGGCTCGTGGGCGTGTCCGTCGACGCCGACGGGAACAAGGCCTACCGGCTCGCCCTGCAGACGCGGGAGCAGCACATCCGGCGCGAGAAGGCGACCAGCAACATCTGCACCGCGCAGGTGCTGCTCGCCGTGATGGCCGGCATGTACGCCGTCTACCACGGGCCCGAGGGCCTCAGGGGCATCGCACGGCGCACCCACCGGTACGCCACGATCCTCGCCGCGGGCCTGACGGCCGGCGGGATCGAGGTCGTGCACGGCTCCTACTTCGACACCCTGACCGCCCGGGTGCCGTCACGGGCGGCCGAGGTCGTCGCGGCCGCGCGCGAGAACGGCGTCAACCTCCGGCTCGTCGACGCCGACCTGGTGTCGATCGCGTGCGACGAGACCACCTCGCGGACTCAACTGGCCGCCGTGTGGGCCGCGTTCGGGGTCGAGGGGGACATCGAGGCGCTGGACGCGGCCGCCGAGGACTCCCTTCCGGCCGCGCTGCGGCGTACCGACGCGTACCTCACACACCCCGTCTTCCACCAGCACCGCTCCGAGACCGCGATGCTCCGCTACCTGCGTCGGCTGGCCGACCGGGACTACGCCCTCGACCGCGGCATGATCCCGTTGGGCTCCTGCACCATGAAGCTCAACGCCACCACCGAGATGGAGCCGGTCACCTGGCCCGAGTTCGGTCAGCTGCACCCCTTCGCGCCCGCCGAGCAGGCCGAGGGCTATCTCGTCCTCATCCGCGAGCTGGAGGAGCGTCTCGCCGAGGTCACCGGCTACGACACGGTCTCGCTGCAGCCCAACGCCGGTTCGCAGGGCGAGCTGGCGGGACTGCTCGCCGTACGCGGATATCACCGGGCCAACGGGGACGAGCAGCGGACCGTGTGTCTGATCCCGTCGTCGGCGCACGGCACCAACGCCGCCAGTGCCGTGATGGCCGGGATGAAGGTCGTCGTGGTGAAGACCGCCGAGGACGGCGAGATCGACGTCGAGGATCTGCGGGCGAAGATCGAGCAGCACCGGGACGAGCTGGCGGTGCTGATGATCACGTACCCCTCCACGCACGGTGTGTTCGAGGAGCATGTCGCGGACATCTGCGCGCAGGTGCACGAGGCCGGCGGCCAGGTGTACGTCGACGGCGCCAACCTCAACGCCCTGGTGGGGCTGGCCAAGCCGGGACACTTCGGCGGGGACGTCTCGCACCTGAACCTGCACAAGACGTTCTGCATCCCGCACGGCGGCGGCGGTCCGGGCGTCGGCCCGGTCGGGGTGCGCGCGCACCTGGCGCCGTACCTGCCGAACCACCCCCTGCAGCCCGCGGCCGGCCCGGAGACCGGTGTCGGGCCCGTCTCGGCCGCGCCCTGGGGCTCCGCCGGGATCCTGCCGATCTCGTGGGCGTACGTGCGGCTCATGGGCGGTGAGGGACTCAAGCGGGCCACGCAGGTGGCCGTGCTCTCCGCGAACTACATCGCCAAGCGGCTGGAACCGCACTTCCCGGTGCTCTACACCGGTCCGGGCGGCCTGGTCGCGCACGAGTGCATCATCGACCTGCGGCCCCTGACCAAGGCGACCGGCGTGAGTGTCGACGACGTCGCCAAGCGGCTCATCGACTACGGGTTCCACGCGCCGACGATGTCCTTCCCGGTGGCCGGGACGCTGATGATCGAGCCGACCGAGTCCGAGGACCTGAACGAACTCGACCGGTTTTGCGAGGCGATGATCGCCATTCGTGCGGAGATCGAGAAGGTCGGCTCGGGCGAGTGGCCCGCGGACGACAATCCGCTGCGGAACGCGCCGCACACCGCGGGCGCGCTCGGCGGGGCGTGGGAGCACGCGTACACGCGTGAGGAGGCCGTCTTCCCGTCCGGTGTGTCGGTGGCGGACAAGTACTGGCCGCCGGTGCGCCGCATCGACCAGGCCTTCGGTGACCGGAACCTGGTCTGCTCCTGCCCGCCGCTGGACGCGTACGAGGACTGACTGGACGCGTACGAGGACTGATCTGACGTAGGCGGGAAGGGCTCCGGCCGGTCGTGCACCGGGCGGAGCCCTTTCGCGTCACGTAAGCCCTCCCGATGCGTGCGGTGCGACGCGGTGAGGTCACACGGTCGCCAGGGAGACCTCGGTCGACTTGATCAGGGCGACGACCGGGATGCCGGTCGTGAGACCGAGGTCCGTGACGGCGTCCTTGGTGATCACCGCGATCAGGTCGGCGCCCTCGACGCTGATCCGGACGGCTGCCATGGCGCCGCCGGTCGCGATGTCACTGATCATGCCGGGCAGCTGGTTGCGGATGGACAGGCCGTCGACCGGCGCGGTGGCCAGGGACACCTCCGTCGACTTCACCAGGGCCTGTACGGCCGTTCCCGCGGCGAGGCCCAGCTCCTCGGCGGCTTCCCGGGTGATCGCGGCGGTGAGGTTCTGGCCGCCGGTGAGACGGATTTTGACCATGGCCATCACCTCTCCCGGGGTGCTGGCGGTGACGGTGCCGGAGAGCTGGTTGCGGATGGACAGGCTCATTAAAGGCCTCACTGGGATGGGGTGGGGATGGGGCCGGGGAAGCCCACCGTAGCCGCCTGGAGGTCTTATGCCGGGTATGCGTGTGTCTGGGTTGCCTTGACGGTCGCCCAGACCGATGCGCCGGGGTGCAGGTCGAGTTCGGCCGCGGCGACCGTGGTGAGGTCGGCGGTGAGGGGGAGTTCGCCGGTGAGGTCCGCTCGGATCTGGTCGCCGTGGGTCTCCAGGCCGGCCACTTCGCAGCGCCAGAGGTTGCGTGCGCTGGAACCCGTGGGCTTTTCCCGGTAGAGGGTGACGGCGCTCGGCGGGAACGCCACGAACACGGGTCCGGCGAGATCCTCGGTGGTGGTGAGGGCGGAGCCGGCGTCGAGACGGACCGTGTGGCCTTCGGCGTGCCCCTTGTAGAGGTTCAGGCCGACCAGTTGCGCGATGTAGTCCGTACGGGGGTGGCGGGCGATGTCGGCGGGAGCGCCCTCCTGGACGACCTGGCCGTGTTCGATGACGACGAGTCGGTCCGCGAGCACCATGGCGTCCAGCGGGTCGTGCGTGACCAGTACGGCGACCGCCTCGAACTCGGCCAGGTGACGGCGGAGTTGGGCGCGTACCTCCAGGCGGGTGCGGGCATCCAGGGCGGCGAGCGGCTCGTCGAGGAGGAGCAGGCGCGGTTGGGTGGCCAGGGCGCGGGCGACGGCGACCCGCTGGGCCTGGCCGCCGGAGAGCCTGCGGGGCTTGGCGGCCGCTTGTTCGGCCAGGCCCATGCGCTCCAGCCACTCCGCCGCCTGCGCGCGGGACTCCGCTTTGGTGGCGCCCTGACAGCGCGGGCCGAAGGCCACGTTGTCGAGGGCGGACAGGTGCGGGAAGAGCAGGTAGTCCTGGAAGACCACGCCGACCGGGCGGGACTCGGGCGGCGTACGGTCCATCGCGGCACCGTCGAGGCGCAGATGGCCGCCCGTGAGGGGGACGAGACCGGCGAGTGCACGCAGGGCGGTGGTCTTGCCGGCGCCGTTCGGACCGAGCAGGGCGACCACGTCACCGGGGGCGGCATTGAGGGGGACGTCCAGGCGGAAGGTGCCGCGTTCCACGACGAGACGGGAGTCGAGGCCCGCGTCGTGTCCGTCCTCGGTGACGGGGTCGGCTGAGGTGGCGTCGGTCATGAGGGGGCGTCCAGCTCGGTCTTGGGGAGCGGGTGGGGTTGGTTCGGCTCGGGGGTGGTGGGCTTCGCTGCGGGCCGGTGGGTGGTTCGGCTTCGGCTTGCGGCCGATGGCATGGGAGTGCGGTACGCGGTGGCGTTCGGCATCGGCTCAGGAGGTGGTCATCCAGCGGTCCCGCAGGCCCGCCAGTACGGCGATGGAGACGGCCAGCAGGACCAGGCTGAGGGCGATCGCGGCCGCCGGGTCGTTCTGCAGGGCCAGGTAGACCGCGAGTGGCATGGTCTGGGTTCGGCCCGGGAAGTTGCCGGCGAAGGTGATCGTCGCCCCGAACTCACCCAGCGCCCGCGCCCAGGCCAGGACCGAGCCCGCGGCGATGCCCGGCGCGATCAGCGGGAGCGTGACCCGGCGGAACGCGGTGAAGCGGGAGGCGCCCAGGGTGGTGGCCGCCTCCTCGTAGCGCGGGTCGGCGGCGCGCAAAGTGCCCTCGACGCTGATGACGAGGAACGGCATGGCCACGAACGTCTCCGCGAGGACGACGCCCGTCGTGGTGAACGGGAGCGTGATGCCGAACCAGGCGTCCAGCCACTGGCCCACGACTCCGTTGCGGCCGAGGGCGAGCAGCAGAGCCACACCGCCGACCACCGGGGGCAGGACCAGGGGCAGGGTGACCAGGGCGCGGACCAGGCCGCGGCCGGGGAAGTCGGTGCGGGCCAGCAGCCAGGCCAGTGGGACGCCGATGACCAGGCTCAGCGCGGTCGCCGTCGTGGCGCACAGCAGTGACAGGCGCAGGGCCTGCCAGACCTCGGCGCTGGTCAGCTGGTCGGGGAGGGTGCGCCACGGGGCACGGATCAGCAGGGCGACGAGGGGGAGGAGCAGGAACGCCAGACCCGCCAGGGCGGGGAGGAGCAGGGGCAGCGGGACGCCGGGGCCTCGTCGGTGAGGCCAGGACGCGTCGTTGCTTCTTCCGGTGCGGTGGGGCGCCGCCTGGTCCGGGCTGGTCACGGCTTCAGGAATCCGGCCCCGGTCAGGGCCTTCTGCCCGTCGGCGGACCTGACCAGCTCGATGAACGCCTTCGCCGTTGCCGGGTTCTGGGCGTTCTTGAGGAGGGTGATCGGGTAGTCGTTGATGGCTTCGGCCGACTCGGGGAAGTCCACCCCCCGCACCTTGTCGCCCGCCGCGTGCACGTCGGTCTTGTAGACGACGGCGGCGTCGGCCTCCTTCAGCTCGACCTTGGTCAGGGCGGCCTTGACGTCCTGCTCGTAGGAGACCGGGGTGACCTTCAGCTTGGCGGCGTCCAGTGCCTTCTGGGCGGCGGCGCCGCACGGTACCTCCTTGTCGCACAGGACGACCTTCAGCTTCGGGTCGGTGAGGTCCTTCAGTGTGGCGATCTTGTCGGGGTTGCCCGGCAGGGTGGCGATCTCCAGCTGGTTGCGGACGAAGGTGCTCGGGGTGCCGGCGGCGTCCTTCGCGTCGGTGACGACGGCCATCGTCTTGGGGCTGGCGGAGGCGAAGACGTCGGCCGGCGCGCCGCTGGTGATGCTCGCGGCGAGGGTGTCGCTGCCGCCGAAGTTGAAGGTGACCTTCGTACCCGGGTGATCCTTCTCGAACTGCCTGCCCAGCGTCGTGAAGCTCTCCTTGAGTGAGGCGGCGGCGAAGACGGTCACCTGACCGGACAGCTTCCCCGACGAGGACGCCGAGGAGCCGGAGCCTGAGGCGCCCGCGTCCGAGTCGGACGAGGAGCAGGCGGACAGTGCCAGCAGCACGGCGACTCCCGCACCGGCCACCTGCAGCGTACGGCGGGTCCGACGTACGGAACGGGTCATCACGGGTCCACTCCCTGGGTCTGTCTGGAGAAGAGTCGGCGGACCCTTCCGATGCAACAGATCATACGTCCGCATGTGCGAGCGAAAGCCCCGTGGCTCTTCGCATGTGCGAGCTCAGGTGGCCGTCGAGGGGCGCATGTGCGCTTCGTCTACAGGACTGCGCCGTCCGGTGGTTCAGACGCGGTCGATGTGCACGTTCGTCGACTTCACGCGGGCGGTGGCCTCCATGCCGATCTCCAGACCGAGTTCCTCGACGGCCTCCCGGGTGAGGAGGGAGACGAGTCGGTGCGGGCCGGCCTGGATCTCGACCTGGGCGGCGACATCGCCGAGCTTGATGGCGGTGACGATGCCGGGGAAGGCGTTGCGGGCGGACGTGTACGGCGTGTCCTCCTCGCCGCCCCCGGCCTTGGCGAGTTCCACCGAGAAGGCGGCCAGGTCCCGCCCGTCGACGAGCCGCCTGCCGCTGTCGTCGCGGTGGGTGGCCACCCGGCCGGCGTCCGCCCAGCGTCGCGCGGTGTCGGGGCTCACGCCGAGCAGCCGTGCTGCCTGGCCGATTGTGTAGGACTGCATGCCGGTCACGATAGGGCGCGGGTGGGGAACCGCGGGTGGGGGGTTGGCCGTTGGGTATAACGCGATATAGCTTTAGTGTGACGAGGGAGGGGTGGGGGCGCATGGCAGGTGGGTCAGCTCAGGAGAGCGGGGATCCTGGTGTCGCCGCGGAGCTCGGGCTGAGGGCCTCGCACGAGGACCGGGACCAGGTCGTGGACGTGCTGCGGGTCGCTGCGGGGGACGGGCGGCTGACCGCGGAGGAACTCGACGAGCGGGTGGGCGCCGCGCTGACCGCGCGCACGATGGGAGAGCTGGCCGTGCTGACGGCGGATCTGCCGACGGCGGTCACCGCGCGTCGGGGCTCCGCCGAGGTCAAGGACGTCGTGCGGATCGAACAGGAAGGTGCCTCGACGCGGCGCGGCGAGGGCTGGGTGGTACCGCGGCGGATGGAGATCCGTTCGGCTTGGGGCGAGGTGGTGCTCGACTTCACCGACGCCGTGATCACATACGACACGCTGCGCCTCGACGTCGACATCCGCGGGGGCTCCCTGAAGCTGCTCACCCGGCCCGGCGTCGTGGTGGACACGGACGCCCTGGTGACCAACTACGCCAAGATCAAGGCGCGGCGGTCGGCTGAGCCGACGGTACCTGTGATGCTGCGGGTGGAGGTGGTCGGTGAGCTGACCTACGGGCAGGTCGTGGTGCGTCCGCCGGGGAGGTTCGGGAGGTAGCGGGGGGCGAGGACAGGGTGCGTGAGGGCGGACGCCCGCACCTCAGCCGGTGTGGACGCGGGGTCGGCGGGCGCGGTCCGGTTCGGCCTCGCGCAGGACCTCTCGGGTGACCGGGGCGACCTCGCCCTGTCCGAAGAGGAAGAATCGCAGGAAGTTGGCGAAGGGGTTGCCCTCGGTCCACTCGAAGTAGATGTGCGGGGTGCACCTGGTCGCGTCCCGGACGTGCAGGAGCAGGGCGGCCAGGGCGTTCGGTATGGAGGAGGACTCCAGCGTCAGGACCCGGTAGCGGTTGTGCAGGACCTCGCCGCGTACCGTCAGGCCCGCCTCGAACTCGGACGGGTCGAGGACCGTGACCTCGACGAAGACGAAGTCCTCACCGGGGATGTCGTTGTCCTGCTGGATCTGCTCGATCTTGTCGCGGTACTCGGCCTTGTCGCGCTGGTCGGGCTGGTTGGCGATGAACCGTATCTTGCGGCTGGACATGTCACGGATGAAACGTTCCGCCATGCTGTCGAGCGTCACGCTGGTCACGCGGAGCTCGAAGGCGCGGGCCAGCCGGGAGAGCAGGGACACCAGGATGATGCCGGCGATGAAGCAGGCGCCGATCTTGACGCCGTCGGGGCGCTCGATGACGTTCATGACGGTCGTGTAGAGGAAGATCGCCGAGATGACCGCGAAGCCGACCGTCCAGCCTTGCTGGCCGGCCTTGCGGGCGGCGATGGTCACCGCGATCGCCGCCGAGCTGATGAGGACCAGCACACCCGTGGCGTAGGCGCCTCCCTGCGCGTCGACGTCCGCGTCGAAGATCCAGGTGACCAGGAAGGCGATCAGGGTGAAGACGATGACCATCGGGCGCACCGCGCGGGCCCAGTGCGGGGCCATGCCGTAGCGGGGCAGATAGCGGGGCATCAGGTTGAGCAGCCCGGCCATCGCGGAGGCACCGGCGAACCAGAGGATGGCGATGGTCGAGACGTCGTAGACCGTGCCGAACGCGTTGCCCAGGTAGTTGTGGGCGAGGTAGGCGAGTGCGCGTCCGTTGGCGTCGCCGCCCGGCTCGAACTCCTTCTTCGGGATCAGCAGGGTGGTGATGAAGCTGGTGGCGATCAGAAAGCCGCTCATGACCAGGGCCGCGGTGGTGAGCAGCTTCTTCGTGTCCCGGATCCGCCCGGTCGGCCGTGCGTCGGTGTCGTCCGGGTCGCCCTGGACGTGCGGCATGACGGCGACGCCGGTCTCGAAGCCGGAGAGGCCGAGGGCCAGTTTGGGGAAGACGAGCAGGGCCACGCCGACCATGGCGAAGACGTTGCCGTGCTCGGCGGTCAGGGCGCTGGACCAGTCGGTGACCACATGGCCCGCGCTGATGACGTGCCACAGACCGACGAGCACGACGACGAGGTTCAGGGTGAGGTAGATGCCGACGAGGGCGACCGCGACCCCGATCGCCTCCAGGAAGCCCTTCAGGAACACCGCGCCGAGCAGCGCCACGAGGGCGAGGGTGATCAGCATCTTCTGGTCGTGCAGGGTGCTCGTCAGGTGCGGGTTCTCGATCAGGTGGGTCGAGGCGTCCGCCGCGGAGAGGGTGATGGTGATCAGGAAGTCGGTGGCGGCGAAGCCGAGCAGGGTCAGGACGAACAGCTTGCCCTGCCAGAAGGACAGCAGCCGCTCCAGCATCGCGATCGAGCCCTCGCCGCGGGGGCTCTCCTCGGCCACTCGCCGGTACACGGGCAGAGCGCCGGCGAGCGTGACGATCACCAGCACGATGGTCGCTACGGGTGACAGCAGGCCGGCCGCGAGGGCCGCGATGCCTGGCTGGTAACCGAGGGTGGAGAAGTAGTCGACACCGGTCAGGCACATCACCCGCCACCAGCGCTGGCCCTTGTGCGCGGGTTCCGGTTCGGCATGGGGGCCCTGGTGGCCGCCGCCCTTTCCCATGTCGGACAGCCCCTCCAGCATCCAGGTCCGCAGACGACTGGGAGGTGGGTGTTCGGTGGTGGCCATCGAGGGTGCTCCTGAGGTGCGGCTCAGCGTGTGGATCCGGCCATCACGCGTACGGCGGGATCAGCGTAAGCAGAGAGTGACACCCGGGCCTGCGGATCAGGACGCCGGGGGCGTCAAGCTTCCGTTAAGACTGGCGGGGTGAGCGGCGGGCTTCGATCTGGTCCGGGGGCAGTTGATCTCGCCCCGTCTGCCCCTCGACACGTCTCGGCCCCGTCTTCGCGGAGAGCGAGGCCGGGCAAGGTACCGGCTCCGGCGAGCAGCTGAGCTAGATCGCGAAAGTTTCGGATGATCTGGCGAACGTTACGGAACGGTGTGGTGGCTGGCCGCCACGAGCGGCCCGCCGGTAGGCCGCGCGTCGGCCCGGTGTGCGCGGCTGACCGGGCGCCGACGGCCCGGCAGGTTCACCGACGCACCGTCGGCTGGTGAACGAATGGCTCCCCGGGGCGAGTTGGCCGGAGGTTCCGCCGCGATTCCCCGTGTACAAGGGGTTGCCACCGTTTGGCAGCTGTCTCTAGGGTGCGGCAACGACGAACCTTTCTGGATTATCTCCGAAACTTTCGGTCCAGCGGACGGGCGTGGATGCGCCCTCCCGTACCCAAGGAGCGCATGATGGGCGACCCGGCACTGTCCCGCCGCGGCTTCCTGGCGGCCTCCGCCGCGGCCGGTCTGAGCATGACGGCACTGAGCGGCTGCGGCGGCGACTCGGACGGGGGGTCGTCGGGGACGACCACCATCGAGTGGTGGAACATCTCCACCACTGAACCGGCGAAGGGCGTCTGGGCGTCCCTCGCCAAGAAGTTCGAGGCACAGAATCCCAAGGTCAAGCTGAAGATCGTCCAGTTGGAGAACGACGCCTACAAGTCGAAGATGACGGCGCTGATCGCTTCCGGGAAGCTGCCCGACATCTTCCACACCTGGGGCGGAGGCGTCCTGAAGCAACAGGTCGACGCCGGGCTGGTCGAGGACCTCACCGACACGACCAAGCCGTGGGCCGACGGTCTGCTGAAGGCCGCCAAGGCGCCGTACCTGCTCGACGACAAGGTGTACGGCATTCCGTTCGACATCGGCATGGTCGGCTTCTGGTACAACAAGGCGCTCTTCAAGCAGGCCGGGATCAGCACACCCCCGACCACCTGGAGCGACTTCCTCGCCGCTGTGGGCAAGCTCAAGGCCAAGGGCATCACCCCCATCGCACTCGCGGGCAAGGAGAAGTGGCCCGGTATGTACTACTGGGCCTACCTCGCCATGCGCACGGCCGGCGCGGACGCCGTGCAGAAGGCGTACGACGACAAGGACTTCACCGGAGCCGACTTCGTCGCGGCGGGCGAGCACCTCAAGGAACTCGTGGACCTTAACCCCTTCCAGAAGGGGTTCCTCAACGCCGCCTACAACAGCCCCACCGGTCAGGCCGCGGCCGTCGGCAACGGCAAGGCTGCGATGGAACTCATGGGTCAGTGGGCACCGGCGGTGCAGGCCGACGCGGGCAAGGGCCTCGGCGACGACCTCGGCTTCTTCCCCTTCCCCGCTGTGGCGGGCGGCAAGGGCAGCATCACCGAGGTGTTCGGCGGGGGCGGCGGGCACGCGCTGCGCAGGGGCGCTCCGCAGGCGGCCGTCGACTTCCTGAAGTTCTTCGCCTCCGAGGCGACCGAACTGGAACTGGTCAAGAAGACCAACACGCTGCCGGTGATCCCGGGCGCCGAGAACGCCATCACCGACCCCAACTTCAAGGCCGTACAAGCGCAGTTGAACGCCGCCACGGGCTTCCAGCTCTACCTCGACCAGGCGTACGCCCCCGCTGTCGGTCAGGAGGTCAACGACAGCGTGGCCGCGCTCATCGCCGGTTCCAAGTCCCCCGAGCAGGTCGCCCAGTCGATCACGAAGGCCACGAAGGAAGAGCAGTAGCCGGCGATGACCTCCACGTTCCTTCCGGACAAGCGGACGGGCCCTGACGTCGATCTCCCGCCTCCGGCCGCGACCGCGGCCCGGGACCGAACCCGGCGGCGCGTGCTCCACTGGCTCACCGCGACGGCCTTCCAACTGCCCGCCCTGGTGCTGTTCATCGGGCTCGTGCTGCTGCCGATGCTGTTCGCCCTGTACGCGGCCTTCTTCCGGTGGGGCGGCTTCGGCATGCCCTCCGACTACGTCGGCGTCGACAACTTCGACCGGCTCTTCGACGACCCGGTGTTCCTGGGCGACCTGTGGCGCTGTCTGGTCCTGATCCTGTTGTCGCTGGCTCTCCAGCTACCGTTCGCGCTCGGCATGGCGGTGTTGCTGAACCAGCGGGTGCGGGGCCGGGCGGTCTACCGGATGCTGTTCTTCGCGCCGTACATCCTGTCGGAGGCCATCACCGGCGTGCTGTTCAGCATGATCTTCGCCCCGGACGACGGTCTCGCCGACCAGGTCCTGGGCGGCGTGGGCCTGGACGGGCTCGGCAGCACCTGGTTCGCCGACCCCTCCACCGTGATGGCGACCCTCTTCCTCGTCATGACCTGGAAGTTCTTCGGCTTCCACATGATGCTCTACCTGGCCGGACTGCAGTCCATCCCGGCCGAGTTGACCGAGGCGGCGCTCATCGACGGCGCGAACGCCTGGCAGCGTTTCCGCAACGTCACCCTGCCGCTGCTCGCACCGACCCTGCGTATCAGCGTGTTCCTGTCCGTCATCGGCTCTATCCAGCTGTTCGACCTGGTGTGGGTGATCACGCAGGGTGGCCCCGACCACCACTCCGAGACCATGGCCGTGACCATGTTCCAGTTCGGCTTCAAGCGTTACCAGGTCGGCTACGCCAGCGCGATCAGCGTGGTCATGTTCGGCATCAGCCTCGTCTTCGCCCTCGCCTACCAGCGGTTCGTGCTCCGCCGCGACCTCGAAGGGGCCACCACGACCATGCGAGGAGGCGGGAAGTGACCCTCATCCAGAAGACACCGGCACGGAACGCGTCGGCGCTAAGGACGTCCAGCAGGACGTCCCGCGGCAAGACGCTCCCCATCCACGTCGTCCTCGTCACGGTCGGCGCGGTGATGGCCGTACCCCTGCTCTACGCGGTCCTCTCCGGCTTCAAGTCCACCGACCAGCTCTCCCGCAACCCGATCGGGCTGCCCGACCCGTGGGTGACCTCCAACTACACCGGAATCCTCGGCTCGGGCTCGTTCTGGCAGCTGGTCGGCAGCAGCACCGTCATCGCGATCGGGACGACCGTCATCGTCGTCGCGGCCTCCGCGCTCGCCGCTTTCTCCTTCGCCCGGTTCGCCTTCCGGGGCCGGGAGTTGCTGTTCACGCTGTTCACCCTGGGGCTGATGTTCCCCTTCGCGGTGGCGGCCCTGCCGCTGTTCCTGCTGCTGCGGTCCCTGGGCCTGCTGGACAACCCGCTCGGCGTGATCCTGCCGCAGGCCGCGTTCGGACTGCCGATGACGATCATCATCCTGCGGGGGTTCTTCCAGCAGATCCCCGGCGAGCTGGAGGAGGCGGCCACGCTCGACGGGTGCGGCCCGTTCGGGTTCTTCTGGCGCGTCCTGCTGCCCATGGCCCGGCCCGCGCTCGGCACCGTCTCCGTCCTCGCCGTGGTCGCCAGCTGGAACAACTTCTTCCTGCCGCTGCTGGTGTTCACCGACTCCACGTGGTGGACCATCCCGATCGGCGTACAGCAGTTCCAGGGTCAGTACTCCGCGGAGTACGCCAGGGTCTTCGCCTACCTGGTGCTGGCCATGGTCCCCGCCCTCGCCTTCTACTCGGTCGCCGAGCGCCAACTCGTCGGCGGCCTCACCGCGGGCGCCACGAAGGGATGAGCGGCACCCGCGACCGTACGTCTCACCCTCCCCGGCCCCGGACTTCGGCCCGGCCGGGGGCACCCCGTCCGCACGTGAGGAGTCGCACCATGCGCAGTACGACCACTCGCTCCCGCACCCGACTCAGACTCGCCGGCGCCCTCGCGGCCCTCGTGGTCGCCGCGGGTGTCGCCACCGGCCCGGCGGCCCAGGCAGGCGAACAGCACGGCAGGCAGCACGGCAAGCAGCCGACCCTCGCCGACCTCGCCCAGCGCCACGGCCGCTACTTCGGCAGCGCCACCGACAACCCCGAACTCACCGACGAGCCGTACAAGGCCGTCCTCGGCAGCGAGTTCGACATGATCACACCCGGCAACGGGATGAAGTGGTACGCCACCGAACCCCAGCAGGGGGTCTTCGACTGGTCCAAGGGCGACGAGATCGTGAACCTCGCCCGCGCCAACCACCAGCGGGTGCGCGGCCACACCCTGGTCTGGCACAGCCAGCTGCCCGGCTGGCTCACCGGCCGCACCTGGACAGCGCCCGAGCTGAGGGCCGTACTGAAGAAGCACATCCAGGCGGAGGTCCGCCACTACCGGGGCAAGGTCTACGCCTGGGACGTGGTCAACGAGGCCTTCAACGAGGACGGCACGTACCGCGAGACCGTCTTCTACAACACGCTCGGCCCCGGCTACATCGCCGACGCCCTGCGCTGGGCCCACCAGGCCGACCCGAAGGCCAAGCTCTACCTCAACGACTACAACATCGAGGCGGTCGGCCCGAAGAGCGACGCCTACTACAAGCTGGCCCAGGACCTCAAGGCCCAGGGTGTCCCGCTGGACGGCATCGGTCTCCAGGCGCACCTGGCCCTTCAGTACGGGTATCCGACCACCCTTGAGGACAACCTCCGCCGCTTCTCACGGCTCCGGCTGGACACCGCGCTCACCGAGGTAGACATCCGCATGTTCGTGCCCGCGGACGAGGCGAAGCTGGCCACGCAGGCCGAGTGGTACCGGGACCTGACCGAGGCCTGCCTCGCGGTGCGCCGCTGCGTCGGCATCACGCTCTGGGACTACACGGACAAATACTCCTGGATCCCGGCGGTCTTCGAGGGCCAGGGCGCGGCGCTGCCGTGGGACGAGCAACTGGCCCCGAAGCCGGCGTACTTCGCGATCCGGAAGGCGCTGAGGTAGGGCGACGCCGGCTCAGGAACCCGTTCCCGGGCGCCTACGAGGGGGGCGCCCGGGAACGTCCACAACTACGCTTCGGCCATCGGCGCCGTGCTGGCCCTGACCACCAGCTCGGTGCCGAGCTCCACCCTCGGGGAATCCGGCTGTTCGTCGCGGGTCAACCGCAGCACCGTACGGACCGCCAACTTGCCCATGTCGGCGAGCGGTTGGCGCACGGTGGTCAGCGGCGGAGCCGACCAGCGGACTTCCGGAAGATCGTCGAAACCGACCACGCTCATGTCCTCCGGCACCCGCAGCCCCCGCCGTCGCAGCGCCTCGATGGCGCCGAGGGCCATCTGGTCGCTGGCCGCGAACACGGCGGTCGGCGGCTCGGGCAGCTCCAGCAGGACGTTGCAGCTGGTGAACCCGGACTCCGGGTGGAAGTCGCCGGGGACGACGAGCGAGTCGTCCACCGTGAGGCCCGCGCCCTCCAGCGCCGCGCGGTAGCCGTCGAAGCGGGCCCGGGAGCACAGCAGCCGGGGCGGGCCGGCGATCAGAGCGATCCTGCGGTGCCCCAGCGACAACAGGTGCTCGGTGGCCGCCATGCCGCCCGACCAGTTGGCGGCGCCGACGGTCGGCACATCGAGGGCGGGGGAGCCCGCCGGGTCGACGACCACCAGCGGGACGCCGAGGATGCGCAGTTCCGCGTGCAGCACGGGCTCCAGCGCCGAGGTGACGAGGATGACGCCGTCGGAGGCACGGGCCCGCAGATTGCGCAGCCACTCCCGGGCGTCGCCGGCGCGTCCGTGGATCGCGGACACCACGGTGCCGACCCCGGCCGCGTGGGCGACCTCCTCGACGCCCCGGATGATCTCCACCGCCCACGGGCTGTCGAGGTCGTCGAAGACGAGGTCCAGCAGGGCCGCCCGGGTGCCGGGGGCGGCGGGGCGCCTGCGGTAGCCGTGCTGTCGCAGCAGGTCCTCGACCCGGGCCCGGGTCCGCGGCGAGACGTCGGACCGGCCGTTCACCACGCGCGACACGGTCGGCACCGAGACCCCGGCCTGCCGGGCGATCTCCGTGATCGTGACCTTGCCCCGCGCCTGCGGCGCCGTCCCGGCGTCGGCCTCCCCTGCTGTCACGTCCCACCTCCGTCGACGGTGGCCCCGTCGGCCCTCAGCGCACCGGACGAACCCACGAAACTTCCAGAAGTCTTCCGGAAAGAGGTGGACCGTGGGAAGAGTTCGCCCCGGAACGCGCGCGGACGGCGCCCGCGGGATCGCAGCACGCACGAGAGGCTACGGGGAGTGACCGGCCCCGGACATGGGTCGGGGCCGGCGCAGTCGAGGCTGCGAGCCGGCCCCTCACGTACTCCGGGCGGAGCGGTGGACCGCCCGGTCAGGCTCAGGCGACGTTCAGTACCTGGCCGGCCAGCGGACGGTGCGGGGCGATGACCCGGCCGTCCGGCAGGAGCTCACCGGTGTCCTCGAAGAGCAGGACGCCGTTGCACAGCAGGCTCCATCCCTGTTCCGGGTGGTGCGCCGCGAGGCGGGCGGATTCCCGGTCGGCGGAGTCTGCTGTCGGGCACGGTGGCTGGTGCTGGCACATTGATGGGATCTTTCGCTCTGTCGTGACGGATGAGATGGATGTCGTGTCTGTCTCGCGGCTTGAAGCGTCGTTCATGGCCGCCCCCCGTTGGATAAGTCGGTCCGAACCCAGTGTTGCCCCACGGACGTCAATCCGCAGGGATTTCGCGGCACCGCTTCTCACAGGTTGATGACGCATCACTCGCCCGGACGGTTCACCCCAACTGCACTGTCACTTCGGGTGGTTCGCCGTAGTCGGATGGGACTGGGCCGGACGTGGCCACGCTCCGGCTGGGCTCTTACGAGGCGCAAAGTGCTCGCATGAGCGAAAGGGCTCCGGGTGAATCCCCGCACGAGCGTAAGGGCTCCGGAAACGGCGTCGTGCCCCGCCACGCGGAATTCGGGGCGGGGCACAGACGTCGCCGAGACGCCGAAGGTCAGGCGGGAGAGCTGAGCAGAGGTGCGGGAGTGACCCGATGGGTGAGCACCGGGAGCAGGTCGGCCACCCGGTATGGGCGGTAGGCCGCGATGCCGGGCGGGGCGGGCGCCAGCGGGACCAGCAGATCGGTGGCGGCGGGCTGACCGGTCGCGCCGTCGGCGGCGCAGTCGCCGTGCAGCCAGAGCGTCAGCATGTAGAGGCCGGGGATCGACAGCAGTCGTGCCTGGCAGGGCTGCTGGATGGTCTCCGCCTGACGCAGCGCCTGTTCGGTGGAGGTGATGTACGGGCCCTCGAAGAAGTGGGAGAACGCCCATCCGTCGGGCGTCAGCATGGTCTCGGCCGCCGCGACCGCGCGGTCGCCGCAGCGGATCAGGAAACGCCAGCCGGCCAGCCGGGTGGCGGGGGCGCCGGCCGCGTCGATCCCGTCCAGGACGTGCACGGGCAGCGGCAGCTCGGGCGTGGCCGGGCCCTGGGCGTTCAGCAAGGAGGGAGTGCGGGCCTCGCGGACCGCGGTGGGAGAACCGAGGGCGGTGAGGACCGAACGCAGGGCCGGCGCGGGAGCCGGGGGGACATGCAGGGGCATGGTGGGTCGCCTCTCATTCGACAGGCACAGTGGCGCGAGGGCGGGGCGTGGCGGGGCGTGGCGGACGACGGTGTCAGCTCGCGAGGCAGGAGAGGCGGGGGTCCTGGTCCGGTGAAACCGGGGCTGAGGCCTGCCGTACATCACCTGACGGCAGGATCGAGGGCCGCGGGCGCCAGCCTTCTACCTTGTTCGCGAGTTTATACGACATATGTTCCTACGGTGTTTCATCTAACCGTTTCTCGCGGGTACGGCAAGGTTTCATTCGGTCGGCGATTCGCGGGAAACATCCCGATTCCCGGATGGGTGCACGACGGTGACCTCGGGAAATGCCCGGGCGGCGGACGGCTCATTGTCGTCGGCGTTTTTCACGAGTTTCTGAGGGAACTCGAAACCGCACCGTGCATCATGCCCGGCGAATGTGCCACCGGTCACATCCGCAAGAGTAGCGGCTGTCAGGACCGTCCGGGACGTTATCGATCGTCTCGGCGGGGCATCATCCCACCTGACCCGGACATCGGCGGCCGGCTCGTCGGCCCGCCCAATCGAGGAGGACGCTCCGATGGGGGAGAAGGTCGCGGCAGGCCAGTTCGACCTGTCCGATCGCCAGCGCTACCGCGACAAGCTCCGACAGTGCCTGACGGGGCTCGAGCGACTCCTGGCCGACAAGCGGTTCGATCGGCCCAAGAACCTCATGGGGCTGGAGATCGAATTGAATCTCACCGGTTCGGACGGCATGCCGAAAATGCTCAACGCGCAGGTGCTTGAACGCATCGCAAGCCGAGATTTCCAAACAGAACTCGCCATGTTCAACCTGGAAGTCAACATTGCCCCACACCGTTTGGGTGGGCGGGTATTCGACCGGCTCGCCGAGGAACTCCGCACCTCCCTGGCATATGCCGACCGAAAAGCGGGCGAGCTCGACGCGGGAATCGTGATGATCGGCATTCTGCCGACTCTGGACCGGGACGACCTGGTCTCCTCCAACCTCTCCGACGTCGACCGCTACGCCCTGCTCAACGAGCAGATCGTGGCCGCCCGCGGTGAGGACTTCACCCTCGACATCGACGGCGTGGAGCGTCTGACCTGCACCTCCAAGTCCATCGCACCCGAAGCCGCCTGCACCTCCGTGCAGCTTCACCTGCAGGTCACCCCGGACCGCTTCGCCGATGTGTGGAACGCCGCCCAGGCCGTCGCCGCCGCGCAGATCGCCGTGGGCGCCAACTCGCCCTTCCTGTTCGGCCGCGAACTGTGGCGCGAGTCCCGCCCGCCGCTGTTCCAGCAGTCCACGGACACCCGGCCGCCCGAACTCCAGGCCCAGGGCGTACGCCCGCGCACCTGGTTCGGTGAGCGCTGGATCTCCTCCGCCTACGACCTCTTCGAGGAGAACCTGCGCTACTACCCGGCCCTGCTGCCGATCTGCGACGAGGAGGACCCGCTCGCCGTCCTGGACGCGGGAGGTGTCCCGAAACTCGCCGAACTCGTCCTGCACAACGGCACCGTCTACCGCTGGAACCGTCCGGTCTACGGCATCGCCGACGGGGTCCCGCACCTGCGCGTCGAGAACCGCGTGCTGCCCGCCGGTCCCTCCATCACCGACGTCATCGCCAACGCGGCCTTCTACTACGGCGTGGTCCGGGCCCTCGCCGAGGAGTCCCGGCCCGTGTGGACCAGGCTGCCGTTCGAGGCCGCCGCCGCCAACTTCGACGCCGCGTGCCGGGACGGCATCGACGCCCGTTTCACCTGGCCCCGGCGCGGTCGCTACAGCGGTACGGCCGAGATCGACGCGGTGAGCCTCGTACGCGACGAACTGCTGCCGCTCGCCGAGGCCGGGTTGGAGGCATGGGGAGTCGAACCCGCCGACCGCGACCTGTATCTCGGGGTGATCGAGGAGCGGTGCCGGCGTCGGGTCAACGGTGCGTCCTGGCAGTCCGCGACGTTCCACCGGGCCCTGGAGGGCGGGCTGTCCAGGGAGGCCGCGCTGGCCGCGACGACCCGTCGGTACCGTGAGCTGATGCACGAAGGCGAGCCGGTGCACACCTGGCCGGTGGGCCTGCCGGAACCGGCGCCGCTGGGCTGAGGACGAGACACCGGGCCGAGGGCCGGGAGCTTCAGCCCCGGCCCTCGGCCCGGGGACCGTCCGTCGGCCGTCGGCGCCCATGGGGCTGAGTTGGGCACCCCCACCCGCCCCTCCCCTCGCGCCCGCCTCCAGCGAGCCCCGTGACCTTCTACGTGTCCGCCTGTCGCGCGGCGGCGGCGCGTGGCCGGGGGCGCTGCCGCCCGCCCCATACTGATCAGGCAAGCTGTGACGTCCCACGACGGTGGCGCCTGTCCATGTCGCCTTGCTGAATGACGAACCCGACTGAGTAACGTGCCGGGATCCGGCCGCACGGCAGGCAGGAAGGCCAGCCCTGGCCAAGCGGCGGTGGGGATGCGGCGGGATGACTCAACTGGAGGCAGGCGTGCAGTCGGAGGCGGGCCCGGTGGCCGATTCTCTTCCCCCGGAGCGGCTCTCGCGACGGATCTTCCGCGACGAGACCCTGCTCGTTCTGGGGCTCTCGCTCGGCGCGAGTGGTGTGTCCGCCCTGATCAGCTTTGTCGGATCGGTCACCAAACCGGGTGGTCTGAAGGATCAGGCGGCCACCCTCAACGCCTCGGCCGCGCCGGGCCGCCCCTGGCTCGATCTCGCCTGGCAGTTGTTCGGGATCACCTCGGCGCTGGTTCCCGTGGCGCTGGTCGCGCACTTCCTGCTGCGGGAGGGGCACAGCCTGAGAACTCTCGGCTTCGACCGCACGCGGCCATGGCCGGACCTGGGCCGGGGCGCCGCGGTCGCGGCGGTGATCGGCGGTAGTGGTATCGCCTTCTACCTGGCCGCACGCGGTCTCGGCTTCAACCTCACGGTGGTGCCGGAGGCGCTGCCCGACGTGTGGTGGAAGTACCCGGTGCTGATCCTTTCGGCGATGCAGAACGCGATCCTCGAAGAGGTCATCGTCGTCGGCTATCTCCTGCGCCGCCTGGGCCAGCTGGGCTGGACGCCGGGCACGGCCCTGGTGGCCAGTTCCGTGCTCCGCGGCTCCTACCACCTCTACCAGGGCATCGGCGGCTTCATCGGCAACATGGTGATGGGCGTGGTGTTCGTCTACCTGTACCGCCGCTGGGGCCGGGTGGGTCCCCTGGTGGTGGCGCACTCCCTGCTCGACATCGGCGCGTTCGTCGGCTACGCCCTGCTGGCCGGGAAGGTGGGCTGGCTGCCGACGGGGTGAGCCACTCAGGCGAGCAGGTCCCCCTCGATGACGGTGACCGCGTGGCCGCTCAGCAGGGTGCGGTCGCCGCGCAGTTCGGTGTGGACGCGGCCGGAACGGGGCGAGGCCTGCAGGCCGGTGAGCTCGGCGCGGCCGAGGCGCTGGGACCAGTACGGGGCGAGGGCGGTGTGCGCGCTTCCGGTGACCGGGTCCTCGTCGATGCCGACGTTCGGGAAGAAGCAGCGGGAGACGAAGTCGTAGCCGCAGCTGGGGTCTTCGGCGGCCGCGGTGGCGATGACGCCGCGCGCGGAGAGGGCGCCCAGTGACCTGATGTCCGGCGTCAGGGCGCGGACCGTCTTCTCGTCGGCGACCTCGACCAGCAGGTCGCCGATGTCCGGGCCGGTGTCGAAGACGGCGAGCGGCTCGGCGCCCAGGGCCTCGGACACTCGGTCCGGGAGGGCTACGGGAGTGAGCGGCGCGGTCGGGAAGTCCAGGGTGATCGAGCCGTCCTCGCGGGGCGTGGCGATCAGGACCCCGCTGCGGGTGGCGAACCGTACCGGGCCCTGGTGGGCGCCGGTGGTGTGCAGGACATGCGCCGTGGCGAGGGTGGCATGGCCGCACATGTCGACCTCGGTGGCCGGGGTGAACCAGCGCAGCGCCCAGTCGGCCCGACCGCCCTCGGGCAGCCGGTGGGCGAACGCGGTCTCGGCGTGATTGACCTCCAGGGCCACCTGCTGGAGCCGCTCGTCCTCCGGGAAGGCGTCGAGGAGCAGGACCCCGGCCGGGTTGCCGGTGAAGGGGCGGTCGGTGAAGGCGTCAACGATTCGGATGCGCATGCCTCGACGCTAGAGGTGGGGCGAAGCCCCGTCCCAAGGCCAATTCCCGGACGGTGGCCCGATTTTCGCGGCCGGCTCCGCCGGGCGATCACTCGTGCACCGCGTCCATGTCGTAGAGATCAGCGATTGGCCCCGCCATCGAGGGGTTGTCATCGGAACACTCCCGATATATCGTTGAGGCATCGCGACAGATCAACGATGGAATGGAGTGATTGCGATGCGTACCCACGGATTCGAGCGTGGACATGGACGTCGACAGGATGGTCCGGGCCGTCGTGGCCGGGACGGCTTCGACGGGCGGCGGGCTGCTTTCGGGCCCTTCGGGCCGGGTGGTCCCGGCGGCCCCGGCTTCGGTGGGCCCGGCTTCGGGCCGGGCCCCTGGGGGCCGAGGGGGCGGGGCGGACCCCGAGGGAGGGCCCGGCGCGGTGATGTGCGCGCGTCGATCCTCGCCCTGCTGAAGGACCGGCCGATGCACGGTTACGAGATGATCCAGGAGATCGCCGAACGCAGCGGCGGGGCGTGGAAGCCCAGTCCGGGCTCGGTGTATCCCACCCTCCAGCTGCTGGAGGACGAGGGATTGATCGTCAGTGAGTCGGAGGGCGGCAAGAAGCTGTTCGCCCTGACCGAGGCCGGTCGCACCGCGGCCGACGAGGGACCCGACGCGCCCTGGGAGGAAGCCTCCCGCGGCGTCGACTGGGAAGCACTCGGTGAGATCCGTCAGGCCGGCTTCGGTCTGATGGAGGCCTTCGGGCAGGTCTGGAAGACGGGCAGCAAGGAGCAGCGCGAGAAGGCGCTGGCCATCATCAACGAGTCCCGCAAGAAGCTGTACCTGATCCTCGCCGACGAGGACTGACCGTCGTACGGCGGAACGGGGCGCCCCGTGGAGGAATCCGCAGGGCGCCTTCGTGCCCCCGACAGGCGCCGCCGTCAGGTCACCAGGCCCGCCAGTTTGCGCAGTGACTCGTTCAGGGCGGCCGTGGCCGAGTCCTTCAGCTTGCCCGCCATCAGGGAGACCGCGGCGCCGGTGAACTCGCCGTCGATGCGTACGGTCGTGGCGTCGCCCTCCGGCGTCAGGGTGTAGCGGTTGGCGACGGTCACCGACATCGGGCCCTTGCCGCGGACGGCGAACAGTCGAGCCGGCTCCAGCTCCTCGATGGTCCACTCGATCTCGGCCGGGAACCCCATGAGCTTCATGTTCTCCTGGAAGGTCCCGCCCACGGCGAGGGTCTCCGGGCCGCCCTTGGGGAAGCTGGTGTGGGTCGCGTTCCACTCGCCGTACGCGGACCAGTCGGTCATCCGGGCCCAGACCTTCTCCGCGGGTGCCTCGATACGTGCCTCCGCGCTGACTTCGGCCATGCGACCACCCCTTCGTGTCGGGCTACGGTGTCGCGGAACGTAGCCGTGGGGCCCGCAACATTCAATACTGATGAGCCGTCAGGAAAATGTGCGGTGAGTCGTGCGGCGTTCGGGACGCGATGCAAGGCGGCGCGCGCCGTCGGGGAAGAACGGCGCGATCTCATCCGTGAGGAGGAGATTCCGGCGTGCCGGGTCCCCTTCCCGTGGGACGTGAAGATGCTTCCTTTCGCGGATGCCCCGAGGGGGAGGGGCTGATGGGATGGCGGATGTGCAACCGCGTATCCCCCGGCAGTCGGCCCACGAGCCCGACAGCCGGCCCCGGGTCCACCCGGACGACGATGTCAGGCTCAGTGCCGAGCTGGCAGCGGTGGTCTCCGGCGCCCGCCGCAGGGCGGTCAGGGACGGGGACCGGCAGATCGACACCGCCCATCTGCTGCACTCGCTCCTGGAGTCGGACCCCGAGGTGCGGTCCGTCTTCGACGGTGAACCACGCCTCGCCCGCCTGATGGGCTACCTCGTACAGCGCAGCATCGGCTACGGGCTGCGCTGGCAGGGCAGCGTCGAGGACTCCGGTGCCGTACCCGTGGTCAGCGGCGTGGAGGGCTACTCGCCGCTGGCGGGCGCAGCGTTGGAGGACGCCTGCGCGCGGGCCGGCCGCCGCGGCGGCCCCGTCCTCGGCATCGACCTGCTCGTCGCGATCCTCGTCGACCCCGAGGCGCGGGCCGTCGAGGTACTGGACCGCGCCGGGATCGACGCGAACCTGGTGTTCGTCCGGGCCGACAGTCGCTTCCGGCCGGCTGTCTGAACGGGTCTGTCGCGCGACCGGAGGGCCGTGGCGCGTCTCGTTCCAGTCGGTGAGACAGGTGTGAATGGGCGTGACGCTCATGTCATCGGCTGCCATCATGTGCCGGTGCACACGTCTGGGAGCAGTCAGGGCCACCGAGGCAGGGGCGTCGGTCTCGGTCTCGCGGTGGCGTCCGCGGTCGCCTTCGGCGGATCCGGCGTCGCGGCCAAACCGTTGATCGAGGCGGGACTCGACCCGCTCGACGTGGTGTGGCTGAGAGTGGCGGGCGCCGCCCTGCTGATGCTGCCGGTCGCGGTCCGCCACCGCGCCCTGCCGCGTCGCCGTCCGGCCCTGCTCGCCGGGTTCGGTCTGCTCGCCGTGGCCGGTGTCCAGGCCTGCTACTTCGCCGCGCTGTCCCGGATCCCCGTCGGGGTCGCGCTGCTCGTCGAGTACCTCGCGCCGGCGCTCGTGCTCGGCTGGGTGCGGTTCGTGCAGCGGCGGCCGGTGACGCGGGCCGCCGCGCTCGGGGTGGTCCTCGCGGTCGGCGGGCTCGCCTGTGTCGTCGAGGTCTGGTCCGGCCTGAGCTTCGATGTTCTCGGCCTGCTGCTCGCACTCGGGGCCGCCTGCTGCCAGGTCGGCTACTTCGTGCTGTCCGACCAGGGCAGCGATTCCGGCGGCCAGGCACCCGACCCGCTCGGGGTCATCGCGTACGGCCTCCTGGTCGGCACCGCCGTGCTGACCGTCGTCGCGCGCCCGTGGGGCATGGACTGGTCCGTCCTCGCGCGCACCACGGACATGGACGGTACCCCGGTCGCGGCCGGTGTACTGCTGGGCTGGATCGTGTTCGTCGCCACGGTCCTCGCGTACGTCACCGGCGTGCTGGCGGTGCGGCGGCTCTCCCCGCAGGTCGCCGTCGTCGTCGCCTGCCTGGAAGCGGTCGTCGCGACCGTGCTCGCCTGGATCCTGCTCGGTGAGCACCTCTCGGCGCCGCAGATCGTCGGTGGTGTGGTCGTGCTGGCCGGCGCGTTCATCGCGCAGTCGTCCGCACCCGTCGAGAACTCCGCCGAACCGGTGGCCGGCGGGGACGGAGAAAAGAAATTGTCGGCCACCAGGCCGGCTGCCTAGGCTGGCGATCATGCATTCCCGCGCACGCGTTCTGCCGCCGCCCGCCGCCTGAGGCGGGCCGCCGAAACGCACGCCCGGCGTTCTGCCGGGCGTCACGGTGCTGCCCGCGGACGAAGTCCATGGACCCCGCCGAGCGGGCGTCCTTCCCGAACTTTGTGCGCACGGGCCACCGCGCTCGGGCGCGTCTGCGGAGAGAACGCGTGTCGAATACTGTTGTCGGCCTGCCCGTCGGGCGAGGCCTTTCCTATCTGATCGTCGCCGGTGTCGCCTGGGGCACCGCGGGCGCGGCCGCCTCCCTGGCCTACCGGGCCAGTGACATCGGTCCGCTCGCCCTGTCCTTCTGGCGCTGCGCGGCCGGGCTCGTCCTGCTGGCGGTCGCCCGCCTACTGTGTCCGCGTGCCCGGACCGGCGTGGCCGAACCGCTGGGACGCAGGGCGCTCAGGGCCGGCGCCACGGGTGTCGGGCTGGCCGTGTTCCAGACGGCCTACTTCGCGGCCGTCGCCGCCACCGGACTCGCCGTGGCCACCGTCGTCTCCCTCGGCGCTGGTCCTGTCCTCATCGCGCTGGGCGCCCGCCTGACTCTGGGGGAGCGGCTCGGGCGGGGCGGGATCGTCGCCGTCGCCGGGGCGCTCGCCGGGCTCGGAATGCTCACCCTCGGCGCCGGGGGTGCGACCGTACGGCCGTCAGGGGTCCTGTTGGGACTGCTGTCGGCTGCCGGGTACTGCCTGACGACCCTGCTCACCCGCCGATGGGGTCGCGACGGGCGGGTGGACGCCGCCAGTACGTCCGTGGCGGCGTTCGCGGTCACCAGCCTGTGCCTGCTGCCGTTCGCCCTCGCCGAGGGCATGGTGCCGCACACCGCCGATCTCGGTCGGCTGCTGTGGCTGCTGGCGTACATCGCGGCCGTTCCCACGGCCCTCGCCTACGCCCTCTACTTCGCTGCCGCCGCCGTTGTCCGTCCCGCCACCGTGTCCGTGATCATGCTGCTGGAACCGGCGAGCGCGGCGGTGCTGGCCGTGGCCCTGCTGGGGGAGCGGCTCACCCTCGGGACCCTCGTCGGCACCCTGTTGATGCTCGGCTCGGTCGCGGGACTCGCGGTGGCGGAGACGCGGGGGACGGTGCAGGCGCGGGGCGCGGCGGATGAGGGGGCCGCGCGCGCCTGACGGCAAGAGGTGCTTCCAGCATGGGGACGCCGGGCCTGTGCACGTCAGGCATGCGGGACAGGCCCCCCGTTCACCTCACTGCAAGTAGTCCGGCACTTCGGTGCCTGGGGCCAGAGCGGCGTCCGCGACCGGGGTGTCGTAGCCCTTGCGCAGCGGGACGACGCCGGCCCAGTAGGGGAGGGCCAGGTCCTCGGGCTCGTCGTTGACACCGCCGGTGCGCAGCTTGGCGGAGACCTCGTTCAGGTCGAGGCGGATCACCGCGGTGGCGGCCAGTTCCTTCTTGTTGGCGGGGCGGGAGTCGGCGGCCCGGCCCGCCACGACGTGGTCGACCAGCGCGTTCAGAGCGGCCTGCTTCTCCTCGGGGTCCGTCACGTCGTGGGCGACGCCGTGCACCATCACGGAGCGGTAGTTGAGCGAGTGGTGGAAGGCCGAGCGGGCCAGGATCAGCGCGTCGACGTGGGTGACGGTCAGGCACACCGGCAGGCCCGGGTCGGCCTGCCCCGTCATCCGGAGCGGACGCGAGCCCGTCGAGCCGTGCACGTAGAGCCGCTCGCCGACCCGGGCGTACATCGTGGGCAGGACGATCGGCGCGCCGTCGCGAAGGAAGCCGAGATGGCAGACGAAGCCCTCGTCGAGTATCGCGTGCACGACCTCCGCGTCGTACGAGGCCCGGTCGGCGGAGCGCGTGGGGACGGTGCGTTCGGTGGGGGTGTAGGCGGTGGCCGTCGACTGAGGGCTCTCCTGCATGGCGTTCTCCATTGCACTAGTGCATAATTGAGTTTGTGCTAGGAGAATATCGGATCGCAGGCCGACGTGCGGCGGAGATTTCGGCGAGCATCGAGCGCGCGGTGGGGGCCGGAGAGCTGGAACCTGGTCAACTTCTCCCACCGATCAGGGAGTTGGCGACGGGGCTGGGAGTGAACCCGAACACCGTCGCGGCCGCCTACCGCATCCTTCGCGAGCGTGGAGTCATCGAGACCGCCGGGCGCAGAGGCAGTCGGGTGCGGCCCAGGCCGGCCACCACCGGGCGCCAGGAGATCAGGGCGGACGCCCCGGCGGGCGTGCGGGACGTGGCCGACGGCAATCCGGACCCGGCGCTGCTGCCGTCCCTGGCGAAGGCGTTCGCGGCGGCCGGCGAACAGGGGGACCGGGAGCCGGTCCTCTACGGAGAGGCGCCCGTCGAACCGGGGCTGGAACGGCTTACGCGGTCCCATCTGGACGCCGACGGCGTGCCGGACGGGCCTCTCGCCGTCCTCTCCGGCTCACTCGACGCGATCGAGCGTGTGCTGGCGGTCCATCTCAAACCCGGGGACACCGTCGCCGTGGAGGATCCCGGCTGGGGCAGCCTGCTCGACCTCGTCCCGGCCCTCGGGCTGCGCACGGCCCCGGTGGGCCTCGACGACGAGGGGCCGGTGCCCGACGACGTACGGCGTGCCCTGGAGGCCGGGGCGCGCGCGCTGATCGTCACCGACCGGGCGCAGAACCCCACGGGTGCCTCGGTGACCGCCACGCGCGCGCGTGCCCTGCGGGCCGTTCTGAGTGAGTACCCGGAGGCCCTGCTGATCGAGGACGACCACGGCAACGGAATCGTCGACCTCCCCCTGCACCCCTTGGCCGGCGCCACCCACTCCTGGGTCTTCGTGCGCTCGGTCGCCAAGGCGTACGGCCCCGACCTGCGGCTCGCCGTGCTCACGGGGGATCCGGTGACGCTCGACCGGGTGCGCGGCCGGCAGCGGCTCGGCGCGGGCTGGGTCCCGCGGGTCCTCCAGCGGGCGCTGCTGCGGCTGTGGACCGACGGCGCGCTGGACCCGGCGGCGGTCGCGGCGGCCTACCGAGGGCGCCGCGACCTGCTGATCGACGCGCTCGCGGAGCGCGGGGTACGGGCCCACGGGCGCTCCGGTCTGAACGTGTGGATCCCGGTGCCCGACGAGACCGGAACCGTCTCCCGACTCCTGCACGCCGGTTGGGCGGTCTCGGCCGGCGCGCGTTTCCGGCTGAACTCGCCCCCGGGCATCCGGGTCACCGTGGCGACTCTCACCCCGGAGGAGACCGGGCCGCTGGCGGACGCGATCGCCTCCGCCGTCAGCCCGGGGCCGGCCCGCAGCTACGTCTAGGGCCTGTCGTTTGGATCAGGCCGCAGGAAACTGACGGTGCTGGTCGATGCCGGTGAGCGGGGTCATGGGGGTCCCCCCGCGCGAGCGAAGCCGAGCGTGGGGGAGTCGGCAACCGACGACAACGCGGGTGGGGGTCCCTCCCGCTCGACCGCAGCCGAGCGTGGGGGAGTGCGTGCCAGACCCCGCGTCTGCGGCGTGATCCAAACGACAGGCCCTAGCGGGAGGGGCCCGGGCCCGGGCCGGGTCGGTGTGTCGCTTCAGGGCCTGGTCCTCGGTCTCGCCCGGGTGAGTGCCGCGCCCGCCAGCACGATCGCCGCGCCGACCGGCGTCGACCAGCTCAGCGACTCGCCGAGGATCGCGACACCGGCAGCCGTCGCGATGACCGGGATGAAGTAGGTGACCATCTGCGCGGTCGTCGGGCCGACCTCGGCGACCAGGCCGTACTGGACGAGCACGGCGAGTCCCGTGCCGAGGGCGCCCAACGCGGCCGTCGCCAGCAGCGGGACGACCGGGAAGTGGCTCGGTGCGCTGGTGAACAGGGGGGTGACGACCGCCAGTTGCAGCGTGGCGAGCAGCAACTGGGCGCCGGTCAGCGACAGGTTCGAGTGGCTGGAGCCGGCCAGGGTGCGACGGACGTAGATCCAGCCGATCGGGTAGCTGAGGGAGGCCACCAGGGCCATCGCCGTGCCCGTGGCGTCCAGGCCGTGGAAGCCCTGCCAGGCGCCGAGCACTGTCAGTACGCCCAGGAACCCGATGCCGAGACCCGCCACCCGGGTCCTGGTCGGCCGGTCCTCGGAAAGGGCGACCAGGGAGAGCGCCATGCCCCACAGCGGTGAGGTCGCGTTGCAGATGCCGGCGAGGGTGGATGGGATCGTCAGCTCCGCGTAGGCGAACAGGGAGAAGGGCAGCGCGTTGAGGAGGAAGGCGGCGACTGTCAGATGCGTCCAGGTGCGCGTGCCCCGCGGAAGCCGCTGCCGCCTGACCGCCATCGCCGCGGCGAGCACCGCCGTGCCGAACACCAGACGGCCGAGGGTGACCTGGAAGGGGGCGTAGCCCTCCGTGCCGACCTTGATGAGCAGGAAACTGAAACCCCAGATCAGCGAAAGGGCGCCGAAGCGCAGCCGCCAGTCCAGGGTGAGGCCGGAGACGGTCGGAGCGGGCGTCGAGGTGGGGGTGACGGTGGTCATGGCTGCAACGATGGCGCGCGTGATCTCGTAGCACAAGCAAGATATTCAGCGAGGTACCTCGTAGTATTGCTTATATGTTGAACCTGGAGCGCTTGCGCACCCTCGACGCCCTCGCCCGGCACGGCTCGGTCAGCGGCGCGGCCGAGGGGCTGCACATCACGACCTCGGCCGTCTCGCAGCAGATGTCCAAGCTGGAGCGCGAGATCGGCCAGCAGCTGCTGGCCAAGAACGGTCGGGGGGTGCGGCTCACGGACGCGGGCCGACTGCTCGCCGAGCACGCGGCGCGCATCCTGTCGCAGGTCGAACTCGCCCAGTCCGATCTGGAGGCCCAGCGCGGACAGGTCGTCGGTGAGCTGCGGCTGGTCGCCTTCCCCACCGCACTGCGGGGGCTGTTCCCCGACGCGCTCGCCGCGCTGCGCACCGACCATCCGGCGCTGCGCGTGCGATCGCGGGAGCTGGAGCCGGAGGCGGGGGTGAACGCCGTGCTCCGGGGCGACGCCGACATGGCGGTCGTCCTGGACTGGTACAACAAACCGCTGCCCATGCCCCAGGGGCTCGCCAAGGCGTCGATCCTCGACGATCCCGTGGAGATCGCTGTGGCCGAGGGGCACCCGCTCGCCGACCGGGACGAGATCGACCTGGAGGACTTCGCGGAGGATGAGTGGGTCGCCTGGCCCGAGGGCGAGTTCTGTCACGAGTGGCTGCTCTACACGCTGCGCGCGAAGGGCATCGAGCCTCTGATCGCCCACAGCGCCGAGGAGCACCACACCCAACTCGCCCTGGTCGCCGCCGGGCTGGGCGTCTGCGTGGCGCCCCGCCTCGGCCGCGACCCGATGCCGAAGGGGGTGCGGGTGGTGCGGCTGCGGCATCGCGTCCACCGGTACATCTACGCGGTGTGGCGCGCGGACGCCGACCGCCGCCCGTCCATCCGGGCGGGGGTCGAGGCGCTGCGGACGGCGGCGTCGAAAGTCGCCTGAGGTTCCCCGCCGAACGGGCCGAAGGGACGCCCCGCCGGACTACGTGGGGTCCTGCCGGACTACGCCGGACCCAGCTTCCGGAAGTCCCAGGAGACGATCTTCTCCGGCGTCAGCCGCACCCATGCGTGCCGGCCGTCGTGCGGCATCTCCTCCAGGCGGAAGTTCTTGCGGGCGAACAAGGTCTCCGGGAGGTCGAGCTCCGCGCACAGCTCCCCGGTGCGCGGTGCCTCGCCCACGAAGTCCACTGCCCCGGACAGCTCCACGCCGCGCAGCTCCTCGTACTCCTCACCCGTGTCGACGACTATCGCGACCCGCGGATCGCGCCGCAGATCGGTCCACCGCTTGCTGCGCACCACCGAGTACAGCCACATCGAGGTGCCGTCCCAGGCGAACCAGAGCGTACTCACGTGCGGGGCGCCGTTCACGGAGACGGTCGCCACGCGGCAGGTGCGCTGACTGGTCAGGAACTCGTCCAGCTCACCCGGCGTCATCATGATCTTCCGGCCCCTGCGCTGAGTGACGGTCATGTCCTCCCCCTCTTTCTCCCACGTCGTGTCAGAGGAGATCCTCTGACATCACGTCAGAAAAGGATGGGTCGTCTTCCGTCCCCGCGCAATGGTGGCTAGTCTCACCCGCCACACCGTCGGCCACCAGGGGGAGCCGTGCCGTCGTACGACCAGCTCAGCGAACTCCTCGATCCGGCGACCACGGTCCTGCTCACCGTCGAGTGCCAGCAGGGCGTCGTCGGACCCGCCAGCGCCCTGCCCGAGCTCGCCGAGGAGGCACGCTCCTCGGGCGCCCTCGCCAACGTCGCCCTGCTGGTCGCCGCCGCGCACGAGAGCGGCGTCCAGGTGATCCACGCGATCGCCGAACGCCGCCCGGACGGCCGGGGCGCCAGCCGCAACGCCCGGCTCTTCCGCGCCGCCGAACGGCTGCCCGTCCAGCAGGTGGCGGGCACCCCGGCGGTCCGGGTGGCGGCCCCGATCGAGGTCACCGAGCAGGATCTCGTCGTACGACGGCTGCACGGGCTGTCACCGATGCAGGGCACCGACGCCGACGCGCTGCTGCGCAACCTGGGCTGCCGGACGCTGGTGGTGACCGGCGTGTCGGCCAACGTGGCCATACCCAACACCGTCTTCGACGCCGTCAACCGCGGCTACACCGCCGTCGTGCCGACGGACGGCATCGCCGGGGTGCCCTCCGACTACACCCCGGCGATGATCCGCAACACCCTCGCGTTGGTCGCCACGCTCACCAGCACGGACGAGGTGCTGTCCTGCTGGAGACGCCGCCCCCGGATCAGGCCAGCTTGATCGAGTCCCCGTCCACGCTGATCTGCTTGGCGGCCAGCGGCTCGGTCGCGGGGCCCTTCTTCACGCTGCCGTCGGTGACGGAGAACTGGCTGCCGTGGCAGGAGCAGGACAGCACGTCGCCCTTGAGGTCCGTCATCGGACACTTGCGGTGTGTGCAGATGGTCGAGAACGCCTTGTAGTCGCCCGCCTTGGGTTGCGAGACGACCACCTTCTCGTCGCTGAAGACCTTGCCGCCGCCCTCCGGTATGTCGGCGGTCTTCGCGAGCGCGGTGCCGCCGCCGGCTCCCGGATCGGCGGCGGTGCCTCCGGTGCCTGCGGCACCCTGCTCGGTGGGCGAGCCGGACGCGTCGTCGTCCGACCCGCAGGCGGTCAGCGCGACGGCGAGCCCCGCCGCGCCCAGACTCGCCACGACGGTACGGCGGCTGGGGGCCGGGACGGGGTGGTGCGATTCGCTGGCCATGCTGACGTTCCCTTCAACGAATACTCGTGAACTGCCCACAGGTACGGGCCCGGAGCGCCGGTTGTTCAGCCACACCCCGGCAACCTGCGGCGATGCTCGCGGAAGCCACCGCGACCCGCCGTGTCACGCCCTTGCGCGAGGGCGGCTCACAGCCGGGGCTCGTCGAGGTGAACGATCACGGGACGTACATGAGGCGGGCCCCGTCGTGCAGGTCGGCCACGGCGAAGCCGGTGCCCGGCGGCGGACGGGCCTACAGCGTCTTCGCCAGGACCGCGTGGGAGGCACCGGCGGCCGGCAGGGAGCCACCGCGCACGGCGACACTCCAGCGGCGCGCACCGGATCGAGCTGACACACGGCGAAGGTGAACAGCAGCCCCGCGGCCAGCAGGTGGGCGTGGACAAGGCTGTGCAGGAGTGGGCTGTGCCGCGTGGCCGCGAACAGCTCCGTCCGGTACAGCAGCCACCGGCCGCCCGCGTCCAGCAGCGCCGCCAGCGGCGGGAAGCCGAGTCCGCCGACGGAACGGGAGTGCATGAGGTCCAGCAGACCCCGACGCGTCCGGCCGGGACCGAGGCTCCGCAGAACGAGGTCGGCGAGGGCAGCACCGGCACCCGGTACCCGCCCTGTTCGCGAGCGCACGGTCAGGGGCTGGTCACCGGTACCCGGGCGCTTTGTGAGGGGGTATCCCGCCAGGCACGCCCCTTGTTTTTCGGGCCGAACTCTCACAACTCGCGCTGGCGCGGGATGGTGGACGCTTGGTGGGTACTCGGCACATACCGGGATATATGCACCATGCATCCCCAAAGCAGGAGGAGATCATGACCGATCAGACTCATAGGACCATGGAGTCACACCCGGACATTCTGGAGATGCGGGAGCGCCACGCCCGGGCCGAGCGAGCGGTGACGACCCAGCAGGGGCAGGCCGTCGAGGCGCTGGCCCTCATCACCGGGGTGTACCTGTCCGCATCCCCCTGGATCGCCGGCTTCAACGGCTTCAGCACCCTGGCCGTGAACAACCTGATCACCGGCATCGCGTACGCGCTGCTCCTGGGCGGGTTCGGACTGGCCTACGAGCGCACTCACGCCCGCGCCTGGGCCGCCGCGATGATCGGCGTCTGGACCATCATCTCGCCATGGGTGGTGGCCGGGAACGTGGACACCACACGCACCATGGTCAACAACATCATCGTCGGAGCCGTCGCCCTGCTGCTCGCGCTCGTGACCAGCGCGACGGCGGGCGTCACGGACCGGGGCGGCCGTGGCCGCTCGACCCGGATGGCCGGCTGACACGGCTCTGCGAGCGCACAGGTTGTCGACAAGGACGGCGGCCGCGGATCACGCGGTCGCCGTCCTACCGTGTCATCGGGTGCCCGGCGGTCACGTGTGGGAGAGGGCGAAGGAGACGAGGAAGCCGCTCACGGTGATCAGCCCGATGGCGAGGTGCGCGTCCTCGAACGCCTCGGGGATCATCGTGTCGGCGATCATGGCGAGGATCGCCCCGGCGGCCACCGCGGTCACCGCGGCGATCACGGAGGGGGAGAAGGAGCCGACCACCGTGTAACCGAGGACGGCCGACACCGTGCTCGCGGCGGCGATCGCCGCCCAGACGCCGAACACGTACCCCTTGGCGCGGCCGGCCTTCTTCATCCCCGCCGAACTGGACAGCCCCTCGGGAACGTTGCTGATGAACACCGCGGCCACCGTCACCAGACTGACCGCGCCGCCGTCGAGAAGGCTGACGCCGATGACCGCGGACTCCGGCACCCCGTCGAGCAGGGCGCCCAGCGCGAGCGCCGCCCCGGACCCGCCCTGCTCGTCCTCCGAGGGCTGTGCCTCGGCACCCCGGTGGCCGGAGCGCTTGCGGTGGCGCGCACCCCGGCGGGCCAGCCACACGTTGCCCGCTGTGTAGGCCGAGGCGCCGATGATGGTGCCGACGACGGCGGGGGCGAGCCCCGCCTCCTCGTACGCCTCCCCGACCAGCTCGAAGGAGACCGCCGACAACAGCACACCGGCGCCGAAGGCCATCACCGTCGCGATCACCTTCTGCGGCACCCGCAGCCCGTACCCCAACGCGGCACCGAGCAGGAGCGCCGAACCCGCCACCAATCCCCACAGTCCAGCCTGTACAACCTCAGCCATGCCGACGCGTCTACCCGCTGCGGATGTGGATCAACGGACGATCGGTAACCGGTAACCGGCAACCGGGAACTCGGTGCTGGAGTTGTCGCGTCGCGGTGCCCCTCCTCGGCCGGCTGTCACGCTCGGTTACTATGCTCACTTCATGCCGGAGGCTGGGAGCGCCTGGGAAAATGCTGACTGAAGTCACCGCCACCCGCTACATCACCCCCCTGCGTGAGGGCGGCTCACTGCCGGGGCTCGTCGAGGCCGACGACCACGGGACCTACGTCATGAAGTTCACCGGCGCCGGGCAGGGCCGCAAGACGCTGGTCGCCGAGGTGGTGTGCGGGGAACTCGCCCGACGCCTCGGCTTCCGGGTGCCCCGGCTGGTGACCATCGACCTCGACCCGGACCTCGGCCTCGGCGAACCCGACCCGGAGGTGCAGGGTCTGCTCAAGTCCAGCGGCGGCACCAACCTCGGCATGGACTTCCTCTCCGGCGCCGTCGGCTACGATCCCCTCGCCTTCCCGGTGAGCCCCGAGGAGGCCGGGCGGATCGTGTGGTTCGACGCCCTGGTGAACAACGTCGACCGCTCCTGGCGCAACCCCAACCTGCTGCGGTGGCAGGGCGAGGTGTGGCTCATCGACCACGGCGCGACCATGATCTGGCACCACAACTGGCCCGGCGCCGAAGCCTCCGCGGCCCGTCCGTACGACGCCACGGACCATGTGCTGAGCTCTTTCTCACCGGATGTCGCCGGGGCCGCCGCCGCGCTGGCGCCACTGGTCACCGAGGAACTCCTCACCGAGGTCACCGCTCGGATCCCGGATGTGTGGCTCACGGACGAGCCCGGTTTCGCGACGCCGGACGACCTCCGGCGGGCCTACGCGCGACCCCTTCTCGCGCGGGCCGCCGTCGTCCACGACCGCGTCGAGGTCACCGGAGGATCCAAGTGAACGAACGCCACATCATCAAGGGCGGCCGCCGCGACGACCGCGAGGTCTTCGAGTACGCGCTGCTGCGGATCGTGCCCCGCGTCGAGCGCGGCGAATGCGTCAACGCCGGGGTGCTCGTGTACTGCCGGGCCAAGGCGTACGTCGGCGTGCGCACCCACCTCGACGAGACGAGGCTGCTGGCTCTCGACCCGGACGTGGACGTGCCCGGCGTTCGGGCCGCACTGCGTGCCGTCGAGGGGATCTGCGCGGGCGGTCAGGCCGCGGGTCAGGCCGCCTCCGATGACGCCGGCCGCCGCTTCCGCTGGCTGATCGCTCCCCGGTCGACGATCGTCCAGCCCGGCCCGGTACACACCGGCCTGACCGTCGACCCGGCCGCGGAGGCCGACCGACTCCTCGGCCTGCTGGTGCGGTGACAAGCCCGCGGCACCGGCCGTGAAAAAACGCGTCACCGCCCTCGGTCCGCGACACCGCTGTGAACCCGCGTCACCGCCCTCGGTCCGCGACACCGCCCTCAGCCCCGGCGCCGCCTCACCACGATGCCGGCCGCGAGGACCCCGCCGGCCACGAAGGCCAGCCCGATCCCGGTGTCCCAGCCGCTCGGCCCGGAACCGGAGCCACCGCCCAGGCCGCCGCGCACGCCACCCGTCGGGGTGACGGCCGTCGGGGTCGCGAAACCGCGCGGGCGGCTGGTCGCGGAGATGACGGGCGCGCCGCGGCGGGGCAGCGCCTCGCAGGCGATGCCGTCGTCGGGGCCCTGGTCCTCGTCCAGCCGGTTCGGGTCGCTTGGATCGGTGTTGAACACTGCCTGGGCCTCCTCCTGAAAGGTGAAGTCGGAGCAGTCCAGATCCTGGGCGTGAGCGGTGGCGGCCGACGGCACGATCGTGGCGAGCGCGATCAGCGTGCCTATGGCACCGGTACGACGACGCATGGAGCGCCTCCTTTCCGGCCACGAGTGGCCCGCGGCTTCGACGCTATGGGCCACATGGCGCACAGGCGTGCGGTGCGGGCCCGAACGGGTGCTTCCGGGGGCGTCGGTGCGGGACGATGGGGGGCGCGCGGGGCCCGCCGAGGGGTCGGCCACGCGGGTGATGGATCACACGTGACCGAACTGCCGTTGACACCGCGTGCCAGGGCTTCTAGCGTCACGTCTGCTGAAGGTACTAAGCGGTCGCTCACTTGATGGGCGTCCTTCTCGAGGGCGAGGAGAACCAGCACATGTCCACCACTGAGCAGCGGGTCGCCGTGGTCACCGGCGGAGCGCGCGGCATCGGTGCCGCCACCGCCGTACGACTGGCCGCCGAGGGTCGCGCGGTCGCCGTGATCGACCTCGACGAGGCGGCCTGCAAGGACACCGTCGAGAAGATCACCGCGGCGGGAGGCAGGGCGATCGCGGTCGGCGCGGACGTCTCCGACGAGGCTCAGGTCGAGGCGGCCGTCGCGCGCGTCGCCGCAGAGCTCGGCGCCCCGACGATCCTGGTCAACAACGCGGGCGTGCTCCGCGACAACCTGCTGTTCAAGATGAGCGTCTCCGACTGGGACACCGTCCTGAACGTGCACCTGCGCGGCTCCTTCCTGATGACCAAGGCCGTGCAGAAGCACATGGTGGACGCGGGCTTCGGCCGGGTCGTCAACCTGTCCTCGTCCTCCGCGCTCGGCAACCGGGGCCAGGCCAACTACTCCGCCGCCAAGGCCGGTCTGCAGGGCTTCACCAAGACCCTGGCCATCGAGCTCGGCAAGTTCGGCATCACCGCCAACGCCGTCGCGCCCGGTTTCATCGCCACCGACATGACCGCCGCGACCGCCGCCCGGGTCGGCATGGACTTCGAGGAGTTCAAGGCCGCGGCCGCCACCCAGATCCCGGTGGCCCGGGTCGGCGAGCCCGACGACATCGCCAACGCCATCGCCTTCTTCACGAACGAGGCCGCCGGCTTCGTCTCCGGACAGGTGCTGTACGTGGCCGGCGGACCGCTCGACTAGGGGCCCGGGAACATGACTTCGGTGGAACTCTCCGGCAAGGTCGCGCTCGTCACGGGCGCCAGCCGCGGCATCGGTTACGGCGTCGCGGAGGCGCTCGTCGCGCGCGGCGACCGCGTCTGCATCACCGGGCGCAACGAGGACGCCCTCAAGGAGGCCGTCGAGCAGCTCGGCGCCGACCGGGTCATAGGCGTCGCGGGCAAGGCGCACGACCTGGACCATCAGGCGGCCGCCGTCGAGCGCACGATGGAGGCCTTCGGCCGCGTCGACTTCCTGGTCAACAACGCCGGTACGAACCCGGTGTTCGGGCCGATCGCTGACCTCGACCTGGACGTCGCCCGCAAGGTGTTCGAGACCAACGTGGTCTCGGCGCTCGGCTTCGCGCAGAAGACCTGGCACGCCTGGCAGAAGGACAACGGCGGTGCGATCGTCAACGTCGCGTCCGTCGCGGGCGTCTCCGCCTCGCCCTTCATCGGCGCCTACGGCATCAGCAAGGCCGCGATGATCAACCTGACCCTCCAGCTGGCGCACGAGTACGCGCCCAAGGTGCGGGTCAACGCGATCGCCCCGGCCGTCGTGAAGACCCAGTTCGCGAAGGCCCTGTACGAGGGCCGGGAGGCGGAGGCCGCCGCGGCCTACCCCCTGGGCCGGCTCGGGGTGCCCTCCGACATCGGCGGCACCGCCGCCTTCCTCACCTCGGACCAGTCGGACTGGATCACCGGCCAGACCCTCGTCGTAGACGGCGGCATCTTCCTGAACGCCGGTGTGAGCTGACCTTCGGCACCGTGGCACGGGCGCTCGTCGACACAGACGGCGCCCGTGTCGGCGTATCGGAGCGTCACCGGACGATGACAACGTCGTCATCGAATCTTCGGTCGAGAAGAGGTTTACGAGGAGGTTGAGCGGGCGGAACGCTGCGGTATGGTCTGCCGACCCTTGGTACGGCAGATCGAGGAGCGTGCGCGTGTTCAACCGGAACCGAGGCCTGCGGCAGGTGGCGGCCATCGCATCCATATCGTCCCTGGCCGGCGGCTGCGGTGTCCTGTCGTCCGACTCCTCCGACGACGCCGGGCCGATCGTGGTGGGCACCACCAGCGCACCCAGCACCCTGGACCCCGCCGCTTCCTGGGACGGCTCCTGGGAACTGTTCCGCAACATCTACCAGACGCTGCTGGCCTACCCGAACGGCGCCACCACGCCCCGGCCGGACGCCGCCGAGAGCTGCGCGTTCACCGACAGGTCCAACCAGACGTACCGCTGCGAGCTGCGCGCGGACATGGAGTTCTCCGACGGGCACCCGCTGGACGCCCGGGCGGTGAAGTACTCGATCGACCGCATCAAGGCCATCAAGGCACCCAGCGGCCCCGCCGGACTCCTGGGCAGCCTGGACAGGGTGCAGGCGCTGGGGGAGCGCGAGGTCGTCTTCCACCTGAACCAGCCCGACGCCACGTTCCCGTTCGTGCTCGCCACTCCGGCCATGTCGATCGTCGACCCCGAGGACTACCCGGCCAGATCCCTCCGTGAGGACGGCGAGGTGTCCGGGTCCGGGCCGTACGCCCTCAAGTCCTACGAGGAGGGCGAGAAGGCCGAGCTCGTCGGCAACAAGAGCTACAAGGGCTTCGCAAAGCGCGAGAACGACGCGGTGACGATCCGCTACTTCCAGGACTCGTCGTCCATGGTCGAGGCGCTGCGGGACCAGCGGATCGACGTCACCTACCGCGGCCTCGCCGCCGACGACGTCGTCTCCCTCGAGAGCGACAAGGACGAGGACCTCCAGCTGGTCGAGGGCTCCGGCACCGACATCAGCTACCTGGTGTTCAACCCGAAGGACCCGTGGGCGAACAAGCGCGCCGTGCGCAGGGCCGTCGCCCAGCTCGTCGACCGCGCCGCGATCGCGCACAAGGTCTACAAGGACACCGTGGACCCGCTGTACTCGATGGTCCCCAAGGGCCTCACCGGCCACACCACCGGGTTCTTCGACGACTTCGGCAACCCCAGTACCTCCAAGGCCCGCCAGATCCTCTCCGAGGCCGGCATCACCGAACGCGTCCCGCTCACCCTCTGGTACACGACCGACCGCTACGGCTCCGAGACCGCCCTGCAGTTCCAGGAGCTCAAGCGGCAGCTGGACGATTCGGGCCTCTTCACGATCACCCTGAAGAGCCGCCCCTGGAAGACCTACCGCGGGGGATACGAGAAGGGCGAGTACCCGGTGTTCGGGCGCGGCTGGTTCCCCGACTTCCCCGACGCGGACAACTTCATCGCCCCGTTCGTGGGGAAGGAGAACGCGCTCGGCACGCCCTACCCGGCCCCCAAGATCACCGACGTGCTGCTGCCCCACTCGCGCGGCGAGAGCAACCGGGCCGACGTGGAGAAGGACTTCGAGGAGGCCCAGCAGATCCTCGTCGACGACGCGCGGCTGCTGCCGCTGTGGCAGGGCCGGCAGTACGTGGCGGCCAGCGCGGACATCTCGGGGGCGGAGCGGGCACTGGACCCGTCGACGATCATGACCGTGTGGCATCTGTACCGGAAGACCAGCTGGTAGGGGCGGTTTCGTCGCCCCTGACGGCGATTGTCAGTGCGCGCCTGTAGGTTCGGTGGCCTGGACGTGACCGCACGTCGTAGTGACCGCACACCGTAAGGACGTTGACGTGACCGACACCGCCATGCTGCCCGAGTCCTGGCGCGGGGTTCTGGGCGACGAGCTGCAACAGCCCTACTTCAAGGAGCTGACGGAGTTCGTCGAGGAGGAGCGGGGGCGGGGCCCGGTGTACCCGCCGCGCGAAGAGGTCTTCGCCGCGCTGGACGCGACGCCGTACGAGCGGGTGAAGGTCCTGATCCTCGGCCAGGACCCCTACCACGGCGAGGGCCAGGGGCACGGCCTGTGCTTCTCGGTGCGGCCCGGTGTGAAGACCCCGCCGTCGCTGCGCAACATCTACAAGGAGATGCAGGCGGAGCTGGGTCTGCCCGTTCCGGACAACGGCTATCTGATGCCCTGGGCCCAGCAGGGTGTCCTGCTGCTCAACGCGGTGCTCACGGTCCGTGCCGGGGAGGCGAACTCGCACAAGGGCAAGGGGTGGGAGAAGTTCACGGACGCGGTGATCCGCGCGGTGGCCGACCGGCCCGACCCGGCGGTCTTCGTGCTGTGGGGCAACTACGCGCAGAAGAAGCTGCCGCTGATCGACGAGACCCGGCACGTGGTGGTCAAGGGCGCGCATCCCTCCCCGCTGTCGGCGAAGAAGTTCTTCGGCTCCCAGCCGTTCACGCAGATCAACGAGGCGGTGGCCCGGCAGGGGCACGAGGCGATCGACTGGCGCGTCCCGAACCTGGGCTGACCGGTACGGGACGGTCGCTCATCTCCGAGGCGATCTTCTCCGGACCTGCCGTCGCGGCCGCCGCGCCGGTTGCGGCCGGCTCAGGCCCGGTGCCGCCTGACCGGGATTGTCGGTGCCTGCGGTTAGCGTCGGGAGGGACAGCCGACGAGTGGGCGGAGGACGTGATGGCGGAGCGACGGGGACAGGCGGCCACGGACGCCGTGATGACCCGGATCGGGCAGGTCGTCATCCTGCATCACGCCGGCGATCGCGAGGAGGCCCGGCACCGCTTCCTGGATCTGTGGGCCGAGATCGGGGAGGACGGCGACCCGCTGCACCGCTGCACCCTGGCGCACTACCTGGCCGACACCCAGGACGATCCGTTCGACGAACTCGCCTGGGACCTGCGGGCGTTGACGGCCGCCGAGGAGTTGACGGACGACCGGCTCGCCGACCACGAGGGGGCGCTCGCGGTGCGGGCGCTCTACCCCTCGCTGCACCTGAACCTGGCGTCGGACTACCTGAAACTCGGCCGCTCCGAAACCGCCCGCACCCATCTGCGGCGGGCCCGAAGAGCGTCCGAGGCGCTGGCCGACGACAGCTACGGCGACGGGGTGCGGGCGGCGATCAGCCGACTGGAATTGCGGTTGGGGGAGGGGGACCCGGGCGGAGGCGGAACATGGGGGCCGCCCCGGCAGCGGCCCTGAGCCAGGTGCCGACGGGATGCTCAACGCCCGTAGGTCTGTTGGCAGATCGTCGACTCCGGACTGCCCGGCTGCCAGCCGCCGTACTTCTTGCCGAGGGCGCAGACGTCCTGTGGGCCCTGGGGGACCGTCCGGGGCACGTCGGGGATCTCCACGCGAGGTGCCCGGGGTTGCCCGACGGCCGGGTGGCGGGGGCGGAGGTGGCCGGGATCGGGGTGGCGGGGTTCAGGGCGCGCGGGGCGGACCGGTCGCGTGCGGGGCGGCTGCTCCTGCGGTGTCCGTGCCGGGGCCGTCGACGGGGGCGCGGCCGGTTCCGGGCGGCGGGACGGGCCGATCATTTCCAGGGCCTCCCGGGCCGGCGCCTGCACGACCTGCGGCTGCTCCCGACCGTCGGGCCGGGGCGCCGCCGGCCGGGCGGGCACCGCCGGGGGGCCGGAGACGGGCGGGCGCTGGACCGTCACACAACCCGCGAGGGCCGAGACAGCCACGGTGACCAGGAGCGTTGCGGTGGTCGTCGTTCGATGCACGCGCGCAACTCTGCTGGGTCCGGCGGCCTTTGGACAGCGGACAAGCGGAGGATGCCCCGCACGGGTGATCTCCGGCCCCATAAGGCGGGTTCGAGCCCGCCGCCGCTGACTTCCGCGTGCGGCGCGGCGCCCTCTGCGTCAGTCTCCCGTCGCGCCGTCGAGGCGCTCGCGGACCAGGTCGGCGTGGCCGTTGTGGCGGGCGTACTCCTCGATCATGTGGGTGTAGATCCAGCGGAGATTGAAGGGCTCGTCCCTGGATCGGCTCTTGCCCCGGGAGAGATCGTCCAGGGCGAAGCCGGCCGCGTTGCGCCGGGCGATCTCTATCTCGGCCTGCCAGGTGGCGTAGGCCTCGTCCCAGGTGTCCGCCTCGGTGAGATGGAACTCGCCGTCCGGGTCCTCGTCGGTGAAGTAGATGGGGCCGGGATCGTCGGCGACGAGTACGTTGCGGAACCAGCCGCGCTCGACCTCCGCCATGTGCCGCACCAGCCCCATCAGGGACAGCTCGGACGGGGCCACCGAAGCGGTCCGCAGCTGGGCGTCGGTCAGACCCTCGCACTTCCACGCCAGGGTCTGCCGGTGGTAGTCCAGCCAGCCCTCCAGCATGGTGCGTTCGTCGGCGTTCTGGGCGGGTTCACTGCGGGGTGTAGTCATGCACGCATCATCACCTGATCCGCCCGCTCCCACCACGCGTTTTCGGGGCCGCCCTCGCCGGCGCGACCCACCCGACGGCCTGGCCCCCGCTCCAGGCCGTGCGCTGTCGACGCACCGCCGGTCGGCGGCCGCAGCCGCCGCCCGTATGCTGCCGGGGAGGCACGCGCAGGCAAGCAGTGAGGGAGTCCCCGTGAAGGTCGGCTGCATCGGACTGGGCGACATCGCGCAGAAGGCCTACCTGCCCGTGCTCGGCGGGCAGCCAGAGGTCGAACTGCACCTGCAGACCCGTACCCCCGCGACGCTCGCCCGGGTCGCCGACGGCCTCCACGTTCCCGCGGCCCAACGCCATGCCGACCTGGACTCCCTGCTCGGCGAGGATCTCGACGCCGCCTTCGTGCACGCACCGACCGCCGTGCACCCCGAGATCGTGACGCGGCTGCTGGCGGCGGGTGTGCCGACGTACGTCGACAAGCCGCTGGCGTACGAATTCGCCGACTCCCAGCGGCTGGTGGCCCTCGCGGAGGAACGGAACGTCGGCCTGGCCGTCGGGTTCAACCGGCGCCACGCGCCCGGATACGCGCAGTGCGCCGATCATCCGCGCGAGCTGATCCTCATGCAGAAGAACCGGATCGGGCTCCCGGAGGAACCGCGCGCGATGATCCTCGACGACTTCATCCACGTCGTGGACACGCTCCGCTTCCTGGTGCCCGGCCCGGTCGACGACGTCACCGTCCGCGCCCGGGTCGAGGACGGGCTGCTGCACCACGTCGTGCTCCAGCTCGCCGGGGACGGCTTCACCGCGCTCGGGGTGATGAACCGGCTCAGCGGCTCGGCCGAGGAGATCCTCGAGGTGTCCGGTCAGGACACCAAGCGTCAGGTGTTCAACCTCGCCGAGGTGATCGACCACAAGGGCCAGCCGACCGTGCGGCGGCGCGGGGACTGGGTGCCGGTGGCCCGGCAGCGCGGCATCGAGCAGGCGGTGCTCACCTTCCTCGACGCCGTCCGCGCCGGCCAGGTGCTCAGCGCCCGGGACGCGCTGGCGACTCATGAGCTGTGCGAGCGGGTGGTACGCGCGGTTCAGGAGCGGGGCGCCTGATCCGCAGCGTCCGCACCCCCTCGGTGACGGCCCACACGGCGAGCACCACCAGCGCCCCGTGCACCGGCCAGTCGCCGAGACGGACGTACGGGGTGACGCCCTTCGTCAGCGGTACGTCGTACACCTGGGCGGCGCTGCTGTCGGTCCCGAGCCACGAGCCGACAGGCCGGCCGCTCGCGTCGTAGACGGCGGACACGCCCGTCAGCGTGGCGTGCACCATGGGGCGCCCCGTCTCTGCGGCGCGCAGCGCGGCCAGCGAGGCGTGCTGCTTCGGGGCCCAGCTGTGCTGGAACGACGATGTCGACGACTGGCCGACCAGTACGTCGGCGCCGTCCTCGGCGAGATGGCGGGTCATGTCGGGGAAGGCGGTCTCGAAGCACACCATCGGGCCGATCCGCAGCCCGTGCCCGACGTTCATCACCTCCTGCCGGGACCCCTGCCTGCGGTCCTCGCCCGCCGCCTTGCCGACGGAGGTCACCCAGCCGAGCAGCTTGCGCGCCGGGATGTACTCGCCGAAGGGGACCAGCCGCATCTTGTCGTAGCGGTCCCCGGTGGGACCGTCCGCACCGACGAGGACGGAACTCTTGTAGATGCCGGGTTTGTCGGAGCGCCGGGCGTCCACGTTGACCAGGATGTCGGCGCCGGTCTCACGGGAGAGGACAGCGATCCGCCGGGCGAGATCGGGACGGTCGTCCAGGTCGTAACCGACGCTGCTCTCGCCCCACACGATCAGGTCGACGTCCTGCCCGACCAGCCGCCGGGTCAGCCGTTCCTCCAGGTCGAACCTGCGGTCGGCGCTCTTGGCGCCGTCCACCACACCCGCCTGGACGACCGCGATCCTGGACCGGCCGTCGGTGTCGGGACGCGGTGACCAGACCCAGGCCGCCGACGCCGCGGCGGCCGTGGCCACGAGCCCGGCCAGGGCGGGCAGCCGCGACTCACGGATCACGACGAGAACGGCGATCGCCACATTGACGGCCACCAGCAGGAAGCTGAGCAGCCACACCCCGCCGACCGAGGCCAGCCTCAGCGCGGGCGACACCTCCCACTGACTGGCGCCGAGCACGCCCCACGGGCCGCCCAGCCCCTGCCAGGAGCGCACCAACTCGATCCCGAGCCAGCCCGACGGCACAACCACAAGGGCGGCCGCGATCCTGCCCCGCGAGGGCGTTCCGGCCAGGAAGCGGCGTACCAGCCAGCCCCAGGGCGCCCACAGCGCGCCCAGCAGCGCGGCGAGGACGAACGTGAACACGTTCAGGCTCGGCACCAGCCAGTGGTGCATCGCCAGCATGAAACCGAACCCGCCGCACCAGCCGTCGTACGCCGCCCGTTTCCCGGCCGGCGCCGAGCGGACCAGCACGATCCAGGGGACGACGGCCACGTAGGCGAACCACCACAGCGACGGGGCGGGGAACGCGAGTACGGGCAGGGCACCGGCCAGCGCGGCGGCGATCGAGCGCCGCCACGGGGAGGCGAGCAATTGGCCGAACGAAGTCATACTGCGCCTTCTACCCTGTATGGCTCAATTGATCACAGACGCCGGCGCCCGGCCGGGCAGGCGCCGCCACTTCTCCCGGACGACCACCTCGCGCAGCCGCCAGCCGTCCTCCGTGCGCAGCAGCCCGAAGTCGTACCGGCCGCCGCACACGAAGTCGGGGGTGCCCGGGCCGGCGCCGTCCCCTTCCTCGGCGAGGCGCATGGGATTGACGTAGTCGGCCTGGACCTGGGCCGTGTCCCCGGTGTCCTGGTTCAGGACGCCGAAACGCAGCCGACGGTTGACGATCAGATGCTGGCGCATCGCGAACACCCGCATGCTCTCCGCGAGCCAGGTGGCGACGTGCCGGGCGTCCCCCTCGATCCCACCGGCCGAGCGGTAGTCCGCCCGCCCGTCGGAAGTGAACAGACCGCGGTACGCCGGCCAGTCACCGTCGTCCACGGCCACCGCGTAGTCGGTGATCAGCCCGTCGACGGCCAGTCGGTCCATCACTGCGGCAAGCTCCACACGCTGCGTCATCGGCTCAGTGTTGGGCATGGCGGGGACGGCGCCAAGGGGGCGGGGCCAAGCGGGCGCGGGGCAGCGCCACGAAGTCGCCGGCGGGGCAGCACTATGTGCTGCATGGACCGACCAACAGGACAGACAGCGCAGGAGGTTCTCATGGCACGTCCCGTCACGGTGGTCACCGGTGGCAGCAGGGGGATCGGGGCCGCGACCTGTCTGCGGCTCGCGGCGGACGGACATGACGTGGTGGTGGGGTACGTCCGGGACGCCGCCGCTGCCGAGGAGGTGGCGGACGGGGTGAGGAACGCCGGGCGTCGATGTGTCGCGGTGCGGGTGGACACCTCGGTCGAGGCGGAGGTCGACGGGCTCTTCCGCGTGGCGGAGGAGCGGCTCGGGCCGGTGACGGGGCTGGTGAACAACGCGGGCGTGACCGGTCCGTTGGGGCGGCTCGCCGACGCGGAACCGGTGGATCTGCGTCGGGTCGTGGACGTCAACCTGCTGGGCACGCTGCTGTGTTCACGTCGGGCGGCTCAGCTGATGACGGTCCGGGGGAGCGGCGTGATCGTGAATGTGTCGTCGGCTGCCGCCACCCTTGGAGGCCCGGGCGACTATGTCCACTACGCGGCGACCAAGGCCGCTGTCGATGCTCTGACAGTGGGCCTGGCCAAGGAACTCGGGCCGGACGGGGTCCGGGTCAACGCGGTCGCGCCCGGAATGATCGACACGGAGATGCACGCGACGATGGGCGACCCGGATCGTGCGCGACGCGCGGCCGGCACGATTCCGTTGCGGAGGCCGGGACAGGCGGAGGAGATCGCGGCGGCCGTCGCATGGCTGATGTCGCCCGACGCGTCGTACGCGACGGGGGCGGTACTGCGGGTGTCCGGCGGGCGGTGAGTGGGGGCGGCTGACGGTGCACGGTCGTCGAACGGGCCCGACGGTCGAAAGGATTCGGCGGGGCAGCCCACCTATGGGCCGGTCTCAGGCCGCCTCGACGATCTCGCCGCGCATCGCGGCCGCCCACTCGACCACCAACAGTTCGTACTCCGCGCGCTCCTGGGTCGACAGGATGCCGCCCGCGCGCATCCAGAGGGCCCGGATCTGCTCGTTCAACTCGGCAGCAGACCGCACGGAACCAGGAGCCACGGTATTGGGGGACATGCGCACAAGCCTAGGGCCAAGCACTGACAGTCCGCTATGGAATGGCTACCGATCCCGTATGTGCTTGGTCACTGATTTTTCGTCATGGCCGCTGGAACAGCCGGGCGGGCGGGGAGAGTTGGCGGGCCTCAGCCTGCGGACTCAGCCGCGTGCGGGCTCAGCGCACCCATACTGACCAGCACGATCACCGCTATACCGAGGGCGATGCGGTACCAGACGAACGGCATGAAGCTCTTGGTCGAGATGAATTTCATGAACCAGGCGATGACCGCGTAGCCGGTTCCGAAGGCGATCACCGTGGCGAAGATCGTCGGGCCCCAGGATATGTGGTCGCTCTCCATCGCGTCCTTGACCTCGAACAGGCCCGAGGCGAGCACCGCCGGGATGGCGAGGAGGAAGGAGTAGCGGGCCGCGGCCTCGCGGGTGTAGCCCATGAACAGGCCGCCGCTGATGGTGGCCCCGGAGCGGGAGACACCCGGGATGAGGGCGCAGGCCTGGCACAGGCCGTAGATCAGGCCGTCCTTGACGCTCAGGTCCTTGATGGTCTTGCGCTGCTTGGGCGCCCGGTGCCGGCCGCCGTTCTCGTCGCGGGCCGCCAGCCGGTCGGCGATGCCGATGACCACGCCCACCACGATCAGCATCGTCGCGGTGACCCGCAGATCGCGGAACGGCCCCTCGATCTGGTCCTTCAGCGTCACCCCGAGCACGCCGATCGGGATCGAGCCGACGATGACGAGCCAGCCCATCTGCGCGTCGTGGTTGGCGCGCATCTCCTTCTTGGCCAGCGAACGCGTCCACGCGGAGATGATCCGCCCGATGTCCTTGCGGAAGTAGATCAGCACCGCGGCCTCGGTGCCGATCTGGGTGATCGCGGTGAAGGCCGCGCCGGGGTCCTTCCAGCCCGAGAAGGCCGCCGTCAGGCGCAGGTGCGCGCTGGAGGAGACGGGGAGGAACTCGGTCAGCCCCTGGACGAGTCCGAGGATGAGGGATTCAAACCAAGACATGAAGTTACGGAGTCCAAGCGCTGATCGTGGTGAGGAGCGACGGGCACACCGAGCCGCAGGGCGCGGCGATCAGATGTGTCGAGGGGCAGCGTAGCGTCCTGAAGTGACCGTCCTGGCACAGGGGTTTGAAAGTGAGGGCGTGCGCTACGGGGCTGTCGGGCCGGTCACCGTCCGGCCCCGGCGGCTGCGGAGAGGCCGCCAGGTCCTCGTCGGCGGACCGGTGACCCGGTTACCGGACCCCGCGCAGCTGGTGACGCTTGCGCCAGGCTATCGCCGCGCCCACCAGCGCCGGCAGCGCGATGCAGGCCATCGCGATCAGGAAGGCCGGCGACGTCGGCGTCGAGGCGCGGGCGCCCGCGACGACATAGGCGGCGGTGTTCGGGATCGAGCCGAGCCCGGTGGCGACCAGGAACGGGACGTAGCCCATGCGGGAGACGGCCGCGCAGTAGTTGGCGGCCCAGAACGGCACGCCGGGAAACAGCCGCGCCGCCAGCATCGAGCGGAAGCCGTGCCTGCTGAGCTGCCCGTCCGCTGCCTTCAGCCATCGCCCCCGCAGCAGCGGGCGCAACGCGTCCTGGCCGAGGACGCGGCCCAGGCCGAAGGAGATGCCGGCGCCGAGCACCGTGCCCGCGAGAGCCGAGGCGATCCCGAACTGGGAGCCGAAGAGCGCCCCCGCCGCCAGGTTCAGCAGGGGGCGGGGCACGAAGGCGACGGTGCACAGCCCGTACGCGACCGCGAAGACCAGGGCCGCCGCGGCTCCGCCGAGCTGTGGTGGCCAGCCGTCCGCCAACAGCCGCTGTGGCTCGAACAGCAGCACCGTCGAGGCGGCGCCGGCGAGCAGCGCGACGAGCAGCGACAGGCGCGACCACGGCGACAACAGCACTCTCGAACAGCGTGCGGTGAATCCCGCCGGCGCGGTGATGGGGGTGACGAAATCCGTGGCTAGGGCGAGCTCCGTGACGGTGGCCCGGGGAGAGGCCGTTGCGGTGCCCCCAGAGCGGGTGGTGGCATCGAGCATCCTGCGACGGTAACCGACGGACATGTGTGATCGCCGTATGGATCCTGTCCGTTGTACCTTTTGTCCCCGCGAAAAACCATTCGACGTGGGACGACGCTTCGGCAATGATCTGCGTCATGTTCCGGTACGCCTTCCTCCTCGCAGCATCCGCAGTCGCGGATGCGCCGAAGGCTGCCGTTCCTTTCTTCGCGGCCGCTGTCGACGGCGCTCGAAGCTGACCCTCTCCGGAACGTCCGGCGGACCCCGCAGGGGGAGGGTCGGCAAGTCCTCGGGGTCCCATCACCTACGCAGAGGCTTCGAGGAACCGCTATGTCCAAGACCGCGTACGTCCGCACCAAACCGCATCTGAACATCGGCACGATGGGTCATGTCGACCACGGCAAGACCACGCTGACCGCCGCCATCACCAAGGTCCTCGCCGACCGCGGATCCGGCAGCGGCACCCACTACGTGCCGTTCGACCGCATCGACCGGGCGCCGGAGGAGGCCGCGCGCGGCATCACCATCAACATCGCGCACGTCGAGTACGAGACCGACACCCGCCACTACGCGCACGTGGACATGCCGGGCCACGCCGACTACGTCAAGAACATGGTCACCGGCGCCGCGCAGCTCGACGGGGCGATCCTGGTCGTCTCCGCGCTCGACGGGATCATGCCGCAGACCGCCGAACACGTGCTGCTGGCCCGTCAGGTGGGCGTGAACCACGTCGTCGTCGCCCTCAACAAGGCCGACGCGGGCGACGAGGAGCTCATCGACCTCGTCGAGCTGGAGGTGCGCGACCTGCTCACCGCGCACGGCTACGGCGGCGACGTGGCGCCCGTCGTACGGGTCTCGGGGCTCAGGGCCCTGGAAGGGGACCCGCGCTGGACGGCCTCCATCGAGGCGCTGCTCGACGCGGTCGACACCTATGTGCCGATGCCCGAGCGGTACCTGGACGCGCCGTTCCTGATGCCGGTGGAGAACGTGCTGACCATCACCGGCCGGGGGACGGTCGTCACCGGTGCGGTCGAGCGGGGCAGGGTGCGCGTCGGGGACCGGGTCGAGGTGCTCGGGGCCGCCGTGGAGACGGTGGTCACGGGACTGGAGACCTTCGGCAAGCCGATGGAGGAGGCGGAGGCCGGGGACAACGTGGCGCTGCTGCTGCGAGGAGTGCCGCGGGACGCGGTGCGGCGGGGGCATGTGGTGGCGGCGCCGGGGAGTGTGGTGCCGCGGAGTCGTTTCTCGGCGCAGGTGTACGTGCTCTCGACGCGTGAGGGCGGCCGTTCGACGCCGGTCGCCACGGGGTACCGGCCGCAGTTCTACATTCGCACCGCGGATGTGGTCGGTTCCGTGGACCTGGGGGAGATCGCCGTCGCCCGGCCCGGGGAGACGGTCGCCATGACCGTCGAGCTGGGGCGTGAGGTACCGCTCGAGGCGGGACTCGGGTTCGCCATCCGTGAGGGCGGGCGGACCGTGGGGGCGGGGACCGTGACCGCCGTCGAGTGAGAGGACGGCCCGTTTGCGGGGGACCGCGGGATCGGTGTGACCGGTCGCGCGGTCCCCCGCGCCCCTGCGGGGCGTGCCGGCGCGGGCGGCTCAGCAGGGCTGCACCGGCACAATGGATCTCGTGAACGAATCCGTCCCCGTCATCCGTGCCGTCGATCACGGCACCGCCAAGCTCATGCCCGACGTCGATCGGGAACGCGCCTGGCTGCTCACCGTCGACGGGGCACCGCAGTCGTACGTCGACCTGGACGAGCCGGAACACCTGGAGTTCGAGTACGCGCGGCGGCTCGGGCACGTCCTGGACACGGTCGCCGAGGCGGGGCGTCCGCTGGACGTGCTGCATCTCGGCGGGGGCGCGCTCACCCTGCCCCGGTACCTGGCCGCGACCCGGCCCGGCTCCCGGCAGGACGTCGTCGAGGCCGACGGCGCCCTGCTGGACCTGGTCGTGGAGCAACTGCCGTTGCCCGAGGGCGCGGGTGTCGTCGTGCACGCGGCGGACGCCCGGGCCTGGCTGGAGGCGGCCCCGGCGGACTCGGCCGACGTGCTGGTCGCCGACGTCTTCGGCGGCTCGCGGGTACCGGCCCACCTGACGTCCGTCCCCTACGCCCGCGCGGCCGCCCGGGTCCTGCGCGGTCACGGCGTCTATCTGGCCAACCTGGCGGACGCGGCGCCCTTCGCCTTCCTGCGCTCGCAACTGGCCACCTTCGCGACGGTGTTCGCGGAGCTGGTGCTGATCGCCGAGCCGGGCGTGCTGCGCGGGCGCCGCTTCGGCAACGTGGTGATCGTCGCCGCGCACCACCCCGTGGACACGGCCGCCCTGGCCCGGCTCACCGCGTCGGACGCCTTCCCCGCGCGCGTCGAACACGGGGCCGCCCTGCGGGACTTCATCGGTGCCGCACGGCCGGTTGGGGACGAGGACGCCGTACCGTCGCCCGAACCCCCGGACGGGGCGTTCGGCATCGGGTGACCTCAGGCAGGCGCCCGCGTCGTGCCGGGCGGCTCAGCCGGTCGGATCCCCGTGCAGCCGTACCGTGCTGAGGATCTTCATGATGGTCTTCTCGGGAACCTCTTCCTTGACGCCCTTGGCGCCGTAGAAGTTCCACGACACGAAGTCACCGGCCGAGTTCTTGAAGCCGAAGCTGATCGCCTTGCCGTCGGTGACGCACTTGCCCTTCGCCGGTGTGTCGGTCGACGAGGCCCAGGAGTAGCTGCCCTTGACGCCGGACGCGGTGGTGTAGGGCGTGGCCTTCTTCGCGACGGTGATGCTCTTCTTGTCCGGCTGGGTGTATCCGCCGTAGACCCACCAGGCGGGGTTGTTCAGCGCGATCTCGTCGGTGTCCTTGGCGCCGTTGGCGCCCTTGGTGCCGGTCGCGGCCAGGGACATGGTGTCCATCCGGCCGTCCTTGTCGTCGTCGGACTCGCACCAGTTGGACTTGAGGACCGCGGGCGCCGACATCGTGATGATCGGCTTGAGGTCGTCGGACTTCTCGTCCTCGAAGGCGATTGCCGAGTTCGCGGACCGCACCTCCCAGTCCGCCGGTACGTCGAACGCGGTGCCCCATTTGGGATTGACGACGATCTTCCAGCCCGCCACGGTCGCCTTCTCGGCGTCACCGCCGCGCGGGTCCTCCTCGGACGGGGAGGCGGACGTGCTCGGCTCGGTGGACGTGCTGGTCGACGGCTTGGTGTCCTTGCCGCCGTCCGCCTCGTCGTCCTTGTCCCCGCCCAGCACCAGGAACCCGGTCACGCCGGCCGCCACGACCACCGCGAGGGCCGCCACGATCGCGACCACCTTGGTCCGGTTTCCGCCACCACCGGACGGCGGCTCGGGGGAGCCCACCGGTGCCGGAGCGCCCCACTGCGGCTGCTGCGCATAGGGGTTGGGTTGCTGGAATCCGGGCTGCTGATACGGATTCGGCTGCTGGTAACCCGGCTGCTGGTACGGGTTGTTCTGCTGCTGCGGGTTCTGCTCGCCCCCGGGCGGCTGCTGTCCTGGCCACATGGGCAGCCACCCTAGTGCCGAGAGGGACACGATTCGGTCACTGGCCCTTGTCAGGGACGTAGCAATCAGGGCTCGTCCGTGCTCGTGGACCCGTCGATGGACGGCGGCCCTGGTCGCCGATGACTACTCGTGGGTAACATGCCGCTATGAGCGCAGATCAGATGTCGATCGGCGAGTTGCTCGCCGCCACGGTGCCGATGGTTCGGACCCTGAACCTGGAGTATCTGGAGACCACTCCGGAGAAGGCGGTACTGGCCCTTCCGGACCAGAGCGAGTACCGCAATCACGTGGGCGGGCCGCACGCCGGAGCGATGTTCACGCTGGGGGAGTCGGCCAGTGGCGCGATCGTGCTGGCGGCCTTCGGGGACCAGCTCTCCCGGGCCGTGCCGCTTCCGGTGACCGCCGAGATCGCGTTCAGGAAGATCGCCCTGGGGCCGGTCACGGCGACCGCGACGCTCGGTCGCCCCGCCGCCGAGGTCGTCGCCGAGCTCGACGAGGGCAAGCGCCCCGAGTTCCCGGTGACCGTCGCCATCCAGCGCGAGGACGGGGCGGTGACCGGGGAGATGACGGTGACCTGGACGCTGCGGCCCAACGGCTGAGCGGCACCGTCCGAACATGTGCGGCCCCCGGCCGGTGCCTGACCGGCCCGGGGCCTCGCGCGTCGTCCGGCCCGGCGGCACCGCCTCGTCGCCCGCGTCAGGCCACGAGCCGACGGCCGCCCGTGGTCCCGCCGCTCTCCAGGCTCGTGACGAACTCCTTGAGCCAGGCCGTGAACTCGGGACCGAGATCCGGGCGGCCGCAGGCCAGTCGGACCACCGTGCGCAGGTAGTCCGCCTTGTCGCCGGTGTCGTAGCGCAGTCCGTCGAAGAGCACTCCGTGCACCGTGCCGCCCGCGGCGAGTTCCTGAAGGGCGTCGGTCAGCTGGATCTCTCCGCCGCGGCCGGGCGGGGTGCGCTCCAGGGTGTCGAAGACGCCGGGGTCGAGGACATAGCGGCCGATCACCGCATACGTGCTGGGCGCGTCCCGCGGTGAGGGCTTCTCGACCAGGCCGGTCACCCGGACGACGTCGTCCTCCCCGGTCGGTTCCACGGCCGCACAGCCGTAGAGGTGGATCTGCTCGCGGGGCACCTTCATGAGGGCGACCACGCTGCCGGCGTACTGGTCGCGGACGTCGAGCATCCGGCTGAGCAGGGTCTCGCGCGGGTCGATCAGGTCGTCGCCGAGGAGGACCGCGAACGGCCGGTCACCGACGTGGCGGCGGGCGCAGAGCACCGCGTGGCCCAGGCCCAGGGGCTCGCCCTGCCGGATGTGGTGGATGTCCGCCAGTCGTGCCGGGTCGCGCACCGCGTCCAGGCGTACCGCGTCGCCCTTGGCGGCGAGTGCCTGTTCCAGTTCGAAGGCCTGGTCGAAGTGGTCCTCGATGGCCCGCTTGTGCCGGCCGGTGACCATCAGCACGTCATCGAGCCCGGCCGCCGCGGCCTCCTCCACAACGTACTGGATGGCCGGTTTGTCGACGACCGGCAGCATCTCCTTCGGCGTGGCCTTCGTCGCGGGGAGGAAGCGGGTGCCGAGACCGGCGGCTGGGATCACCGCCTTGCGGACCGTGCGGGCGGCGGGGGCAGGGGTCGGGTGGGGGACGATCATGGGGCACAGGGTGGCGTACGGGGATGGGAGTACCCCGGGAGAGAGCTCTGAGTCCGCTGTGGACCGGTTCCCGGAAGTTGGAGATTTCGTGTGCCAACGGGCATGCGACGCACACAACTTGGCGGACCTTTGGTGAAGTCATTCGAATGCGGGTGCTGATACCTTCGGTAACTTTTCTGAAGTGGCCGCCTTTTGAACATGGGTCACTCGAACTTCTTGTTTCCTGTGTGGCGATTATGCAATCGTGAGCCGCCCCTGCAGTCCGACCAGTCGGTATTCGAGCTCACCAATCCGCACGCGCTGCGGCATAGGTATGCACCAATCAGGCACCTGCTTTCCTGCGGGCGCGCATTCGCAGTGCGTCCTGCGGCTTGGAAGGAAATGGTTCAGTGCAATCCCCACACCCGCCCCGCCCCCCTTACCCGCCCCGGCCCGGGGCCGGCTCCGTGGGCTCCGACCGTGAACTCGTCGCCCGGCTGGGCGGGACCACCCCGGACGCGCACGCCGTCGCGCTGCTGATGGCCCGGCACTGGCGGGCGGCCCACGACTACGCGGTCATCTGCCTGGCCTCCTCGGCTGATTCGGCGTCCATGGCGACCGCCGCCGCGTTCCACCGGGTGCTGGAAGGGGCGGGTGCGGGTGCCTTACGGCCGCGACTCCTCGCGGCCGTAAGGGACACCGTGAAGGAGTGGGCCGCGGACGATGTCATTACCGCCGTCCTGCCGGAACTCCGCAAACCGACCGGCGGTCGCGGTCTGCGCGCGGCGAGGTCGCTCACCCCCGAAAGGCGACAGCTCGCCGAGCGCGCATTCCGGGCTCTTCCCGGGGCCTCCCAATGCCTGCTGTGGCACACCGAGGTGGAGGCCGAGTCCCTGTCCGCCGCGGGCGCTCTGCTCGGGGTGGACGCGAGCACGGCGGTGGCCGCGCTGGAGCGGGCCCGTGAGGAATTCCGGACGGGCTGTGTACGGGCCCACCGGGAACTCGCGCCCACCCGCGAATGCCGCTTCTACAACCGTCTTCTCGACATCCCGATTCGCCGCGGCGGAGACCTGCTGCCCGATGTCCAACGGCATCTGGCGGCCTGCCGCCACTGCCGTCACGCCGCCGAACAGCTCAGCCATTTCGACGGCGGCCTGGAAGTGCTGCTCGCCGAGACCGTGCTGGGCTGGGGCGCCCGCCGCTATCTCGACTCGCGGCCCGCCCGTGCCCACAACCACGAGGCGCGACCCGCACGGCATATCGCACGGCATACCGCACGGCTCAGGTCCGGCGGCCGGCACCGCCCCGGGCCGACCGGTCCACTCACCCCGGCCCGCAGGCGCACCAAGGCGGTACTCGTGGGCGCGGGTGTCACGGCCCTGGCGCTGCTCGCGACCGTACTCGTCACCCGGAACTCGTCCGACGGCGACGGCGAACCCGGGCCCGACACCAGCTGGGGAATGGTGAGCGGCAACTCCGTCTCGCCGGGGGCCCCCGACGGCTCGTCCGCCCCCGAACCCCCGCCCTCCGCCTCCGCCCAAGATCCCGTCGAGGTGGGGCGCGGCAGACTCCGCAACACGGGCGCCGACCTCTGCCTCGACCTGCGTGGCGGCCGCCCCGACGGCGGTATCCGGACCGTCCTGGCCCGGTGCTCCTCGGCCGGTTCCCAGCAGTGGTCGTACCAGGACGACGGGCTGCTGCGCTCCGTCACGTACCCGACCCGCTGCCTCGATGCCGACGCCGACAACGACACCGTCGTCCTGGCCGACTGCGTGGTGCACGCCGGCGAAGTGCGCTACGACCTCACCGTCCGCGGCGAACTGCTGCTGCGCCGGGGCGGCGGGCTGCTCGTCGCCCGGGGACCGGACCGGACCGTGGTCGTCGCCGAACGGAACGGATCCGCCGGACAGCGGTGGGTGCTGGAAACAGGCAGCGGCCGCCACGGGAGCGCCCGGTAGGAGGGGCTGCCCGGCATCGCCCCCCAGGGCGCCGGCCCGCCCGCGCCGTCGGATCAGTCGGCGTCCGCCCCAGCGTCAGCGGGCCCGAACTCTCCGTGCCGGGCCACCGCCGCGCCCGAGAGCGATCAGCCCCCGCCGGCGGGCCCAAGGCTCGGCGGGGCGCTCCGAGACCCGGGTCGCCCAGGTCGGCGGCTGCGACGCGACCGCGTCCGAGTGTGAGCCGGGGGCTGCAACACCGACGCTGAGCGTGCTCGCCGCCGACTGGGTCGGGGCTGCCGTGCGCCCGGCAGCACACCGGTGGTTGTCGGTGACCCGGTAGGCTTTCCGGGGTGCGTCCGGCAGGGACGCACGCCGGGAATGCGCCCAGGCGCACGCCGGGGGGAATGCAGGACCCGATTGGGGAGGAACCGGCGTTGCACGTCCAGGACTGGCTCGACACGGTGCCCGCGGCAGCCGTCTACGCCCTCGTGGGACTGGTCATCGGCCTGGAGAGCCTGGGCATCCCGCTGCCCGGCGAGATCATCCTGGTGTCCGCCGCGCTGCTGTCCTCACAGCACGCCGGCATCGACCCGGTGATCCTCGGAGCCTGCGCCAGCCTCGGCGCGGTCATCGGCGACTCCATCGGCTACGCCATCGGCCGCCGGGGCGGACGTCCACTGCTGGCCTGGCTCGGCAAGAAGTTCCCCAAGCACTTCAGCGAGGGCCACATCGCCACCGCCGAGCGGTCCTTCGAGAAGTGGGGCATGTGGGCCGTCTTCTTCGGTCGTTTCGTCGCCCTGCTGCGGATCTTCGCGGGACCGCTGGCGGGCGTGCTGCGGATGCCGTACTGGAAGTTCCTGATCGCCAACGTGCTCGGCGGTGTGCTGTGGGCGGGCGGCACGACCGCCGTCATCTACTACGTCGGGATCGTCGCGGAGTCGTGGCTGAAGCGGTTCTCGTGGCTGGGCCTGGTGGCCGCGGTGCTGGTGGGGCTCACATCGATGCTGGTGCTCAAGCGCAAGGCCGCGAAGGCGCAGGCCGCTCCGCGGGACGCCGAGGTGGAGACGGTGCCCGCCGCCGACTGATGTCGGGGTGGGCCGCCCGGCCGCCGGTGGCCGGTGGCTGGTGGCGCCCCCGCGGGCGAAGTGGCGCGTCGACACCGCCGCGCGCCTCGGGCGGGCCGTACTACTCGTGGACTTCCCGGTGCGCCTTCGCCAGGTCCGCGTAGAGCGTTCCGTTCAGCGTGACTCCCTGGCGCTCCTCCTCCGACAGCTCACGCCGTACCTTCGCCGGGACGCCGGCCACCAGTGACCCCGGCGGCACCTCCATCCCCTGCGGCACCAGCGCCTGCGCCGCGACCAGCGAACCCGCCCCGATCACAGCGCCGTTGAGCACGGTCGCGCCCATCCCGATCAGACAGTCGTCCCCGACCGTCGCCCCGTGGACCACGGCGTTGTGACCGACCGAGACCCGCTCGCCGATGCTCACCGGGAAACCGGGGTCGGCGTGCAGCGTGCAGTTGTCCTGGACGTTGCTCCGTGCTCCGACGGAGATCCGCTCGACGTCGCCGCGCACCACCGCGCCGTACCAGACGCTCGCACCCGCCTCCAGTGTCACGTCCCCGATCACGGAGGCCGTCGGGGCAACGAACGACTCCTCGTGGATCTTCGGTTCCCTGCCGCCGATGCCTGTGATCAACGCCTTGTGCGCCATAGCTCTCTCCTTGTCTTCGCCATCCGGGGGCACCGTAGCCCACCCGGTGGGGCGAAGATCACAGCCCCTCGACGCCATGCGCGTACGTCACGCTGAGTACGGTGAGCGGGTGCCGAAGCGCAAGAACACGTTCTCATCATGGCGCCGTCGTGCCGTGCAGCGGGCCGTGCACACCGGATGGGCCTGGGTGCAGCGCACCGGCTCCGTCACCGCCGAGCGCCCGGGCCGCTTCCGCTTCGGCGCCCTCGGTTCGGGCACCCGGCTCGCCTTCCCCCTCGGCACGGTCTTCGGCGAACCCTGGATCCAGTTGGGCGCCCACTGCATCGTCGGCGAACAAGTCACCCTCACCGCCGGGATGATGCCCGACCTCGACCTGGGCCCGGACCCGATCCTGCGCATAGGGGACGGGGTCGTCCTCGGCCGGGGCAGCCATGTCATCGCGGACACGACGGTCACCATCGGCAGCGACTGCTACTTCGGGCCGTACGTCTACGTGACCTCCACCAACCACTCGTACGACGATCCCCAGGAGCCCATCGGCAAGCAGTGGCCGCGGATGGAGTCGGTCGAGATCGGGCCGGGCTGCTGGATCGGAACCGGTGCGGTGATCCTGCCGGGCGCACGGATCGGGCGGAACGTCGTCGTGGCGGCCGGTGCCGTGGTGCGCGGTGCGGTGCCCGACCACGCCGTGGTGGCGGGCGCCCCGGCGCGGGTGGTACGGCGCTGGACCCCCGCCGACGGTTGGCAGCCGCCGCTACGGACACCGCCCCCGGTGCCGATCCCCGCGGGCGTCACCCCCGAGCAGCTGCTGGCGCTCGCCGAGCTGGACGAGACGGACGTGGCCCGGCTCGCGGAGCTGGACGCGGAGGCCTAGCGGCTGTCCGAACCGGGCCCGGTCGCCGACGGCGGCAGCGCGCGCTGCCAGGGGGCGCCTCGCAGTACAGTTCGGTCAACGATCTGGTGCACCACATCGCAGTACAGTGCAAGAGACTCTGTCATTCATCATTTTGGACGGAATGTGTCGGACCTCGACCTGCTGACCCAGTCCTTGGCGCGCACCGTCAAGCACTGGCGCTCGGTGCGCGGCTTCACCCTGGACGTGCTTGCCGCACGGGCCGGAGTCAGCCGCGGCATGCTCATCCAGATCGAGCAGGCCCGGACCAACCCGAGCCTCGGCACGGTCGTGAAGATCGGTGACGCGCTCGGCGTCAGCATCACCACCCTGCTCGACTACGAGCAGGGCCCCAAGGTCAGGGTGATCCCCGCCGACCGGGCGGTACGGCTCTGGTCCACCGACGCCGGCAGCTACAACCGGCTGCTCGCGGGCACCGAGGCCCCCGGTCCGCTGGAATTGTGGGACTGGCGGCTGATGCCCGGAGAGAGCAGCCAGTCGGACCCGCACCCCACCGGCACCGTCGAGCTGGTCCACGTCACGGCGGGCGAGCTGACGCTGACCGTCGACAGCGTGGAGCACCGCGTCCCGGCGGGCGCGAGCGCCACCTTCGAGGCCAACACCCCGCACACCTACGGCAACCAGGGCGACGTCCCGATGCAGATGGTCCTGGCCGTCTCGGTCCCGCCCGTGCGCTGAACGGGCCTCGGGCGGCACTGTTAGCGTGCCGCCATGGACGCGCCCATCGGACACTTCGACCACGCCAAGCCCGCCCCGGACGCCCTCGACGAGCTGGTTGGTCCGGTCGCCGACGCCGTACGCCACTGGAGCGGCGGTGTCCCCGCCGACCAGATCGTCTACGTCGACACCGACCCCCGGTGGGCCGACACCGCCGTCTTCGTGGAGCGGTACGGCCGCGAGCTGCTGGAGCAGTCGGCGAACTGCGTGGTCGTCGCGGGCAAGCGCGGCGGCGAGACCACTCTCGCCGCGTGTGTCGTGCGGTCCACCACCCGGGTCGACGTCAACGGAGTCGTCCGTCGCCAACTGGGCGCCCGCAAGGCCTCGTTCGCGTCGATGGACACGGCGACCGGGGAGACCGGCATGGAGTACGGCGGCATCACCCCGATCGGACTGCCGGACGACTGGCCGCTGTTGGTCGACCCGTCCGTCGTGGACCTGCCGTACGTCCTGGTCGGCAGCGGACGCAGGCGCGGCAAGCTGCTGGTCCCGGGAAAGGCGTTCGCCCATCTGCCGGGCGCGCTGGTGGTGGAAGGGCTCGGGGTCGCCTGACCGCTCAGGTCAGGCCGTGGCGTGGTGCGCCAGCGGCAGATGCGGATCCGTCTGCCCCGCCACCGGCGCCGGATCGGCGTGCACCAGCGCGGCCGTGAGCCGTGGCATCGCGTGCAGCAGGGCGTGCTCGGCCTCGACGGCGACGGCGTGCGCCTGACGTACCGTCATCTCGCCGTCCACCACGATCGCCACCTCGGCACGCAGCCGGTGCCCGATCCAGCGCAGCCGCAACTCGCCCACCCCGTACACCCCTTCGACCTCCCGTACGGCCCGCTCGGCCCGGTCCACCAGGGCCGGATCGACGGCGTCCAGCACCCGCCGGAACACCTCGCGCGCCGCGTCCCGCAGGACCAGGGCGATCGCGGCGGTGATAGCCAACCCCACGACCGGGTCGGCCAGTCGCCAGCCCAGGGCGGAGCCACCGGCACCCAACAGCACGGCCAGGGACGTGAACCCGTCCGTGCGGGCGTGCAGCCCGTCGGCGACCAGGGCGGCCGAGCCGATGGAACGGCCGACCCGGATCCGGTAGCGGGCCACCCACTCGTTGCCCGCGAAGCCGACCAGCGCGGCGACCGCGACCGCCGGGAGGTGCGTGAGGGGGCGCGGGTCGAGCAGCCGGTCGATCGCCATCCAGCCCGCGAAGGCCGCGGACGCCGCGATCGTCAGCACGATCGCGATGCCCGCCAGGTCCTCCGCCCGGCCGTAGCCGTACGTGAAGCGCCGTGTCGCCGCCCGCCGGCCCAGCACGAAGGCGATGGCGAGCGGTACGGCGGTCAACGCGTCCGCGGCGTTGTGCACCGTGTCACCGAGCAGCGCCACCGACCCGGAGACGGCCACCACGGCCGCCTGCGCCAGGGCCGTCACGCCGAGCACCGACAGCGAGATCCACAGGGCGCGCACCCCGCGGGCCGAGGACTCCAGCGCCGAGTCCAGCTTGTCGGCGGTCTCGTGGGAGTGGGGCGTGAGCAGGTGGGTCAGGCGGTGGCGAAGGCGGGAGGGGCGGGAGTGGACGCGGTCGTGCGGGTGGTCGTGCGGGTGCGGATGGCCGTGTCCTCGCGACTGGTCGTGCGCATGCGAGTGTGTGCGGCCGTGGTCATGACCGTGCTGGTGTCCGTGCCCGTGCTGGTGTCCGTGGTCGTGCCGGTCACTCACGTGGATCCCCTTCCGGTGGCGGGAGTGGACGCGGGACGCCCACCCCGCCATTATGTGCGTATGAGCGCACGCACGCACCTGTCACCTGCGCACCATGCGCACCCGCGTACCCCCGGCGAGGAGCAGTTCGCGCTGGCCGCCGAGCTGCTGGCGCTGCTCGGCGACCGCACCCGGCTGACCCTGCTGCACTCCCTGAGCACGGGCGAGGCCGATGTCACGACGCTCACCGAGGCGTGCGGGGCGGCGCGGCCCGCCGTCAGTCAGCATCTGGCCCGGCTGCGGCTGGCCGGCCTGGTCCATACCCGCAAGGAAGGGCGCCGGGTGGTCTACGCGTTGCGCGACGGCCATCTGCGCCGTCTCCTGGACGAGGCGCTGAACGTGGCCGACCACCGCATCAAGGACCGGCCACCGCACGACTGACCCGCGCGCGGAACCGACTCAGTAGGCGGGTGCCGTACCGAGGTACTGCTCGGCGAAGGCCGCCGCGGCGGCGGGGGAGGTGAACAGGCGCCGGAGCCGGGCGAACGTGGTGCCCGCACGGTAGGCGTCGCCCGACGAGGTGCCGTGGTACACCTCGGACAGCCACTGCGAGAACTCCTGGTAGTCCCACACCCGTCGCAGACACGCCTCCGAATAGCCGTCCAGGCCGGTCTCCTCGCCCTCCGTGAGGTACGCGACGAGCGCGTCACCGAGCAGGAACGCGTCGTGCAGGGCGAGGTTCATGCCCTTCGCCGCGATCGGCGCGGTCAGGTGGGCGGCGTCACCGGCGAGGAAGAGCCGGCCGAACACCATCGGCTCCACGACATAACTGTGCATGTCGAGAACGCGTTTCTCGATCAGCCGCCCCTCGGTCAGCGGCCCGGTGTCCGTCGCCGTGAGGCGCTCCTGGAGCTCGGACCAGACGCGCGCGTGGGACCAGTTCTCCGGGTCGTCGCCCGGCGGGCACTCCAGGTAGTAGCGCGTCACCTCGGGGCTGCGGGCCATGTGCCCGGCGAAACCGTTCGGATGGATGCCGAACACGACGCAGTCGTTGGACGGCGGTGCCTCGGCCAGCAGCGCGAGCCAGCCCGTGCCGTAGTCGTGCCGGGAGACCCGCGCCGAGTCGGGCAGGGCGGCCCGCGTCACCCCGCGTGCCCCGTCGCAGCCGGCGACGAAGTCGCACCGGACTTCCTCGCGCCGCCCTGTCTCCGCATCGAGGTACGACACCGAGGGCCGGTCCGTGTCCAGGTCGTGCAGCCGCACGTCCCGCACACCGAACCGGATCCGCCCGCCGCGCTCGTCCGCGTACCCGCGCACCAGGTCGGTCACCAGCAACGGCTGCGGATAGACGTAGTGGTGACGCCCCGTCAATCCGACGTAGGAGAAGCGGAATCGCTCGCCCGCGAACCGGAACTCGCACTCGGTGTGCAGCTCCGCCCGCTCCAACAGGGTGTCGGCGAGCCCGCGTCGCTGAAGACCGCGCACCGCCCACTCCTCCAGCACCCCGGCCCGGGGCCGCCGCTCGATGAACTCGCGCGTCTCCGTCTCCAGCACGAGACAGTCGACGGAGGCCGCCCGCAGGATGTTGGCGACGGTGAGCCCGGCCGGACCGGCGCCCACGACGACGACCGGGACGTGGCGCGGATCGGCGGTGTCGGGGCGGGGGGTGGCTGACGTCACCCGGACATTATGTCGATGTCGGCGGCCCCCGGGCGGGAGTCAGCCCAGGCGGGGAATCTCGATGGCGGGGCAGCGGTCCATGACCATGTCCAGACCGGCCTCCCGGGTGCGTTCGAACGCGGCCTGGTCGATGACGCCGAGCTGGAACCACACCGCGTCGGCGCCCTTCGTCACCGCCTCGTCGGCGACCGCCCCGGCGAGCTCGCTGTTCACGAACACGTCGACGACGTCCACGTCGAAGGGGATGTCCGCGAGCGAGGCGTAGCCCTGCTCGCCGTGCACGGTCTCCGCCTTCGGGTGGACCGGGACGACACGCTTGCCGTAGCGCTGCAGCACCTCGGCCACGCCGTACGCGGCGCGCCGCCGGTTCGACGAGAGGCCCACCACGGCCCAGGTGTCACCCAGCTCGGTGAGGATCTTGCGGACCGTTGCCTCGTCGCCGTACACGGTGAATCTCCTCGGGTTCGCGGGCGGACTGGTGTAAGGGGCAACAGCGCACGATCCCCCGTGATTCCCGGCCGGGACGGCTCGCCGGACCTGATCCGACCGGGTCCTGTCTTGAACGTCTGTTCGGTTGCACGGTGGCGCGGTGCGGCCCGCGCGCCTACGCTCGGCCCGTGCTGCGCATCATCGACGCCCGGACCGGCGAGCCACACGACGCCAGCGATCACTGGCAGAGAATGCGCTGATCAGGGCGTTGTACGAGCGACGATCACCGGGAGGGTCACAACCGGTCGACCTCCAGG
>NZ_JBEXRA010000050.1:0-69021 GCF_040612855.1 Streptomyces sp. NPDC006332
GATGGTACTGCAGGGGGGACCCTGTGGGAGAGTAGGACGCCGCCGAACAATTTTTGGAAGGACCCCTGGTCCCCAGCGTTCAGCTGGGGACCAGGGGTCCTTTTGTTTTTCCAGAGCGCATCGGGTACCCGGCTGCGCGAGAATGACTTGCAGTACCGAAGACAGGAGTCACCCATGTCCACCAACTCTCCCGACGATCGACCGGAGCGCGACCAGCGGCGACGGGACAGTGGTGACCGGGGTGACCGCGGCGGCTTCCGCGGAGATCGTGGTGGCTTCCGTCGCGACAACGACCGTGGTGGGTACGGTCGTCGAGACGACCGCCGAAGCGATGACCGCGGTGGTGACCGTGGTGGCGACCGCAGTGGTGACCGTGGTGGCTTCCGACGTGACGACCGGCGGGATGACCGTCGCGACGACCGCCGTGATGATCGTCGGGGCGACGACCGTGGTGGCGATCGTGGTGGTTTCCGCCGGGACGACAACCGGGGCGGCTACGGCCGACGGGATGATCGACGTGAAGGCGATCGCGGACCGCGTCCCGCATTCCGACGGGACGACCGTTCTGCGGGCCCCCGACGGGACGACCGTCCTGCCGGGCCGCGCAGGGACGACCGTTCCGCCGGGCCGCGCCGTGACGATCGCCCCGCCGGGCCACGTCGTGACGATCGTGACCGTGGCCCCCGACGTGATGGAGACCGTCCCACCTTCCGCCGCGACGACCGCGGGGAGCGCCGGGACGACAACCGTGGTGGTTTCCGCCGGGACGACAACCGGGGTGCCGGCTATGGGCGTCGTGACGACCGCCGTGATGACCGCGGTGGTTTCCGGCGTGACGATCGCCGTGACGACCGTGGGGGTGACCGCGGTGGTTTCCGGCGGGACGACCGCCGCGACGATCGGCGTACCGACGATCGCCGGGACGGTGACCGTGGTGGTTTCCGGCGGGACGACCGCCGTGATGACCGCCGCGACGATCGGCGTACCGACGATCGCCGGGACGGTGACCGTGGAGGTTTCCGGCGGGACGATCGGGACCGGGACCGGGGGTTCCGGAGTGACGACCGTGATCGTGGCTTCCGTCGTGATGACCGCGGTGGCGACCGGGGTGGCTTCCGGCGTGACGATCGGGACCGGGAACGCGGTGGCGACCGTCGTGATGACCGCGGTGGCGATCGCGGTGGCTTCCGGCGTGATGACAACCGCGGTGAGCGGGGCGGGTTCCGGGGTCGGGACGACCGTGGTGCCCGTGGGCCTCGCCGGGACGACCGGGGTGAACGTCCCGGTGGCTTCCGTGGACGTGATGACCGGCGCGGCGGCGACGACCGGCGCGGTGGCGGTCGCTTCCGTGACGAGCGTGACCGGGACCGGGAGCCGATCAGGCGGCTGCCGATCCCCGAGGACGTCACCGGCGACGAGATCGACAAGGACGTACGGCAGGAACTGCAGAGCCTGCCGAAGGGGCTCGCCGAGGATGTCGCCAAGAACCTGGTGATGGTGGCCCGGCTCATCGACGAGGACCCCCAAGGCGCCTACGGCTACTCCAAGGTGGCCCTGCGGCTCGCGTCGCGGGTTGCCGCCGTACGAGAGGCGGCCGGATTCGCGGCGTACGCGAACCAGAAGTACAGCGAGGCCCTTGCGGAGTTCCGGGCAGCGCGGCGGATGACCGGCAACGTGGACCTGTGGCCCGTCATGGCCGACTGCGAGCGTGGGCTCGGGCGGCCGGAGAAGGCGCTGGACATGGCCGGTGCCGCCGAGGTGCACAAACTCGACAAGGCCGGACAGGTGGAGATGCGGCTCGTCGCGGCCGGCGCCCGGCGTGACATGGGGCAGTTGGACGCGGCGATCGTCACGCTGCAGAGCCCCGAGCTGGCCTCCCACTCCGTACAGCCGTGGACCGCGCGGCTGCGGTACGCGTACGCCGACGCCCTGCTCGCCGCCGAGCGCGAGGACGAGGCGCGGGAGTGGTTCGCCAAGGCCGTTGAGGCCGACAAGGACGGCAGCACCGACGCCTCGGACCGGCTCGCCGAGCTCGACGGGGTCGAATTCGTCGACGCCTTCGACGAGGACGAGAACGAGAACGAGAACGAGGGTGAGGGCGAGGGCACGGTCGAGAGCGAGCGCTCGTCCGGCGTCCAGTCCCAGGAAGCCTCCGTGGAGCAGGCCGAGGACGGCGACCGGGACGACGACAAGAACGATGACGTGAACGGCGACGGCAAGGACTGACGGCCTTGAGAGAAGGGTGGGATCCCGGGTTCGGGATCCCACCCTTTCTGCTGTCCGGGGCGGCTACAGGTCCAGCGCGCGCAGTACCAGACCCGACGCCGGTTTCGGCCCGAACGAGGTCGACTTGCGGGGCATCGTGACGCCCAGGCGGGCCAGATCGCGGACGACCTCCTCGCGGACGGGGTGCATCAGGACGGCCGTACCGCCGTCACGCTCGGCCTTCTCTATCGTGGCCGCCGTGTCGTGGATGTAGGCGACGCGGGCGGGGTCGTCCTCGGGGATGTGCCAGACGTGGTCGAGGAGAGCGGCGTGCAGGACGGTCGCGTCGAGGGTGCGCCAGGCGGCGGGATGCTCGACGGGGACGGTGCGGGACAACAGGGCAGGATCCGGGCGGTCGATCAGGTGGAACGCGCCGTCGCCGGCCAGCAGGAACGCGTTGCCCTCACCAGCCGCCTCCGCCAGGGCCTCCAGCGCCTGCGCCAAGGGGACGTCGATGCGGCGTACCCGGAACAGGCCGTCCAGGGCGGTCACCGCGTCCGCGACGGGCAGACCGTGCAGGAGACGATGGATGGCACGGACGCGCAGGGGGTAGCGGGCCGTGTCGACGAGGAGGACCAGGCCGTAGTCCCATGGGCTGGGGGAGGGGTGCTCCGCGCGTAGACGCCGATAGGTGGCCCAGCGGTGGTGGCCGTCGGCGATGAGGGCCTGGTGGCGGGCCAGGTCGGACTGGACGCGGCCCACGTCGGTGGGATCGGTCACCGACCACAGACGGTGGCGGTAGCCGTCCTCCGTGGTCGTCGCGAGCAGCGGGGGCTGTTCGGCGAGCCGCTCGACCAGCTCGGTGGTGGCGGACGCGGCGCCGTCGCCGCGGTAGGTCAGGAGCAGGGGCTCCAGGTTCGCCGACGTGGCCCGCATGAGGGCGGCACGGTCGGCGACGACATGAGGCATGACGTCCTCATGGGGCAGGACCACACCCTCCGACGGGTCCGACAGGCGCAGGGCGCCGATGATGCCGCGCTGGAGCAGGAGATCGCCGTCGCTCTGTTCGTAGACGTACAGGCCCGGTTGGGAGTCGGCGGTCAGGACACCCTCGGACAGCCAGCCGCTCAGGGTGCGGGCCGCCTGTGCGTTGCGTTCGGTGGGGGTCGCGGCCTGCGGGAGAATCAGTCGGACGATGTTGTGCGGGTCGGCGGACTGCAGGTGGTGCACGCCGTCGGGGCGTACGACGACGTCGTACGGAGGAGACGTCACGGCGGCCAGGTTGCCGACCCGGTCGGGGTCGTAGCGCAGGCCTCGGAACGGGGTGAGTTCCAGGCCTCGGGGCGCCGTTGCTTCCGAGTGACCTGCTGAGTTCATCCCGGCATCGTACGTGTGTCAGTGGCATGCGGGATGATCGGGGGAAAGCCGTCGAACGAGGAGCGATGCGGAATGAGCCAGCGTGTCAGGACGAGGCCCGAGGGCAGTGGGCAGGCCCTGAGCGAGGGGTACGACACGGCGCTGCTCGATCTGGACGGGGTGGTGTACGCGGGCGGGAACGCGATCGCGTACGCCGTGGAGTCGCTGGCCACCGCGCGCGAGGGCGGAATGCGGCTCGCGTATGTCACCAACAACGCGCTGCGCACGCCGGACATCGTGGCCGAGCACCTCACCGAGCTGGGCATACCGACGGGAGCCTCGGATGTCATCACCTCCGCGCAGGCGGTCGCACGGCTGATCGCCGAGCAGGTGCCGTCCGGTGCGCGCGTGCTCGTGATCGGCGGCGAGGGACTGCGGGTGGCGCTGCGTGAGCGCGGACTCGAGCCGGTGGAGTCGGCGGACGACGATCCCGCGGCGGTCGTCCAGGGATACGGCGGGCCCGACCTGACGTGGAGTCGCTTCGCCGAGGCCTGCTATGCCATCAGGCGGGGGGTGCCGTGGTTCGCCTCCAACACCGACCTGACGATCCCGAGCGCGCGCGGCATCGCGCCGGGCAACGGGGCGGCGGTGGAGGTCGTGAGGATCGCGACCGGTGCCGATCCGCAGGTGGCGGGGAAGCCGCTGCCGCCGATGCACCGGGAGACGATTCTGCGGACCGGTGCCGAGCGCCCGTTGGTCGTCGGGGACCGGCTCGACACGGACATCGAGGGGGCGTTCAACGGGGAGGTCGACTCGCTGCTCGTCCTGACCGGGGTCACGGACGGACCGCAGTTGCTGGCCGCGCCCCCGCAGCACCGGCCGACGTATGTCGACGCCGATCTGCGGGGGTTGCTCACCGGGCAGCCGGAGGTCACCGAGGACGGGAAGGGCTTCCGGTGCGGCGGCTGGACGGCGCAGGCCGGGACCGCGGGGAGGCTGGAGCTGGACGGCGACGGCGAGGCCTTGGACGGGCTGCGGGCGCTGTGCGCGGCGGCCTGGACGGCGGCCGGTGAGGGTGTGTGCGAGCTGGACGGGGGTAAGGCCCTGGCACGGCTGGGTTTGTGAACCCAGTGTCCCGTGGGCCTTCCTGACACCGGGATCGTGGCTGAATGCGAGGGTAGGCTAACCTAACTACGTGTTGGTCGACAGTCCCCCCGAACAGCGCGCGGAGACCGCCCCCGCGCCCCCCAGCCGCAGGGCGATACGCGTCGTCGGTTTGCTCGTCTCGGTCGTGACGCTGATGCTCGTCGCGGTGGCGAGCATCGCGATCGGCGCCAAGGCGCTCTCCGTCCCAGAGGTCTGGCACGGCCTGTTCGAGGAGTCGGGGACGTACGCCGACGTCGTCGTCGCCGACCGGCTGTCGCGGACCGTGCTGGGCTTGCTCGTGGGCGCCGCGCTCGGGCTGTCCGGGGCCGTGCTGCAGGCACTGACCCGCAATCCGCTGGCCGATCCCGGACTGCTCGGCATCAACGCGGGGGCGTCCGCCGCGGTGGTCACCGCGATCTCGTTCCTCGGGGTCACCTCGCTGAGCGGGTATGTGTGGTTCGCCTTCCTCGGCGCGGCCGCTGTCGGGGCCGTGGTCTGGTTCCTGGGCGGCAGCCGGGGGGCCACGCCGGTGCGGCTCGCGCTGGCCGGCACCGCGATCAGTGCCGCGCTCTACGGCTATCTCCAGGCCGTGATGATCCTGGACAACGCGGCGTTGAACAGGATGCGCTTCTGGACGGTCGGTTCACTGTCCTCGGCGAACGACTCGACCATCGCGCAGGTGCTGCCGTTCCTGCTGGCCGGCTCGGTCCTCGCGCTCGCCCTGGCCCGGCCGCTCAACGCCGTGGCCATGGGTGACGACACCGCCAAGGCGCTGGGCGCCAACCTGATCCGCACCCGGGCGCTGTCGATGCTCGCCGCGACCGTGCTGAGCGGGGCCGCGACCGCCGCCTGCGGGCCGATCGTGTTCGTGGGGCTGATGGTCCCGCACGTCGTCCGGTCCTTCACCGGACCCGACCTGCGCTGGATCCTGCCGTACGCGACGATCCTGTCACCGGTGCTGCTGCTGGGCTCCGACGTCCTCGGCCGGGTCGTCGCACGCCCCGCGGAGGTGCAGGTCGGGATCGTCACCGCGCTCATCGGGGGACCCGTGTTCATCTTTCTCGTACGTCGGCGGAGGCTGGCCCAGCTGTGAAGACCACCCGTGTCCTCAGGACCCCCGGCGGGCTCTCGATCCGGCTGGACGTCCGTGCCCTCGTCGTCGTCGCACTCCTGCTGCTCGCCGCGCTCACCGCGAGTGTCGTGCTGATCGGCACCGGAGACTTCCCGATCCCGCCCGCCGACGTGCTCAAGTCGCTGGTCGGCGACGGCAACGCGGGCCAGGAGTTCATCATCAACGAGCTGCGGCTGCCCCGGGTCCTCGTGGGACTCCTGGTGGGCGCCTCCCTCGGACTCGGGGGTGCGCTGTTCCAGGCCATCTCCCGCAATCCGCTGGGCAGTCCGGACGTGCTCGGGCTCGGGCAGGGAGCGGCGGCCGGTGCGCTGATCGTGATCGTGCTGATGAACGGGGACGCTGCCGAGGTCACCGTCGGGGCACTCCTGGGCGGTCTCGTGACCGGGCTCGCCATCTACCTGCTCGCCTGGAAGCGGGGCGTGCACGGCTATCGACTGGTGCTGGTCGGCATCGGTGTGGCCGCGATGCTCACGGCGCTCAACAGCTATCTGCTCACCATCTCCGACCTCACCGACGCGGCCAGTGCCGTGGTCTGGATGACCGGGTCGCTCGACGGGCGGGACTGGGAGCAGGTGTGGCCCCTGCTCGGGCTGTGCGCCGTGTTCGTACCCCTCGTCCTCGCCAACGCGCGCGGGCTGCGGATGACGGAGATGGGTGACGACGTGTCGTACGCCCTCGGAGTGCGCGTCGAGCGGCTCCGGATGATGCTGCTGGTGGTCGCCGTCCTGCTCACCGCGACCGCCACGGCGGCGGCCGGGCCGATCAGCTTCGTGGCGCTCACCGCGCCCCAACTGGCCCGCCGGCTGACCCGCTCGCCCGGACCGAACCTGCTTGCGTCCCTGTGCATGGGCGCCACCCTCCTGGTCGCCGCCGACTGGATCTCGCAACGCGCGTTCGGAGCGGGCCAACTGCCCGTCGGCGTGGTCACCGGCGCCCTCGGCGGGGTCTACCTGCTGTGGCTGCTGGTCATCGAGCGCAAGGCGGGCCGGATATGAGCGTCGACAGCAGAGCCGGTAACGGGCCGAACAATCCAAGGAGCACAGTGAACCGCCTGTCCGCCGAGAACGTGACCCTCGCCTACGATCAGCGGGTCATCGCCGAACAGCTGTCGGTGGAGATACCCGACAACTCCTTCACCGTGATCGTCGGTCCGAACGCGTGCGGCAAGTCCACGCTGCTGCGGGCCCTGTCACGGATGCTCAAGCCGAGTCAAGGCCGGGTGCTGCTCGACGGACAGGTCATCCAGTCGATGCAGGCGAAGAAGGTCGCCCGCACCCTGGGGCTGCTCCCGCAGTCGTCGATCGCGCCCGACGGGATCACCGTCGCCGACCTGGTCGGCCGCGGCCGGTACCCGCACCAGGGAATCCTGCGCCAGTGGTCGCCCGAGGACGAGCGGGTCGTCCAGGAGTCGATGGCGCAGACCGGGGTCGCCGAACTGGCCGACCGCTACGTCGACGAGTTGTCAGGCGGCCAGCGGCAGCGCGTGTGGATCGCGATGGCGCTCGCCCAGCAGACGCCGTTGCTGCTGCTCGACGAGCCGACGACCTTCCTGGACATCCAGCACCAGATCGACGTCCTCGACCTGTGTGCCGAACTGCACGAGGAGCAGGGCCGCACGCTGGTCGCCGTGCTGCACGACCTCAACCACGCCGCGCGCTACGCCACCCATCTGATCGCCCTGAAGGGCGGCGCGGTCATCGCCGAGGGCGCGCCGAACGACATCGTCACCGCCGAACTGGTCGAGGAGGTCTTCGGACTGCGCTGCCAGGTCATCGACGACCCGGAGACGGGCACGCCGCTGGTGGTTCCGGCGGCGCGCAAGGCCCGGACGGCCGAGGTGGTCACAGAAGCTTCCTGAGAGTGAACAGGTCCTTCAGTCCCGCCTCCAGCTTCACCCGGCCCGAACCCCAGGCCTTGGCGAAGTTCAGCTCGCCGTTGACCAGGGCCACCAGGTCGTCGCCCGCCATGGCGAGTCTGATCTGCGCCTTCTGAGGTGGCGGCCCCTGGAGGGTGTCCGCCACCTCGATCCGGCCGTCGACGAGCCGGCCGACGAAGGTGACGTCGAGGTCGGTGATGTGGCAGCTCACCGAGCGGTCCAGGGCCGCGGCCGTGCGGACGTCCCCCTCGGCGGTCTGCAGGTTGTCCGAGAGCTTCTCGAGTGCGGCGCGGCACTCCTCGATCGTGGCCATCGCGATCGACGTTACCCCAGGGCTTCGAGGTAGCGTCTGGGCATGAGCGACTCTGTGCCCGAGTTCGCGGTCCGGGCGGAAGCGGAGATTCCGGTGTCGGACGCGCCGGCCTCGGCGGACGTACCGGCTCCGACGGCCGTACCTGACCCACCCGGGGCACCCCACGCACCCGAGGCCGGGGCACCCCACGTACCCGAGGTACGCGACGCGCCGGACGAACCGGACGGCCAGGCGGAACCGGAGCCCGATCCCGCCGCGCCCGCCCCGCTGGACGTGCCCCGCACCCCGACCGGGAACGCCGAGGTGGACGCCCAGCTGGCCCGGCTCGGGGACACCGACCACCTCGCCACGGACGGCCACATCGAGGTGTACGAGGATGTACACCGAGGGCTGCGCGACGCGCTGACCGCGCTCGACGCCCGCCCGGGACTTCCGGCGCCCGCCGGCCAGTACGAAAACAGGAGCTGAACCGAACGTGGCAGGAGTCGCACGTCGCCGTCTCGACGCGGAGCTGGTCCGCCGGAAGCTCGCGCGCTCCCGTGAGCACGCCGGGCAGCTGATCGCCGCCGGGCGGGTCACAATCGGCAAGACCGTCGCGACCAAGTCCGCCACCCAGGTGGAGACGGCGGCGGCGATCGTGGTCTCGGACGACGACAGCGACCCCGACTACGTCTCGCGCGGCGGTCACAAGCTCGCCGGCGCGCTCGCGGCGTTCGTTCCGCAGGGGCTCGTCGTCGAGGGGCGGCGGGCGCTGGACGCCGGCGCGTCCACCGGCGGCTTCACGGATGTCCTGCTGCGCGCGGGAGCCGCGCACGTGGTCGCGGTGGACGTCGGATACGGACAACTCGCATGGTCTCTCCAGAGCGATGAACGCGTCACCGTCAAGGACCGTACGAACGTACGCGAGTTGACGCTCGAAGTGATTGATGGGGAACCAGTGGATCTTGTCGTGGGGGATTTGTCCTTCATCCCGCTCGGACTGGTACTGCCCGCGCTGGCGCGGTGCGTGAAGCCGGACTCCGACCTGGTGATGATGGTCAAGCCGCAGTTCGAGGTGGGTAAGGAGCGGCTCGGCAGTGGGGGAGTCGTACGGAGTCCGCAGCTGCGCGCCGACGCTGTGCGCGCGGTGGCGCGGCGGGCCTGGGAACTGGGGCTCGGCGTGAAGGGTGTCACCGCCAGTCCGCTGCCCGGACCGTCCGGGAATGTCGAGTATTTTCTGTGGCTGCGGTCGGGGGCGCCCGAACTGGACCCGGCCGACGTCGATCGTGCTGTGGCGGAGGGGCCGCGTTGAACCAGAACCGAGCTCGTACTGTTTTCCTGCTCGCCCACACCGGGCGGCCCGCGGCGATCCGCAGCGCCGAACTGGTGGTGAAGGGGCTGCTGCGCGAGGGCATCGGCGTGCGGGTCCTGGAGTACGAGGCCGCCGACCTGCCGTTGCCCAAGGAGGTCGAGCTGGTCAAGGAGGCGACTCCGCAGTGCCTCGACGGGTGCGAGCTGTTGATCGTGCTCGGGGGCGACGGAACGCTGCTGCGCGGCGCCGAGTTCGCCCGGGCGTCCGGGGTGCCGATGCTCGGCGTCAACCTCGGGCGCGTCGGATTCCTCGCGGAGGCCGAGCGGGACGACCTCGACCGGGTCGTCGAGCGGGTGGCCACGAAGGCGTACGAGGTCGAGGAGCGGATGACGGTCGACGTCGTCGTGCACCGCAACGGGGACATCGTGCACACCGACTGGGCGCTGAACGAGGCGGCCGTGCAGAAGGTGTCCGCCGAGAAGCTGCTCGAAGTGGTGCTCGAGATCGACGGGCGGCCGGTCACCGGGTTCGGGTGCGACGGCATCGTGCTGTCCACTCCGACCGGGTCGACCGCGTACGCCTTCTCGGCGGGCGGGCCGGTGGTGTGGCCCGAGGTGGAGGCGTTGCTGATGGTGCCGATCAGTGCGCACGCGCTGTTCGCGAAGCCGCTGGTGACCTCGCCGGACTCCGTGCTGGCGGTGGAGGTGCTGCCGCACATCCCGCCGGGCGTCCTGTGGTGCGACGGGCGGCGGACCGTCGAGTTGCCGCCGGGGGCGCGGGTCGAGGTACGGCGGGGGGCCGTGCCGGTGCGGCTGGCCCGGCTGCACCACGCGTCGTTCACGGACCGGTTGGTCGCGAAGTTCGCGTTGCCGGTCTCCGGATGGCGGGGGGCGCCCCACTAGAGAGGCCCCAGCGATCCCTCGGGGCGCGGAGCGTCCGGGCCACGCGGCGGTCGTGGCCGGTCGCGTCCACGCGGCCGAGCCTCACATCGACACAGCCCCGAGCCCGGGCCACCTCCACTCGCCCGGGTGACAACCGTCGGCTGTGCACATTCGTTACCTGCACCTTCACACAACAGAGGCGGGGGCCGTCGCACTTCCCCTCCCTGACCTCGTAAGGTCGTGTCCGTGTTGGAGGAGATGCGGATACGGTCGCTCGGAGTCATCGACGACGCGGTCGTGGAGCTGTCGCCCGGCTTCACCGCCGTCACGGGTGAGACGGGTGCGGGCAAGACCATGGTGGTCACCAGCCTCGGGCTGTTGCTCGGTGGGCGTGCCGATGCGGCGCTGGTGCGGATCGGGGCGAAGAACGCTGTCGTGGAGGGGCGGATCAGCATGTCCGCCGGCGACTCGGCTGTCGTGCGGGCCGAGGAGGCCGGGGCCGAGCTCGACGACGGCGCGCTGCTGATCAGCCGTACCGTGTCCGCGGAAGGGCGGTCCCGGGCGCACCTGGGCGGGCGCTCCGTGCCGGTGGGGCTGCTCGCCGAGCTCGCCGACGACCTGGTGGCCGTGCACGGGCAGACCGACCAGCAGGGGCTGCTGAAGCTGTCCCGGCAGCGGCAGGCCCTCGACCGGTACGCCGGGGACGCCGTCGCCGTGCCGCTGGCCAAGTACACCGAGGCCTACCGGCGGCTGCGGGCGGTGTCCGTGGAGCTGGAGGAGATCGTCACGCGCAGCCGTGAGCGGGCTCAGGAAGCCGACCTGCTGCGGTACGGGCTCGACGAGATCGCCGGCGTCGAACCGCGGGCCGGGGAGGACGTGGAGCTGGCGGAGGAGGCGGAGCGGCTCGGACACGCCGAGGCGCTGTCGTCCGCCGCCACGGCCGCGCACGCCGCCCTCGCCGGCAACCCCGAGGACCCCGAGGGCATCGACGCGGCGACCTTCGTCGCGGGCGCGCAGCGGGCCCTGGACGCCGTACGGACGCACGACCCGTCGCTGGCCGCGCTCGCGGACCGGATCGGGGAGATCGGGATCCTGCTGGGTGACGTCGCGGGGGAGCTCGCCGGGTACGCCGACGATCTGGACGCCGATCCGCTGCGGCTGGCGGCCGTCGAGGAGCGCCGGGCCGCGCTGACCGCGCTGACCCGGAAGTACGGCGAGGACGTCGCCTCGGTGCTGGCGTGGGCCGAGCACAGTGCCGCGCGGCTCACCGAACTGGACGGGGACGACGAGCGCACCGGGGAGCTGACCGCCGAACGGGACGCACTGCGGGCCGAACTGGGCGGGCTGGCGCAGGCCTTGACCGACGCGCGGACGAAGGCCGCGGAACGGTTCGCGGCCGCGGTGACCGCAGAGCTCGCCTCGCTGGCGATGCCGCACGCGCGGGTGTCCTTCGACATCCGCCAGACCGAGGACCCTGAGGGCGTCGAGGTCGGGGGCCGCGCGGTCGCCTACGGGCCCGCCGGTGTGGACGAGGTCGAGCTGCTGCTGGCCCCGCACCCGGGGGCCCCGGCCCGGCCGATCGCCAAGGGCGCCTCCGGGGGTGAACTGTCCCGGGTGATGCTGGCGGTGGAGGTGGTCTTCGCGGGGAACGATCCGGTGCCGACCTATCTCTTCGACGAGGTCGACGCGGGCGTCGGCGGCAAGGCCGCGGTGGAGATCGGGCGGCGGCTGGCCCGGCTGGCGAAGAGCGCGCAGGTGGTGGTCGTGACGCACCTGCCGCAGGTCGCCGCGTTCGCCGACCGGCAGTTGCTGGTGGAGAAGACCAACGACGGCTCCGTCACCCGGTCCGGAGTGAAGGTCCTCGAGGGGGAGGAGCGGGTCCGGGAGCTGTCCCGGATGCTCGCCGGCCAGGAGAACTCGGAGACGGCCAGGGCCCACGCGGAGGAGCTGTTGGCCACGGCCAGGGCGGATGGCTAGAGCCTGAGGTCGGTGCCTGTTGCCTGAGTGCGTCGGGCTGCGGCGTGTCCTCGTAGGGTGATCGGATGATGAGCCGTACGCGCGGAACCAGTCGTGGTCGCCGGATCAGTTCGTTGGGGCTCGCCGCCGCCGTCACCCGTGTCGCGACCGCCGCCCTCCGTGCCGAGCCACCCGGCGGGCGTGAGCGCTGGGCTCGGACCAACTACGCGGGTCGGTCGGTCGAGTTGTACGCCGGGCCCGCGTGCGCCTTCGCGGCCGCCACCGGGACGGCGCGGGTGAGGCCTGCCGCCGGATTCGCGGTGCTGGCCGCCGGGGTGTGCGGGGCGTACGACGACGTCGCCGGGGCCGGTGACCCCCGGCGCGGGTTCCGTGCGCATCTGACCGCCCTGCGGGAGGGCGAGGTCACCAGTGGGGCCGTGAAGCTGCTCGGGATCTCCTCGGCGGGGCTCGTCGCGGGCGCGTTGCTGAAGGAGCGAGCGGTCGACAAGGTGCTCGCGGGTGTGGTGATCGCCGGAACCGCGCACCTGGTGAACCTGGTTGACGTACGGCCGGGGCGGGCCGCCGCAGCGGTCGTCGCGCTCGGCGCGCCGGGACTGCTGCGGGCGGGGCCGGGGGCGGAGTTGGCCGCCGCTGCCGTGGGTGCGGCGCTGGCCGTGCTCCCCGACGACCTCGGCGAGCTGGCGATGATGGGCGACACGGGCGCCCACGCGCTGGGTGCCGCGCTGGGCACGGCCGTCGTCGCGGGCAACGGGCGGGCGGGGCTGGTCGTCCATGCCGCCGCTCTGGTCGCCGCGGCCGTCCACGGGGAGGCGCGCGGCGCGTAGTGGGTGCGTCCCCCAGGGTGAACAGTGTGGGCACATGTGTGCGGAATTATGTCCTCCCTCACTCGTGTGGGTGACCCGGGCCGCCGTGCCGCCAGGGCGTACGGCCGACGGCGTTCCCGGAACACCCGTACGTACTGGCATCCTTGGACCAGAACGCAGTACGCGTAGGAAGCGCGCGGTACACCCCCTCCGCCCGAACCTTCTGTACGTTTCCTCGTGACCGCCCGAAGCCGAACCAGGAGCCCCGGCCACGTGACCCCCGTGAGCAGCCACTCACCGCTCGGCCAGTCGCCGCTGCGCACCGTGCAGGTGCTCGGCGGAGGCAACGCCGCCAGCAGCGCGCATGTGCGCTCCCTGGCCTCCGGGCTGGCGGCGCGGGGCGTGCGGGTCACCGTGTGCGCCCCCGTGGAGGCCGACCGCGCCTACGACTTCACCGGCGCCGGTGCCGACCACGTGCACGTGCCGCGCAGCAGCGACCCGGGGGCGGTGGCCGCGCTGCGGCAGGCGTGCACCGACGCCGACCTGGTGCACGCGCACGGACTGCACGCCTCCTTCCGCGCCGTGCTCGCGCTCAGCGGACGGCGCACCCCGCTCATCGTCACCTGGCACGACCGCGCGTACGCCGAGGGTGCCCGCGCCCACTTCCTGCGGCTTCTCGAGCGACGGGTGGTGAAGGCCGCGACCGTGGTGCTCGGCACCACCTCCGTCCTGGTGGACCGGGCTCGCCGTACCGGAGCGCGGGACGCACGTCTGGCCGCCGTGGCGCTGCCCGGCCCGCGCGAGACCGTGGAGCCGGAGGACCCCGACCGGCCGCGGGCCAAGATCCGGGCCGAACTCGGTGCCACCGGACGTCCGTTGCTGATGGCCGTCGGATCCCTCGAACCACACCGGGGCTACGACACGCTGTTGGACGCCGCGCGCGTCTGGCGCCACCTCGACCCGGTGCCGCTGGTGGTGATCGCGGGAGAGGGGCCCTCGCGCGCCGAGTTGCAGTGGCGGATCGAAGGCGAGGGGCTGCCGGTCCGGCTCCTCGGACGGCGGGAGGACATCACCGAGTTGCTCGCCGCGGCCGACCTCGCCCTGCTACCGGGCGGCGAGGAGTCGCGGTCCGTCCTCGCCCAGGAGGCGTTCCACGCGCGCGTGCCGCTCGTCGCCACCGACTCCGGCGCCGTCCCCGAACTCGTGGGCGACGCGGCCGAACTGGTCCCGTCCGGCGATCCCGAGGCGTTCGCGGACGCCGTGGTACGCCTCCTCGGCGACCCCGAGCGTCAGCAGTCGCTGCGGGACAGGGGCGCCCGACAGGCGGCCACCTGGCCGTCCGAGGACGAGACCGTCGCGCAAGTGCTCAGCGTCTACGACGAGTTGACCCAGCCCAGGCCGTTGATCTAGGACCTGTCACGACACGAGCCGGCGTGCCCGCAGGGCCAGGCTCAACGCCAGTACCGTCTGCGGATCGTCGAGGTCGGTGCCCAGCAACTCCCCGATCCGCGCCAGCCGGTTGTACAACGTCTGCCGGTTGAGGTGGAGTTCCCGGGCCGTCTCCGCCTTGCGTCCCGCGTGCGCGAGATACGTCTCCAAGGTGGGCAGCAGCGGCGGTTTGGAGCGGTGGTCGTGGTCCCGGACCGGGCCGATCGCACGATCCACGAAGGCCGCCAGGTCCGGATGGTCGCGCAGCCGCCACAGCAGCAGGTCGATGTCCAGGCGGCGGGCGTCGTACCAGGGACGGTCCGACAGACCCTGAGCCGCCGTCGCCGTCTCCGCCGCGTGCCTGAGCCCCGCCGAGGCCGCCGCCCAGCCGCCGGCCTGCCCGACGACCACCACCGGCGGCTGCGCTCCCGGCCGCTGCATCCCGGCCCGCTCCACGCCCGCCCGCAGCGCCGCCGCGACCCGGTCCGCGACAGCCGGCCTCTCCGACTCCGAACGCAGGCCCAGCAGTACCGGGACACGGCCCTCCACCGGTCGTACGCCGAGCAGGACCGGTACCCCCACCGACGCCAGCTCCTCCGCGACCGCGCGCGCCAGGACCGCCCAGCCGCCGCCGGGGGACAGGGCGTCCCCGAGTCGCATGACCACGGGCAGCAGCGGGCCGTCGCCCGGTTTGAAGCCCAGGACGCGGGCCTGCGCGGGCGCGTCCTGGGCCGCGACCCGGCCCTCGGCGAGGTCGGTCAGGAAATCCCCGCGTCCCCGCGCGGCCAGTTCCTCCTCCTGGCGGGCCTGCATCAGGACCACGGCCAGGATGCCCGCGGCCCGTTCGGCGGCCATGCGGTGCACGGGCGCGAGCGGCGCGCGTACCGGCAGCAGGACGAGGCGGGCCCGGACCGCTCCCGCCCCCGGCCCGCCGCCCGGCACGTCCACCACGACCGAGCCGGCCGGCGGGTTGTCCTTGTGCTGGCCGCGCAGCCCCTCCCACACCTGGAGCGGGTCCGCGCCCTCGGGGCCGGACCCGGCGGCGAACAGGAGCCGGCCGTCCGTCGTCTCCAGGAAGACCGGGTTGTCGCAGAAGTCGGCCAGGATGCCGAGGACCTGCGGTATCCCGCCGCCGCCCAGCAGGGCTTCGGTGCAGCGGCGGTGCACCTCCTCCGCCCGCTGGAGCAGGGCGTAGTGGCCGTTGACGATCTCGGTGTGGATCTCCTCGGTGACCGTCACGAACGGCACCTCGCGATGCAGTTGGACCAGCGGGAGACCGGCCGCGCGTGCCGTGTCGACCAGGGCCGCGGGGAGGCGGGCGAAGCGCGGGCCGAGCTCCACGACGAGGGCCGCGATGCCGCGTTCGGCGAGGGTGCGCACGAACACGCGCTGGTCGGCCGGGCGCGTCCCGAGGCCGTAGCCCGTGGTCAGCAGCAGCTCGCCGCCCTTGAGCAGCGAGGCGATGTTGGGTACCTCGCCCGCGTGCACCCAGCGGACGGTCCGATGCAGCCGGTCGGCGCCCGCGAGGACCTCGGGCAGACCGCTGCGCAGGCCCGGCAGCTCCAGGGCGCGCCGCACGGTGATGCCGCCGCCCTGATTCTCGAATCGGTGGTCCGTGCCGCTGTCCATGCAGCGGACGCTACCCGCGGACCAGCCCGGGAGACATCTCCGGCGATCGCGGGGCGAGCCGCGCGGTCAGGGGACGACCGGCCGCAGCGCGGCGCCGGGTGGCGGCGGGGCATCACGGCCCCCGCCGACATGGTGGGTCAGACAATCGCGAGCCGGTCCACCAGCAACTCCACCCTCCACTCGGCGTCCTCCGGTGGCAGCCGTCCCGCCCGGGTCAGGGTGGCCAGGCCGTGCAGGGCCGCCCAGAACGTCTCGGTGAACAGCCCCGGGTGGACGCCGTCCCCGGCGACCTCGCCCAGCGTCTCCAACAGCGCGGCGAAGGCGTCCTTGAGCGGCTTTGGGGTTTCCTCCTGCGCGTACGCCAGGCCGCCGTCGAGCTGGAACAAGGCGTCGTAGACCGCCGGGTTGCGTGCGGCGAAGTCGAGGTAGGCGCGGGCGAGGGAGGCGACCCGCTCGCGCGGGCTGCCCGCCTTGGCGGTCGCGGCCCGCACGGCCACGGCCATCTCGGTGGCGCCCTCGATGGCGACGGCGCCGATGATCTCGCGTTTGCCGCGGAAGTGGCTGTAGAGGACGGGCTGGCTGTACTCGATGCGTTCGGCGAGCCGGCGGGTGGTGACCGCGTCCCAGCCCTGCTGCTCGGCGAGTTCGCGGGCCGTCGCCACGATGAGGCGCTCGCGCTCCGCCCGTTCGCGTTGCTTTCGTTCCTGTACCGACATGATTCGATCCTAGCACCGCTAGACAAGCGAGCGGCAGTAGTACTAGCGTTGCCTCATCACCTAGCAGTGCTAGATCCAGAAGGGATCATCATGCTCAACGCTCTCGAGGTCTTCACCACCGTGGTCGTCGGTCTGATGGTGGGGGTGGAGTTCTCCGTCGCCTTCGTCATGAACCGGATCTTCAACGCCCTTCCGGACGACAGCAACCAGTTGGCCCACGCCCACGGGGGCCGGATGCTCGGCGCCGTGATGCCGTTCTGGTACATCGGCTCGCTCGTCCTGAGCGCCGTCTGGGCCATCGCCGGATGGCGCGACGGCGGTGCCGGCCTCGTCGTCACCGCCGCCGCGCTACTGATCGTCAGCGTGATCATGTCGATCCTGCTGCTCGTCCCGATCAACAACCGGAACAAGGCCTGGACCCCTGAGAGCCGGCCCGCGGACTGGAAGGAGCAGCTGAACCGCTGGGAGCGCTTCCACTACGTCCGGGTCGCCGTCATCATCGCCGCCTTCACCCTGCTGGTCACCGCCCTTGTCTGACACCGAAGCCGCCCCGACCTCGGGCCTCGCACCGCTCAGCGGCGCCACGAAGCTCACCGAGCTGACGAAGACTCGCAAGGAGAAGAACCATGTCACTGAAGAAGATCAACACCGTCCTGGCCGCCGCCTTCATCCTCTTCATCCTCTGGTTCGGGACGGAGTTCATCCTGAGCCCGGAGACGACGGCGCCGACCTTCGGCCTGCCGAGCTGGCCGTCCGGTGACGGCGGCGGCTTCCTGGTCATCAAGGGAATCCGCGACGTCGTCTTAGCCCTGGTCCTCGGCGTCCTGCTGGTGACGGGCCACCGCCGGGCGCTGGGCCTGGCGCTGCTGGTGGAGGCCCTCGCCGCGTACGGCGACATGGCCACCGTGCTGGCCCACCACGGCTCCGTGGCCACCGCGCTCGGCATCCACTGCCTGACCGCGACACTGATGGTGGTCAACGGACTGCTGATCATGCGCGAGACCCGCAAGGTCGCGGCCGCTCCGGCAACGCCCGCCCCGCAGCCCGTCTGATGCCGCGACAGCTCTCAGCCCGGCCTGATGTTGTGGTTGAAGCGGAAGACGTTGTCGGGGTCGTACCGCCGCTTCACCTCCGCCAGCCGCCGACTGTTCTCGGCGCCCACGCCGGCCACGACCCGGTCGCCGCCCTCGTCACCGATGAAGTTGAGGTAGACCGCGCCGGTGCTCCACGGCCCGACGGCGGTACGGACATCCCGCACCCACTGGACGCAGCGCTCGTCGTCCGCGGGGTCCTCCCACAGCCCGAAGGGGTGCACGCCCCACGGTGCGTCCCGGTAGGGCACGGGATACGTGTGCGGCCCGGTGCCGATCGCGCCGCCCTGCGGGAACAGCGCGTGCAAGGTGCCGGTCGGTACGGGCATGGCCTCCCCCTGGGCGCAGAAGGCGGCCACGAAGTCGTCGGGCGCGCCCGTCAGGTACTCCGCCGACCAGTAGTTCCGCATTCCGGGAGGATCGTCGATCATGCACTGGACGTCGGCGTACGGCATCGCCCCGACGACCTCCGACTCGTGCGGCAGTGCCAGCAGCGGCTCGGCCACCTTGCGCATGTCGGCCTCGGACCCGGCGTACGTCAGCAGCACCCCGCACAGCAACGTCCCGACCAGATGCGGCGGCACGAACTCCTCGGGCGGGCCGGTGAGATAGATGACGGCGCCACCGGCCTCGTCGGGACCGGCGGTGATGACGTCGCGGAAGGTACGCGTGGCCTCCAGGCCGTGCTCGGGGAGGTACAGCAGCAGCGCGATGGAGAACTCGGGCAGCTCGTGCAGCTTCAGGGTGATCGCGGTCGCGACGCCGAAGTTCCCGCCGCCGCCGTGCAGGGCCCAGAACAGGTCCGGGTTCTCGTCGTCACTCGCGTGCACCCTGCTGCCGTCGGCTGTGACCAGTTCCACGCCCAGGAGGTTGTCGACGGCCAGTCCGCAGTGCCGGTCGAGCCAGCCCGTGCCGCCGCCCAGGACGAAGCCGCCCACACCGGTCGTCGACACCCGGCCACCGGTGGTGGCCAGACCGTGGGGCTGGGTGGCGCGGTCCAGGTCGCTCATCGTGGCGCCGCCCGCGACCCGTACCGCCTCGGCCGCGGGATCGACCGTCACGGCGCGCATGTGACGCAGGTCGACCACCACCGCCCCGTCGCCCAGCGCCATGCCCGCCACGCTGTGCCCGCCGCCGCGTACCGCGACCGGCAGATCGAGGCTCCGGGCGAAGCGCAGCGAGCGCACCACATCGGTCTCGTCCACACACTGCGCGATCACCGCCGGCCGCCGGTCGATCATGGCGTTGAAGACGGTCCGGGCGTCTTCGTACCCGAGGTCCTCCGGGGTGAACACGTCGCCGACGAGATCCTCGCGCAACGCGGTCAGAGCCGCGCCCGCCTTGGAGGGGGAAGCCATGGTCGCTCCCTTCCGAGAAGGGGCAATTGTTCTGCTTCCAGCCTAGGCGGGCACGGTCCGCGGGGCTCGCTCAGCCGCCGTACGCCCCCGAGGCCGTCAGGCGCAGGGCCGTGTCGATGAGGGGCACATGGCTGAAGGCCTGGGGGAAGTTGCCGACCTGGCGTTGCAGGCGCGGGTCCCATTCCTCCGCCAGCAGGCCGAGGTCGTTGCGCAGGGACAGGAGCTTCTCGAACAGCTTGCGTGCCTCGTCCACGCGGCCGATCATCGCGAGGTCGTCCGCCATCCAGAACGAGCAGGCCAGGAAGGCCCCTTCGTCACCGGGCAGGCCGTCGACGCCTTCGTTGTCGCCCGAGGTCGGGTAGCGCAGGATGAAACCGTCCGAGGTGGACAGCTCCCGCTGGATCGCCTCGATCGTGCCGATCACGCGCTTGTCGTCCGGCGGCAGGAAGCCCATCTGCGGGATCAGCAGCAGGGAGGCGTCCAACTCCTTCGAGCCGTACGACTGGGTGAAGGTGTTGCGCTCCTTGTCGTAGCCCCGCTCGCACACGTCCCGGTGGATGTCGTCGCGCAGTTCACGCCACTTCTCCAGCGGGCCGTCCGCGTCCCCGGACTCGATCAGCTTGATCGTGCGGTCGACGGCGACCCAGGCCATCACCTTGGAGTGCACGAAGTGGCGACGCGGGCCGCGCACCTCCCAGATGCCCTCGTCCGGCTCGTCCCAGTGCTGCTCCAGGTAGCGGATCAGCTTCAGCTGGAGCAGCGAGGCGTAGTCGTTGCGGGCCAGGCCCGTCATGTGGGCCAGGTGCAGGGCCTCGGTGACCTCGCCGTACACGTCCAGCTGGAGTTGGTGCGCGGCGCCGTTGCCGACCCGGACCGGCCCGGAGTCCTCGTAGCCGGGCAGCCAGTCCAGCTCGGCCTCGCCCAGCTCGCGCTCACCCGCGATGCCGTACATGATCTGCAGGTTCTCCGGGTCGCCGGCGACGGCCCGCAGCAGCCATTCGCGCCAGGCGCGGGCCTCCTCGCGGTAGCCGGTGCGCAGCAGCGAGGAGAGCGTGATGGCCGCGTCCCGCAGCCAGGTGTAGCGGTAGTCCCAGTTGCGGACACCGCCGATCTCCTCCGGCAGGGACGTGGTGGGCGCGGCGACGATGCCGCCGGTCGGGCCGTAGGTCAGCGCCTTCAGGGTGATCAGCGAACGGATCACGGCCTCGCGGTAGGGGCCGTGGTACGTGCAGTGCTCGACCCACTCCCGCCAGAAGTCCTCCGTCGCCTCCAGCGACTGCTCCGGCTCCGGCAGCGGCGGCGGCTCCTTGTGCGAGGGCTCCCAGGAGATGGTGAACGCGATCCGGTCCCCGGGGGCGACGGTGAAGTCCGCGTACGTCGTCAGCGACTTCCCGTACGTCTCGGCCTCTGTGTCGAACCACACGGAGTCCGGACCGGCGACGGCCACCGTACGGCCCTCGTGCTTGTGCACCCACGGCACGATCCGGCCGTAGGAGAAACGCATCCGCAGCGCCGAGCGCATCGGGACCCGGCCCGAGACACCCTCCACGATCCTGATCAGCTGCGGAGCGCCGTCACGCGGAGGCATGAAGTCGATCACCCGGACCGTGCCGCGTGGGGTGTCCCACTCGGACTCCAGGATCAGGGAGTCGCCGCGGTAGCTGCGCCGGGCCGCGGTGGGCGGCTCGTCCCCGGACGCGTGTGCCGGGCCGATCCGCCAGAAGCCGTGTTCCTCCGTGCCGAGCAGACCGGCGAAGATGGCATGCGAGTCGAAGCGGGGCAGGCACAGCCAGTCCACCGTGCCGTCCCGGCAGACCAGGGCGGCGGTCTGCATGTCTCCGATGAGTGCGTAATCTTCGATGCGCCCGGCCACGTGCAACTCCAGTCGAACGGCCACGTCACCCCCGGAACAGGGGGCTGTCGCTTGCGGTAAAAGGGGTTTGGTCTTGGTACTGCGTCGTTGAGCGGTGAATCAAAACAGTCCTACCGCTGTGAGGCAAAACGACAACTGTTGCTCAACGAACTGACGAGCTCTCGTTGTTCCGGTGATGACGGGAGGGGGGTGGGTCCCGTGTTGCCGGCCTGGCTCGGCAGTGAGTGTCCGAGCAGGATACGACGCACGTAGATGATCTGCGTGCTGCCCCGGGCAACGCGGGTGAGCCGAACGGGTGAGCGTGGGGTGAGAAACACGTGAGAGCGTGCGGGTCTGTGGCGGTCTGTGTGCGGAGCGTGGCCGGAAATCGCCGCGCCCGGTCGCTGATACCCTGGTAGCCCGTGGACCGGTGGGCACGAAACCCCCGAACCGCAGCGACGGCGCCTCCGGATAGCTTCCGGTTCGGCAGCCGCACCGCAACCCCAGACCGCGACCACGGGAGCCCCGCCTTGGCCATGCCGCCCGCTGCTTTTCGAAACAGCCCCGCCACGACGACAAAGCACATCTTCGTGACCGGGGGTGTCGCCTCCTCGCTCGGCAAGGGCTTGACGGCCTCCAGCCTCGGCATGCTGCTCAAGGCGCGTGGCCTGCGCGTCGTGATGCAGAAACTCGACCCGTACCTGAACGTCGACCCGGGCACGATGAACCCCTTCCAGCACGGTGAGGTGTTCGTCACCAACGACGGCGCCGAGACCGACCTGGACATCGGCCACTACGAGCGCTTCCTCGACCGTGACCTGGACGGCTCCGCCAACGTCACCACCGGCCAGGTGTACAACACGGTGATCGCCAAGGAACGGCGTGGCGAATACCTCGGCGACACCGTCCAGGTCATCCCGCACATCACCAACGAGATCAAGCACCGCATCCGCCGCATGGCGACCGACGAGGTCGACGTCGTGATCACGGAGGTCGGCGGCACGGTCGGCGACATCGAGTCGCTGCCCTTCCTGGAGACGGTCCGCCAGGTCCGGCACGAGGTCGGCCGGGACAACGTCTTCGTCGTCCACATCTCCCTCCTGCCGTACATCGGCCCCTCGGGCGAGCTGAAGACGAAGCCGACCCAGCACTCGGTCGCCGCGCTGCGGAACATCGGTATCCAGCCAGACGCGATCGTGCTGCGCTGCGACCGCGAGGTACCCACCGCGATCAAGCGCAAGATCTCCCTGATGTGCGACGTCGACGAGGCCGCGGTGGTCGCCTGCCCCGACGCCCGCTCGATCTACGACATCCCGAAGACCGTGCACGGCGAAGGCCTGGACGCCTATGTCGTCCGCAAACTGGACCTGCCGTTCCGCGACGTGGACTGGCGGACCTGGGACGACCTGCTCGACCGCGTCCACAACCCCGACCACGAGATCACCCTCGCCCTGGTCGGCAAGTACATCGACCTGCCCGACGCCTACCTCTCGGTCATCGAGGCGCTGCGCGCGGGCGGCTTCGCCAACCGGGCCCGCGTGAAGATCAAGTGGGTCACCTCGGACGACTGCAAGACCCCGGCCGGCGCCGCCCAGCAGCTCGAGGACGTGGACGGCATCTGCATCCCCGGCGGCTTCGGCGACCGCGGTGTGCTCGGCAAGGTCGGCGCCATCCGCTACGCCCGCGAGCACAAGATCCCGCTGCTCGGCCTGTGCCTGGGCCTCCAGTGCATCGTGATCGAGGCCGCGCGCAGCCTCGCTGACATCCCGGACGCCAACTCCACCGAGTTCGACCCGGCCACCTCGCACCCGGTCATCTCCACCATGGCCGAGCAGCTCGACATCGTCGCCGGCGAGGGCGACATGGGCGGCACGATGCGGCTGGGCATGTACCCGGCCAAGCTCGCCGAGGGCTCGATCGTGCGTGAGGTGTACGACGGCAAGGAGTACGTCGAGGAGCGCCACCGGCACCGCTACGAGGTGAACAACGCCTACCGCGCGGAGCTGGAGAAGAGGGCGGGCATCCAGTTCTCCGGCACCTCGCCGGACGGCAAGCTCGTCGAGTACGTCGAGTACCCGCGCGAGGTCCACCCCTATCTGGTCGCCACCCAGGCGCACCCGGAGCTGCGCTCGCGTCCGACGCGTCCGCACCCGCTGTTCGCCGGGCTCGTGAAGGCGGCCGTCGAAAGGACAGTGGCAGCGCGGGAGAATTCGAAGTAACACACCAGTTGTACGGTGGCCGGGGTGCGATCCTTCAAAAGGTGACCGCCCCGGCTGCTTTTTCACCCGTGGCCGCAGCGCGTCGGACGGCTTCCGGCCGCCTGCGTCGCGTGGTTTCCGTACGTCTGGAAGGACAGGGCATGACGATCAAGGACACCCCCGAGGAGTGGCGGATCCGGTCGACCCAGACCCCCTTCGTGGGCAACAAGACCTCCGTCCGCACGGACGAGGTGGTCATGCCCGACGGCTCGGTGGTCAACCGCGACTACCAGGTCCACCCCGGTTCGGTGGCCGTCGTCGCCCTCGACGGGGAGGACCGGGTCCTGCTGATCAAGCAGTACCGCCACCCTGCGCGGCAACGGCTGTGGGAGATCCCGGCCGGCCTGCTCGACGTGCCCGGCGAGAACCCGCTGCACGCGGCCCAGCGCGAACTGTACGAGGAGGCGCACGTCAAGGCCGAGGACTGGCGGGTGCTGACCGACGTCTACACCACCCCCGGCGGTTGTGACGAAGCCGTACGGATCTTCCTCGCCCGCGACCTGTCCGAGGCCGACGGGGACCGCTTCGAGGTGGAGGACGAGGAGGCCGACATGGAGCACGCGCGGGTGCCGGTCGACGACCTGGTCCGGGGTGTGCTGGCGGGCGACCTGCACAACAACTGCCTCGTGGTGGGCGTGCTGTCGCTGGTCGCGGCGCGGGGCGGCGACGGGCTCGACGCACTGCGCCCGGCTGAGGCGCCGTGGCCCGCACGCCCATTCGACTCCTGAACGCCCGCGCCCGCACTCCGGAACATTCCGAACATTCACACCCCTCCCGGTGTGACCATCCGCTGATCCGATTGAGGGATGTGTCCGCCGCGCTCCGCCCGGAACGTAGCAGAGCGTGAACTAGGCTCTGGAAACGCCCGAACCGGAGTCCCGGCGGGCTTGCGCGTGCGGTGGGACGGGAGTGTGGCCCGTGACGGATCAGGTGGTGGACGCAGACGGTGCACGGCTGTCGGCACAGGCTCCCCGGGACGACCAATTCCTCGGCCGCACACGGGAATTGAAGGAACTGCGCGCCGACATCGAGCGCGCCGGACTGGACACGATCTCCGGCCGCAAGGCCCCCCGCGCGCGCGTGCTCCTCATCGCCGGCAGGCCCGGTTCGGGACGCACCGCCCTCGCCGCGGAACTCGCCCGACAGGTCGCCGACCGTTACCCGGACGGGGTCCTGCGGGCCCGCCTCGGCGAACCCGACGGCACCCCCGTCCCGGTCGAGCGCACCGCCCGCGAACTGCTCGCCGCCCTGGAGGTGCCGGCCCCGGCCGGAGCCGCCGAGGACGACCTCACCGCGGCCCTGCGCGAGGCGCTCGCCGACCGCCGGACGCTGCTCCTGCTCGACGACGCGGCCACCGCCGAACAGGTCGACGCCCTGCTGCCGGACACCCCGGAGTGTCTGGTCGTCGCCGTCTCCGGGGGCCCGCTGACCGGGATCGCGGACGTCCGCCCCTGCACCCTGGGCGGCCTCGACACCAAGTCGGCGGTGGAACTGCTGTCCCGGCACACCGGGTCGGTCCGCATCACCGTCGATCCGCGGGCCGCCGAGGGACTGGTGGTGACCTGCCAGGGTCAGCCCGCCGCGCTGACCCTGGCCGGTGGCTGGCTCGCGGCCCGCCCCAAGTCGGCCGTCTCCGACTTCGCCAAGCACCTGCACGCCGAGGGGGAGGAGGGCACCCCGCTCAGCCGGGTCTTCCGGCTCGTGTACGCCTCCCTGCCCGGTCCCGCCGCCCGGATACTGCGCCTGCTCGCCCTCGCCCCGGCCGGCCTGGTCGACCCGCACACCGCGTCCGCGCTGGCCGGCTGCTCGGTGACCGGGGCCCGCACCACCCTGGACGACTTCGTCGCCCTCGGTCTGCTCAGGCCGGTGGACTCGCCGCTGCCGCAGTACGAGGTCCCCGGGTGTCTGCACCCCCTGCTGAAGGCGCTCACCGAGACCCAGGACCGGCCCGCCGAGCTGCAGCTGGCCCGGGCCCGCATGCTGGAGCGGACCGTGCGGCTGCTGCAGTCCTGCCGGGCGATCACCGAGACCGACAGCCCCGAGGCCCGCGAGAAGCTCCTGGGCATGCCCCCCGCCCTGCGCTTCCCGACCCCTCGGGCGGCCGCCCAGTGGCTGACCCTGCGCAAGCCCGCCCTGCTGGCCGCGGCCCGGCTCGCGGTCGCCGACGGAGAGCTGGACACCCTCGCCCGGCGTCTGATGTCCCAGCTCGTGCGGGCCCTGGTGGCCCACTGCGGCACCCGGGCGGTCGCGGCCGACCTGTACGGCGTCCACCGCCTCGTCCTCGACGTGGCCGAGCGCCAGAACCTGCCCCGGGAGAAGGCCGCCGCGCTGCTGAACCTCGCCGACCTGGACGCCAGGACCGGCCGCACGAACGAGGCACTGGCGCGCTACCGGGCGGCGCTGGACGCGGGACGGGAGGCGAACGACCCGTACGCGACCGGCCGCGCGATGGAATCCGTGGGCGGGGCCCACCTGGAGCTCGGGGACCACGACCGGGCGGCCGACTGGTTCGGCCGCGCCCTCGCCCAGCGGCTGGCCCGGGACGAGCGCGCGGACGCCGCCCGGCTGTACGGCCGTATCGCCGCCGCGCACACCGTCGCGGGTCGTTACGACGAGGCGCTGCGGGGCTGGCGGGCGGCGGTGGCCGGGCACCGCAAGAACGGCGATGTGGCGGCCCACGCGCGGGCGTTGAGCGAACTCGCGCGCGTCCAGGAGTACGCCGGACGTCCCGAGGACTCGCTGCGCACCTGCCACGAAGCGCTGGAGTGGGCGCGCCGCGCCGAGGACGTCCGTCTCCAGGCCGCGCTCCAGCTGCGGCTCGGCGACACGCTGGAGCGTCTCGGCGATCCGGCGGCGGCCTCGCTGCACCGGGGTACGGCCGAGCGGCTGTTGGGCGACGAGCTGCAGACGCCCGAAACACAGGCCGAGCCGGAGCCGGAGCAGGCCGTTCAACTGACGCAAGACGCGAACGCCTGCGAAATCCGCAGTGCATCCGCTGAAGATTGATGCAATGAAAGGCTAGACAGCGGGAACACCTTCATTAGACTGGCTCTGCCGCGCGCTCTCCTGCGGTGTGTCCTGGTGTGCCCGAGCATGCCTGGGTATGTCATGTAATGCCCCCCATTCCCTGAGCCAAGGACCGTGATCGACGTGAAGGTCGGCATCCCCCGCGAGGTCAAGAACAACGAGTTCCGGGTGGCCATCACCCCCGCCGGCGTGCACGAACTGGTGCGCCACGGCCACCAGGTCGTCATCGAGCGGGGTGCCGGGGTCGGCTCCTCCATCACGGACGGCGAGTTCGCCGCGGCCGGTGCCCGGATCCTGGAGACCGCCGACGAGGTGTGGGCCACCGCCGACCTGCTGCTCAAGGTCAAGGAGCCCATCGCCGAGGAGTACCACCGCCTCCGCAAGGACCAGACGCTCTTCACGTACCTGCACCTGGCCGCGTCCAAGGAGTGCACCGACGCCCTGGTCGCGTCCGGCACCACCGCGATCGCCTACGAGACGGTCGAACTGCCCAGTCGCGCCCTTCCGCTGCTCGCCCCCATGTCCGAGGTCGCGGGCCGCCTCGCCCCCCAGGTCGGCGCCTACCACCTGATGCGCGCCAACGGCGGCCGAGGGGTGCTGCCCGGCGGTGTCCCGGGCGTCCTGGCCGCCAGGGCCGTCGTCATCGGCGGCGGTGTCTCCGGCTGGAACGCGGCGCAGATCGCCATCGGCATGGGCTTCCACGTGACCCTGCTCGACAAGGACATCAACAAGCTCAAGGAGGCCGACAAGGTCTTCGGTACGAAGATCCAGACCGTCGTCTCCAACGCCTTCGAGCTGGAGAAGGCCTGCCTGGAGGCCGACCTCGTGATCGGCGCGGTGCTCATCCCCGGCGCCAAGGCCCCGAAGCTGGTCACCAACGAGCTCGTGTCCCGCATGAAGCCGGGAAGTGTCCTTGTCGACATCGCGATCGATCAGGGCGGCTGCTTCGAGGACTCCCGTCCGACCACCCACGCCGAGCCGACCTTCCCGGTCCACAACTCGGTCTTCTACTGCGTCGCCAACATGCCCGGCGCGGTGCCCAACACCTCCACCTACGCGCTCACCAACGCGACCCTGCCGTACATCGTCGAACTCGCCGATCATGGCTGGGTTGCGGCGCTGCGCCGGGATCCCGCGCTCGCCAAGGGGCTCAACGCGCATGACGGCAAGGTCGTTTACCGCGAGGTCGCGGAGGCACACGGGCTGGAGCACGTGGAGCTCGACGCGCTGCTCGGCTGAGCGGCGACCTTTAAGTCTCCTTTTGGTAAAGGTCGATACGTCAACAGAGGTCGTCAACCCCGTGCACCTGGCCGGACCTTGCCCGACATGGTCCGGCCAGGTGTGTGTATGGTCACTTTGCGGCACTCGGTCAACTCGCCTCGAACGTAACCCTTGAACCGATTCGTACACCGGTGAAACCCACCGTGCGACGGCCGTACGCCCTTGACAGAGGGATGTTTCATTGCCGACACATCCTGCCGGGTCCGGTGGATTGTGTTGCTGCGGACGCCCGACACGCCATAGAGTCGCCAACCGTCGGCATGGTGCCACGCCGACCTGTCTAGAAGTTTCCTGGTCACCAAGGAGGTAAGACGACTTGTGAATGAGTCGACATTTTCTCCCGGGGGTGGTCAACCAGGAATGCCTGCAGGGGCCCAGGGCCCCGAGGGGCTCGAGGCTGTCGGCTCCGTCGCGGTGCGCACCTTCGCAGCCCAGCAGAGTCCGCAGGTGACTCGGACACACCACAGCATGGATGGCCATCACGTGAACGCCATGGCCGGCGACGGAAGTGGCGCGCCCCACAACCAATTCGCCGACTACGACGAACTGCCCGACGGGCACTTCTACGACCCCGACGCCGAGTACGAGCCCGATCCAGAGTACGCGGCCACGCTCGCGCCCGACGCCGCCCGGCAGCGCCGAGAGCGCGTCGGTCCGACCGGACGCCCGCTGCCGTACTTCCCGATCCCGGGACCGCTGACCAACCACGGCCCCGCGACGATCATCGCGATGTGCAACCAGAAGGGCGGCGTCGGCAAGACGACGTCGACCATCAACCTGGGTGCCGCCCTCGCGGAGTACGGCCGTCGTGTGCTGCTCGTGGACTTCGACCCGCAGGGCGCGCTGTCGGTGGGTCTCGGTGTCAACCCGATGGAGCTCGACCTCACCGTCTACAACCTGCTCATGGAGCGGGGCATGGCGGCCGACGAGGTGCTCCTGAAGACGGCGGTCCCCAACATGGACCTGCTGCCCAGCAACATCGACCTGTCCGCCGCCGAGGTCCAGCTGGTCTCCGAGGTCGCGCGCGAGTCGACGCTGCAACGCGCCCTGAAGCCGCTGCTGGCCGACTACGACTACATCGTGATCGACTGTCAGCCCTCGCTCGGCCTGCTCACGGTGAACGCCCTGACGGCCGCGCACAAGGTGATAGTGCCCCTGGAGTGCGAGTTCTTCGCTCTCCGTGGTGTCGCGCTGCTGACGGAGACCATCGAGAAGGTCCAGGAGCGGCTCAACCCGGAGCTGGAGCTCGACGGGATCCTCGCCACGATGTACGACTCACGTACCGTGCACAGCCGTGAGGTGCTCGCGCGGGTCGTCGAGGCGTTCGACGACCACGTCTACCACACGGTCATCGGGCGCACGGTCCGCTTCCCGGAGACCACGGTCGCCGGTGAGCCGATCACCACGTACGCGTCCAACTCCGTCGGCGCCGCCGCCTATCGTCAGCTCGCCAGGGAGGTGCTCGCCCGGTGTCACGCCGAGTGAGTCTGCCGGGGGCCGACGAACTGTTCCGTACGACCGGGGGGACGGCGCTCCAGCCGTCCGCTCCCCGGCGCCCGGTCAACGGCGAGGCCCGGGTGCCGGCGCCCGCGGGGGAGTCGGACGGGGCCGCGGCCGCGGCGCCGTCCTCGTCCGAGGACGCACCGCAGTCGGTGCCGGCCCAGGATGGTGACGGTGACGGCGCGGAGCATGTGGCGGCCGACTCGGAGCCGGCCGGGGCCGGCGAGTCCCGCAGCCGGGGCACTGACCCCGCCGGACGTCGTCAGGCCCCGCAGGAAGGTTCTGCCTCGGGTGCGGGCGCGGCGGCCCCGCGCGGCAAGCGCGGACGGGCGGCCTCGCGCCGTCCCAGCGGGCGGGAGCGGCACGACGAGAAGATCACCGTGTACGTCTCCGCCGAGGAGCTGATGGATCTGGAGCACGCGCGTCTGGTGCTCCGGGGCGAGCACGGACTGGCGGTCGACCGCGGTCGGATCGTCCGCGAGGCCGTCGCCGTGGTGCTGGCCGACCTGGAGTCGCGCGGGGACGCGAGCATCCTCGTACGACGGCTGCGCGGGCGGTAACGGTAGCCTGCGGGGGCCATGACCTCGAACGACGTTCCCCCGGGCGCCGGCGCAGCCGCCGGCCGTCGGCGTGCGCTGGGCAGGGGGCCGGGAGCAGTTCCGGCTCCTGCGGAAGCCCTCGCTCCGTCGGCGGAGCCCTCCACCGAGGCCTCGATTCCCGCGCCGGTGGAGATTCCCGCCCCGGTGCGGTCCGAGGCGCCCGGAGACCCCGAAGAACCCGGGCAACTGGAAGAGCCCGAAGAGCCCAGAGACCCCGAAGACCCTGAAGACTCCGGCGACGGTGTCTTCAAGGTCCGTCTCGCCAACTTCGAGGGACCCTTCGACCTCCTCCTCCAGCTGATCTCCAAGCACAAGCTGGACGTCACCGAGGTCGCCCTGTCCAAGGTGACCGACGAGTTCATGGCGCACATCCGGGCGATGGGCCCGGACTGGGACCTCGACCAGACCACCGAGTTCCTGGTCGTCGCCGCCACGTTGCTGGACCTGAAGGCGGCCCGGTTGCTGCCCGCCGCCGAGGTGGAGGACGAGGCCGACCTGGCTCTGCTGGAGGCCCGGGACCTGCTGTTCGCCCGGCTTCTCCAGTACCGCGCGTACAAACAGATCGCCGACATCTTCAGCCACCGGCTCGACGACGAGGCCCGCCGCTACCCCCGTACCGTCGGACTCGAGGCGCACCACGCCGAACTGCTGCCCGAGGTGGTCATCAGCATCGGCGCGGAGGGCTTCGCGAAGCTCGCCGTCAAGGCGATGCAGCCCAGGCCCCGGCCGCAGGTGTACGTCGACCACATCCACGCGCCGCTGGTCAGTGTCCAGGAGCAGGCGCAGATCGTGGTCGCACGGCTCAGGGAGCGGGGCGAGGCGAGCTTCCGGGCGCTGATCGAGGACACCGACGACACCCTGACCGTCGTGGCGCGCTTCCTGGCGCTGCTGGAGCTGTACCGGGAGAAGGCCGTCGGGCTGGAGCAGGAGACGGCCCTCGGGGAGCTGCTGGTGCGCTGGACCGGCGGAGACGGGGGCGATACGCCGAAGGTCACCGACGAGTTCGACCGGCCGCCCGAAGTACCGAAGGACGACCCCAAGGAGGAGAAGGCGTGAGCGAGGAGACGACCGACGTTCCGGCCGGGCCGCGCACGGTCGCCGACCTCGACCTCAAACCGGCCCTGGAAGCCGTCCTCATGGTCGTGGACGAGCCCGCGACCGAGGAGCACCTCGCGAAGATACTCCAGCGGCCGAAGAGGCAGATCGGGGACGCGCTGCGGGAACTGGCCGACGAGTACACCGTCCAGGGGCGCGGTTTCGAGCTGCGGCTGATCGCGGGCGGCTGGCGTTTCTACAGCCGCCCCGAGTACGCGCCGGCCGTCGAGGGCTTCGTCCTGGACGGTCAGCAGGCCAGGCTCACGCAGGCGGCGCTGGAGACCCTGGCGGTGGTCGCCTACCGCCAGCCGGTCAGCCGCAGCCGGGTCTCCGCGGTGCGCGGAGTGAACTGCGACGGCGTGATGCGCACCCTGCTCCAGCGCGGTCTGGTGGAGGAGGCGGGCACGGAACCCGAAACAGGTGCGATCCTGTACGTGACGACGAACTACTTCCTGGAGCGGATGGGCCTGCGCGGTCTGGACGAGCTCCCGGAGCTCGCGCCCTTCCTCCCGGAGGCGGAGGCGATCGAGGCCGAGACACAGGAAGGCGTACCGTCGTTCGATCCGGACGCCCCGGACCCGGACGACGGTCCCACGACGAACCCGACGACGACGGAACTTTGATGCGAAGCAGCGGTAGCGGTAGCGGCAAGAGCGGTGGGCGCGGTAACCACCGCGGGGCCGGCAACAACAGGGACCAGAAGCAGGGCCAGAGCAAGGGTCAGGGCCAGAGCAGGGGCCAGGACCAGGGCAAGGGTCAGGGTCGTCCCAGCAAGCCCCGCCCCGAGGAGCGCCGCTACGACGTGGGCCCCGGCGCGTCTCATGAGGGCCCGAAGGCCGGGCGTGGCGGCGCGGCCCGCGGCGGTGCCAAGGGCGGCCCGAAGCGGCCCCAGCAGAGCAGGCGGACGGCTCCGGCGACCTCACGCGAGTACGAGACGCGCGCCGAGGAGCGCAACCGCGAGCGGTACGCGGGCAAGAAGGACGTCAAGCTCCCCAAGACCTTCCCGGGCGCCGAGCAGGAGGGTGAGCGACTGCAGAAGGTCCTCGCACGCGCGGGCTACGGCTCCCGGCGGGCCTGCGAGGAGCTGATCGAGCAGGCGCGGGTCGAGGTCAACGGCGAGATCGTGCTGGAGCAGGGCAAGCGGGTCGACCCGGAGAAGGACGAGGTCAAGGTCGACGGCCTGACCGTGGCGACGCAGTCGTACCAGTTCTTCTCGCTGAACAAGCCCGCCGGTGTCGTCTCGACGATGGAGGACAACGAGGGCCGGCAGTGCCTCGGCGACTACGTCACCAACCGTGAGACCCGGCTCTTCCACGTCGGTCGGCTCGACACCGAGACCGAGGGCGTCATCCTGCTCACCAACCACGGCGAGCTGGCGCACCGGCTGACACACCCCAAGTACGGCGTGAAGAAGGTCTACCTCGCGCACATCGTGGGTCCGATCCCGCGTGACCTGGGCAAGCGGCTCAAGGACGGCATCCAGCTGGAGGACGGGTACGCGAAGGCGGACCACTTCCGGGTCGTCGAGCAGACAGGCAAGAACTACCTGGTCGAGGTGACCCTCCACGAGGGTCGCAAGCACATCGTCCGTCGCATGCTCGCCGAGGCGGGCTTCCCGGTCGACAAGCTGGTGCGGGTCTCCTTCGGGCCGATCACCCTCGGCGACCAGAAGTCGGGCTGGCTGCGGCGGCTGTCCAACACGGAGGTCGGGATGCTGATGAAGGAAGTGGACCTGTAGGTAACCCCGCGAAGGCGTGGGCGAGTTGCGCCGAGGCGCAGGCGGCCGGTTTCCCGTCACGGGGCCGGCCGCTTTCTTGCGTACGCCTGCCGCCGCCCCTTATGGTCAAGGTGACGATTAAACGGGCCTCGTCGCTCGTCCAGTCACTTCGGGAAGGACACCACCCACCCATGACCATGACCGCCACGAAGCGTGCCGCCACCGGCGCGCTCACGGGGCTCGCCCTCGGCGACGCGCTCGGCTTTCCGACCGAGTTCAACGACGTGCCGTCGATCCTCGCCAAGTGCGGGCCGTGGCGGGAGATGGCGCTGCCGACGCCCGCGATCGTCACCGACGACACGCAGATGACGTTGGCGCTGGCGCGAGGACTGCGGGCGGCCATGGACCGCGGGGTACTCGGGCCCGACCTGGTCGAGCCGGTGCGGCGGGAGTTCATCGCCTGGAACCGGTCGCCGGAGAACAACCGGGCGCCGGGCAACACCTGTCTGAGGGCCTGCGAGCTGCTGGAACGTGAGGACCGGCCCTGGCAGGACGCCAGCCAGATCGGCTCCAAGGGTTGCGGCGCCAACATGCGGGTCGCACCGGTCGGGCTCGTCCCCGGGCTGAGCGACGAACAGCGCGCGGGTGCCGCCCAGTTGCAGGCCGCGCTCACCCACGGCCATCCGACGGCACTCGCCGCGTCCGACCTCACCGCCCATGCCGTACGGCTGCTCGCGCAGGGGGCCGAGCCCGCCGCGCTGACCGGGCTGCTGCGGTCGTACGCGGACGACAACCGCAGCCACTACCACGAGCGCTGGCTCGGTGATCTGTGGACGCGCGGCCACGACTCCTCGCCCGAGCAGTTCATCGCCCGCGGATGGGACGAGTGCGTGGGGGTCCTGGACCGTCTCCAGGAGGCGCTGCGGACTCCCTCGCCCGAGACCGACCCGTGCCTGGCCACCGGGGCGGGCTGGATCGCCGAAGAGGCGCTGGCGACCGGGCTGTTGTCCTTCCTGCTCTTCGTCGACGAGCCGCTGACGGCCCTGCGGCGCGCCGCCTGCACCTCGGGCGACTCCGACTCGATCGCCTGTCTGGCGGGCGCGTTCGCGGGCGCGCACCTGGGTGCGGAGGTGTGGCCCGCGCAGTGGGCGGACCGGATCGAGTACCAGAGCGAGCTGGCGACGTTCGGGGCGCTCTGGGACGCCTGACGCGCCCCGGCGCCTGCCGGTCGGGCGCCGGAGGGCGGGCCGGTGTCGAACGGACGGCCCAGATGATCCTCAGGCCAGGCGGATCGAGCCGTCCCGCACCGTGATCTTCTTCTCGGGCAGCGGTCGCGTCGCCGGATCGTGGACCACCGAGCCGTCGGTGATGCTGAACTTGCTGCCGTGACAGGTGCAGTTGATGGTGCCGTCCGAGACGCCGGCCACCGGACACTGGGCGTGCGTGCAGATGTTCGAGAAGCCCTTGAACTCGCCCTGCTGGGGCTGGGTGACGACGATCCCCTCGTCCTTGAAGATCTTGCCGCCGCCGACCGGGATGTCCGCCGTCCTGGCCAGTTCCTGCCCGGGGGTGGCGTTCGAGGACGAGGAGTCCTTGCCCCCGCCGCACCCCGCGGTCAGCGCCGCGGCGCCTGCCCCGCCCGCCGCGAGAAGGAGGGTGCGCCGCTTCGGGCTGTCGGTCATGTCGTCACTCCGAACGTGCGGAAGAACCAGTGGGCTGAGATCGGCGGGATGAGCAGCAGCATCCTGACACCGAAAGCACCGCGTTAGAAGCACCCCGGGACCCCGTGCCACAGGTGTGCGGAGGCGTCTCAGGGAACGGGCGCCGAGCGCCGGTCCGACGGAGGCTGACTACGCTTGATATATCCAGAGCCATACATCAGCAAGGAGCATCGCCGTGGCGGTACGAGCGGTCCGGGGCGCCGTCCAACTCGACAAGGACGAGGCCGGCCACATGGACGAGCAGGTCGGAGCCCTGCTCACCGCCATCATGGAGCGCAACGGTCTGACCGCCGACGACCTGATCAGCGTCTGGTTCACGGCCACGCCCGACCTGCACAGCGACTTCCCGGCGGCCGCGGCCCGCAAGCTCGGCACCGGTTTCGCCGACGTACCGCTGATCTGCGCCCAGGAACTCGACATCGAGGGCGCCATGCCCCGGGTGGTCCGGGTCCTCGCGCACATCGAGTCCGCCCGGCCCCGCGCCGACATCGCGCACGTCTACCTCGGTGCGGCAGGGGCCCTGCGCAAGGACATCGCCCAGTGAGGACCGCACTGGTCATCGGAACCGGCCTCATCGGTACGTCCGCCGCGCTCGCCCTGACCCAGCGCGGCGTCGTCGTCCACCTCGCCGACCACGACCCCGAGCAGGCCCGCACCGCGGCCGCGCTCGGCGCCGGCACCGACGAGAGCCCCGAAGGGCCCGTGGACCTCGCGATCGTCGCCGCCCCGCCCGCCCATGTGGCCGGGGTGCTCACGGACGCCATGCGCCGGGGTGTCGCCCGCGGCTACATCGACGTGGCCAGCGTCAAGGGCGGCCCGCGCCGCGAGCTGGAGGAGCTCGGCCTGGACCTGTCGCCGTACATCGGCACCCACCCGATGTCCGGCCGCGAGAAGTCGGGACCGCTGGCGGCCACCGGCGACCTGTTCGAGGGCCGCCCCTGGGTGCTGACGCCGACCCGCGACACCGACACCGAGGTCCTGAACCTCGCTCTGGAGCTGGTCTCGCACTGCCGCGCGGTGCCGGTGGTGATGGACGCCGACGCCCACGACCGGGCCGTCGCGCTCGTCTCGCACATGCCCCACCTGGTCGCCAGCATGGTCGCCGCCCGTCTGGAGCACGCCGAGGAGGCCGCCGTCCGGCTGTGCGGACAGGGCATCCGGGACGTGACCCGGATCGCCGGCTCCGACCCCCGGATGTGGATCGACATCCTGTCCGCGAACCCCGGTCCGGTCGCCGACCTCCTCGGGGACGTCTCCGCGGACCTCGACGAGACGGTGCGGGCCCTGCGCGCGCTGCAGTCCTCCGACGAGGACAAGCGCCGCGAGGGCACCCTCGGCATCGAGGGCGTCCTGCGGCGCGGCAACGCGGGCCAGGTCAGGGTGCCCGGCAAGCACGGGTCCGCCCCGCGGGCGTACGAGGTCGTGGCCGTCCTCATCGACGACCAGCCCGGTCAGCTGGCCCGCATCTTCGCGGACGCCGGGATGGCCGGGGTCAACATCGAGGACGTCCGTATCGAGCACGCGACCGGCCAGCAGGCGGGCCTGGTGCAGCTGATGGTGGAGCCGAAGGCGGCGCCCGTGCTGACGGTGGCGCTGAAGGAACGGGGCTGGGCCATCCGGCAGTGACCGCCCGCACCCGAGCGGGCCCCTCCTCCCGTCATCCGCCTGTCGGAGGGCGCCCGGGGAGCCAGTAACCTTGTGCGGGGCACGTCCGCGCCCCGCACACCCCAGCGCACCGCACCAGGAAGGTGTCCCCCCGTGGAAAACGGCGCCGCCCAGCCCGTGATTGTCGCCATAGACGGCCCCTCCGGCACGGGTAAGTCGAGCACGTCCAAGGCCGTCGCCGCGCAGCTCGGCCTGAGCTACCTGGACACCGGCGCCCAGTACCGGGCGATCACCTGGTGGATGGTGACCAACGGGATCGACACCGAGGACCCCACGGCGATCGCCGCCGTGGCCGGCAAGGCGGACATCGTCTCCGGCACCGACCCGGCGAACCCGACGATCACGGTCGACGGCACCGACGTGGCCGCCGCGATCCGCACCCAGGAGGTCACCTCCAAGGTCAGCGCGGTCAGCGCGGTGCCCGACGTGCGGGCCCGGATCACCGAACTGCAGCGCTCCATCGCGGCCGGCGCCGAGAAGGGCATCGTCGTGGAGGGCCGCGACATCGGTACCACCGTGCTGCCCGACGCCGACCTGAAGATCTTCCTGACCGCCTCCGCCCAGGCCCGCGCGGCCCGGCGCAGCGGCGAGCTCAAGGGCGCCGACGTCAACGCCACCCGCGAGGCCCTGATCAAGCGGGACGCGGCCGACTCCAGCCGTAAGACCTCGCCGCTCGCCAAGGCGGACGACGCGGTCGAGGTGGACACCACCGAGCTCACCCTCGCGCAGGTCATCGAGTGCGTCGTCACGCTCGTCGAGGAGAAGCGGGACGCGAAGTGAGTGGTCCGTCCGTGCCCTCCCAGAAGGGCGCCGAGGTCGGGCGGCGCATCGGCGTCGGCCTGATGTACGGCCTGTGGAAGCCGCGGGTGCTGGGTGCCTGGAAGGTGCCCGCGACCGGACCGGTGATCTTCGCCGTCAACCACTCCCACAACATCGACGGCCCGATGGTCATGGGCGTGGCGCCCCGGCCGACGCACTTCCTGATCAAGAAGGAAGCCTTCATCGGTCCGCTCGACCCGTTCCTGCTCGGCATCGGGCAGGTCAAGGTCGACCGCGACACCACCGACCGCACGGCGATCACCCAGGCACTGGGCGTGCTGGACAACGGCGGTGTCCTCGGGATCTTCCCGGAGGGCACCCGGGGCGAGGGGGACTTCGCCGCACTGCGCGCCGGGCTCGCGTACTTCGCGGTACGCGGCCGCGCCCCGATCGTCCCGGTGGCCGTCCTGGGAAGTTCCGACCGGCCCGGACGGTTGGTCAAGGGGCTGCCTCCGCTGCGCAGCCGCGTCGACGTCGTCTTCGGTGATCCCTTCGAGGCGGGCGACGGCAGCGGACGGCGTACGCGCCGGGTGCTCGACGAGGCCACCGAACGCATCCAGAAGCAGCTCACCGCGCACCTGGACAACGCCAGGCGGCTGACCGGCCGCCGGTGAAAAAGCCGGGCGTCCACGAGGACGCCGGGCGACACCGAGTAGTGGATCAGCCGGAGAAACCGGACGCTCCACCGATCACCACGATGAACGAGGTACCGACTTCATGAACGACCACATCCACTCCGACGGTTCGGGCGAGGAGCACGACCACGGAGCGCTTGGCGACGCCGAGTACGCGGAGTTCATGGAGCTCGCCGCGGAAGAGGGCTTCGACATCGAGGACGTCGAGGGCGCGATCGAGGCGGCCGGGCACGGTCCGCTTCCCGTCCTCGCCGTCGTCGGCCGCCCGAATGTCGGCAAGTCGACCCTGGTGAACCGGATCATCGGCCGCCGTGAGGCCGTCGTCGAGGACAAGCCGGGCGTCACCCGCGACCGGGTCACCTACGAGGCCGAGTGGGCGGGCCGCCGCTTCAAGGTCGTGGACACCGGCGGCTGGGAGCAGGACGTCCTCGGCATCGACGCCTCGGTGGCCGCCCAGGCCGAGTACGCGATCGAGGCCGCCGACGCCGTCGTGTTCGTCGTCGACGCCAAGGTCGGCGCCACCGACACCGACGAGGCGGTCGTACGGCTGCTGCGCAAGGCCGGCAAGCCCGTGGTCCTGGCCGCCAACAAAGTCGACGGCCAGAGCGGCGAGGCCGACGCGGCGTACCTGTGGTCCCTGGGACTCGGTGAGCCGCACCCCATCTCCGCGCTGCACGGCCGCGGCACCGGCGACATGCTGGACGCCGTCCTGGAGGCCCTGCCGGAGGCGCCCGAGCAGAGCTTCGGCACCGCGGTCGGCGGGCCGCGCCGCATCGCCCTGATCGGCCGCCCGAACGTCGGCAAGTCCTCGCTGCTGAACAAGGTGGCCGGCGAGGAGCGCGTCGTCGTCAACGAAATGGCGGGCACCACCCGCGACCCGGTCGACGAGCTCATCGAACTCGGCGGCGTGACCTGGAAGTTCGTCGACACGGCGGGCATCCGCAAGCGCGTCCACCTCCAGCAGGGCGCCGACTACTACGCCTCCTTGCGCACCGCGGCCGCCGTCGAGAAGGCCGAGGTGGCGGTCATTCTGATCGACGCCTCCGAGCCCATCTCGGTCCAGGACCAGCGGATCGTCAGCATGGCCGTGGACGCGGGCCGCGCGATGGTGATCGCCTACAACAAGTGGGACACCCTCGACGAGGAGCGCCGCTACTACCTGGAGCGGGAGATCGAGACCGAGTTCGGTCAGGTCGCCTGGGCGCCCCGGGTGAACGTCTCGGCGCAGACCGGCCGGCACATGGAGAAGCTGGTCCCGGCCATCGAGACGGCCCTCGCCGGCTGGGAGACCCGGGTCCCCACGGGCCGCCTGAACGCCTTCCTCGGTGAACTGGTCGCCGCCCACCCGCACCCCGTCCGGGGCGGCAAGCAGCCCCGCATCCTCTTCGGCACCCAGGCCGGCACCAAGCCCCCGCGGTTCGTGCTGTTCGCCTCCGGCTTCATCGAGGCGGGCTACCGGCGCTTCGTCGAGCGCCGCCTGCGCGAGGAGTTCGGGTTCGACGGCACGCCGATCCACATCTCGGTGCGGGTGCGCGAGAAGCGCGGCCGGAAGAAGTGACGCGGGTATGAGGAAGGGCGGTCCCGACCGGGACCGCCCTTCCTCATACCGCCGTCCCCCCGGACCGTCTCAGGCGCCCCTGCGCGGCCCGGGCGGCAGCGCCGCCGGGACGTGGTGCATCCCGGTGCCGTGCGCGTGGTGCTGCTGCCCGATCTGCCCCACCCGCTGCCACTGCGACTGCTGCCGGGCGCTGTACGCCCCCGCGCTGTAGGCGCTGTAGGTGTTGTTGAACGAGCCCGTGCTGTGCGGGGTGTTCCCGAAGGCGGTGAAGCCCAGCTCGTCCTCGCCGCTGCGGTCACCCGGCAGCGTACGGAACGACTTGACGTACTCGGCGTAGAGCGCGTCGTAGATCGGCGTGGCCGATGGGCCGCCCAGGAGGTCCTGGGTCGACCGCGCGGACGGAACCGAGTGATAGGACTGGCGGCGGGGAACGTCGTAGATGTGCACGTATGTCCAAACGACCCCGAGCCATCGGGGATGCGGCTGTCAGCGCCCTTTAGGGGCGCTGTCGCAGACGCGGGAACGCTGCGGCTCAGGTCCCCGCGAGCGGCAGCGCCGCCGCGACCAACTTGCCGTTCGCCGCGGCCTTGTCCAGTGCGCCCCGCAGCAGGTCCTCACGCGGCTGCCGGCCGATCGACCCCACCGGCGCGGCGAACAGCAGCACTTGCTGGTGCTTGTTGGCCGCGGCCCGCCAGCCCTCCGTCACCTGGAGCGGCTGGTGTGCCTGCCACCAGGCGACCGGCTGCCCGCCGTTCGGCGACGGCTGCAGCACCGCGTGCAGCTGACCCACGGCCAACAGCACCGACCAGCCGTGCAGGACGGAGGGCACGGACTCGATGGCGGTCACCGGCATGAACCCCTGCTCGATCAGGAGCGGCAGGAAGTCGTCACCGGCTCCCGTCGCGCCGGGCCGCACGATCGGCGCCGTCGGCTCGACGACCAGCGCGGGGTGCAGCTCCCCGGCGATCAGGACGAGCCCGCTGGTCACTCCGAGCACGGCCTGCTCGGGCGCGGCCCGGTCCGGCTCCAGGTCGACGCTCGCGCCGTTGATGGACCGCACCGCCCCCTGCAACTGCTCCTCGGTGACCTGCACGACCTGGGACGGCAGGCAGCTGGAGTGGGCGAAGGCCAGGACGGCGGTCTCGTCGCCGATGAACAGGACGGTGCTGGTGCGCTCCTGTGCGGAGTCGCCCGGGGTACGGCACGACGTGCAGTCGTAGCTGCCGGGGGCGTTCTCTCCGGCGAGCAGCCGGTCGGCTTCTTCGTCGCCGATCTCGGCGCGTACCTCGTCGCTGACGTCGAGCATGCGCGGCACGGGTGGCTCCCTCGGGATGCGGTGCGTGGTGGGACCGGGTGGCTCCCGGCCCGTGAAACCGGGTGGGTCCCGGGCTCATGAATGAGACAACGGGTGACCTGTGGCGGGAGTCACGGCCGCGCGCCGAATGGAATCGAAGCGTCAAACGTGCACGGTCACAGAAGGTGCGCAAGCTGGTGCGCACGGTCAACTGCGCGGAAGCGCAAGGGGGTTGGTGTGGTGAACTGAGTCACAGTCAGCAGCGTCGGCTGGTCGACAAATCCGGAAATCAACGAATGAAGTGGGTGACCGGAAATCGCCGGTACTCGCGGTAACGGTGAACTGGCCTGGAAGGACAAGCGATTGCTTGATCTTGACCGGTCGCCCTCATACATTTCTCCGCCGAGTGCAGACAGCACCGCTCGGGTACGTCCGCCAACCGCACCACACAGGCTCTCAGCACCACCTTCCGGCGGACGGGGCGGAGCGCGACGACCGCGTACGAACGCGGGCCGTGGCGAACCGCCTTGGGGGACCCCGAGTCCTTGGAGAGGGAACTACATGTCCGAATGTGCCGATACCACCCGCGACAACGTTCGTAAGGCGCAGAAGGCTCCCGGCAGGAGCCAGGCCCGTACCACGGCGGTTCTCGCCGGGGCGGCACTGCTCGCCCCGCTCGGAGTGCTGGCCTCGACCGGCAACGCCGTGGCGGCGGACGGCGGGGTGTGGGACCGCATCGCCCAGTGCGAGAGCGGCGGCAACTGGCACATCAACACCGGCAACGGCTACTACGGAGGACTCCAGTTCTCCGCCTCCACCTGGCGGGCGTTCGGCGGCACGGCCTACGCGGCGACCGCCGACCAGGCCGGCCGGGACCAGCAGATCGCCGTGGCCACCAAGGTCCAGCAAGCCCAGGGATGGGGCGCCTGGCCCACCTGTTCGGCACGGGCCGGAGCGGCCGGGAACGCACCCGCGACCTCCTCCTCCGGTTCGACGACCACCAACTCCGCCCCGAAGCCCTACAAGGCACCGGAGCGCTCCGCCGCCGCGCCCGAGCGTTCCACCAAGGCACCGGAGCGTTCGACCTGGCACGCCACCCGTGGCTCGTCCCGAGGCGACTACACCGTCCGCGCGGGCGACACACTGAGCGGCATCGCCGCCCGGCACGGGACCACCTGGCAGCGGCTGTACTCCGCCAACAAGGCCGCCATCGGCGGTGATCCCGACACGATCGTGCCCGGGCAGCGCCTCGACATCTGAGCGTCGCTCCCCGTCCCGGGCACGGGGCCCCATCCGGTCCGCCGACCGGGTGGGGCCCTCGGGCTTCTCGGACGTGCCGGGACGGCCCCGAGGTACCGGCTGCTTAGCGTGGCCCGATGTACCCCAAGCCGACCGAGCTCGCCCTGGCCGCCGCCGCCCTGCTCATCCTCGCCCCCGGCGCGGCGTACGCCGCACCGCCACCGCCGTTCCCCGGGCCGCCGCAGCGACGGGTGCCCTACGAGTGCGCGAAGGACCAGTGGCCCTGGGGCTGCGTCGCCCAGTGCGAGAGCGGCGGGCGCTGGCACGTGAACACCGGCAACGGCTTCTACGGGGGGTTGCAGTTCTGGCAGCCCACCTGGAAGGAGTACGGCGGCCTGAAGTACGCCCCGCGCGCGGACCTGGCCACCCGGGCGGAACAGATCGCCGTCGCCCGGAAGGTGCTGGCCGTCCAGGGCTGGAACGCCTGGCCGGCCTGCTCGGCGCGCTACGGGCTCAAGGGCCGTATGCACACCGTGAAAACCGGCGACACCCTCTCCTCGATCGCCCGTAAGTACGGCGTCAAGGGCGGCTGGAGGAAGCTCTACGAGGCGAACAGGAAAACCGTCGGCCCCCGTCCGGGGCTGCTGTTCCCCCACACGTTGCTGGTCATCCCGAAGGGCTCGGCCCGGTCCCACGCCTAGGCAGTGGTCGGTCCATCGCTTCCACTGCCCAGCCGACCCGTTCCTGACCGTCCATCACGACCCATCGAGGACAGTGGCTGTCCGCGATCGCCGGCAGACTCGGAGCATGTTGGAGACCTCGGCACGTCTGCTGCGTCTGCTCTCCCTGCTCCAGGCCCACCGCGAATGGTCCGGTGCCGATCTGGCCGACCGTCTCGGTGTCACCCCGCGCACCGTCCGCCGGGACGTGGACCGGCTGCGTGAACTGGGCTACCCCGTCAACGCCAGCCCTGGCACCGGCGGCGGCTACCAGCTGGGCGCGGGCGCCGAGCTGCCCCCGCTGCTGCTGGACGACGACGAGGCCGTCGCGGTCGCGGTGGGCCTGCGCACGGCCGCCGGGCAGGGCATCGACGGCATCGGTGAGACCTCGGTGCGGGCGCTCGCCAAACTGGAGCAGGTGCTGCCGGGCCGGCTGCGTCGCCGGGTGAGCGCCCTGAACGCCTTCACCGTGCCGATGCTGCGCGGTCCCGCTCCCTCCACCGTGGACCCGGCCGTCCTCACCGAGCTCGCCCACCTCTGCCGGGACGCCGAGCGCCTGCGCTTCGAGTACCGCGATCACGACGGCACGCCCAGCCGCCGTACCGTCGAACCACACCGCCTGGTGTGCAGCGAGCGCCGCTGGTACCTGGTCGCCTGGGACGTCGACCGGGACGACTGGCGTACGTTCCGCGTCGACCGCGTCACTCCCAAGCCACCGCACGGCCCGCGCTTCGCCCCGCGCACACCGCCCGCCGACGATCTCGCCGCGTACGTCTCCGCGGGGATCTCCACCCGCGCGTACGCCTCGCACGCGGCCGTCCGGCTGCTGGTGCCGCTGGCGGAGGCCGCCGAGCGCCTGCCCGCCTCCGCCGGCACCCTGGAGCCCGATGGGCCGGGCGCCTGTGTCCTGCGCACCGGCGCCCCGAACCTCGACGTGATGGTGATCCACGTGATGATGCTGGGCTTCGAGTTCGAGGTGCTGGAGCCGGCCGAGCTGACCGAGGCGATCAGGACCGCTCGGGACCGGCTTGCTCGCTCTTTGGCTCGGGCTGGGGGATCTGGGCCGCGTACTCGGGATGGTGCAGATCGAACGCCGGGGCCTCGGAACGGATCCGGGGCAGCGTGGTGAAATTGTGCCGGGGCGGCGGGCAGGAGGTCGCCCACTCCAGGGAGCGGCCGAAGCCCCAGGGGTCGTCGACGTCGACCTTCTCGCCGTACCTGGCGGTCTTCCAGACGTTGTAGAGGAACGGCAACGTGGACAGGCCCAGCAGGAACGCGCCGATCGTCGAGAGGGTGTTGAGCGCGGTGAAGCCGTCGGCGGCGAGGTAGTCCGCGTAGCGCCTGGGCATGCCCTCCGCGCCCAGCCAGTGCTGCACCAGGAACGTGGTGTGGAAGCCGACGAACAGCGTCCAGAACTGGATCTTGCCGAGCCGTTCGTCGAGCATTCTGCCGGTGAACTTCGGCCACCAGAAGTAGAAGCCGGCGAAGGTCGCGAAGACGACGGTGCCGAAGACGACGTAGTGGAAGTGGGCGACCACGAAGTACGAGTCGGTGACGTGGAAGTCCAACGGCGGCGAAGCCAGGATCACCCCGGTCAGCCCGCCGAACAGGAACGACACCAGGAAGCCGACCGCCCACAGCATCGGCGTCTCGAAGGACAGCGAGCCTCTGAGCATGGTGCCGGTCCAGTTGAAGAACTTCACGCCCGTCGGCACCGCGATCAGGAAGCTCATGAACGAGAAGAAGGGCAGCAGCACCGCGCCGGTCGCGAACATGTGGTGCGCCCACACCACCACCGACAGACCGGTGATCGCCATCGTCGCCCCGACCAGCGTCAGATAGCCGAAGATCGGCTTGCGGCTGAAGACCGGGATGATCTCCGTGATGATGCCGAAGAACGGCAGCGCGATGATGTACACCTCGGGATGCCCGAAGAACCAGAACAGGTGCTGCCACAGCAGCGCCCCGCCGTTGGCCGCCTCGAAGACCTGCGCGCCGAACCGCCGGTCCGCCTCCAGGGCCAGCAGCGCCGCGGCCAGCACCGGGAACGCCAGCAGGACCAGGATCGACGTGAACAGGGTGTTCCAGACGAAGATCGGCATCCGGAACATCGTCATGCCGGGTGCGCGCATCCCGATGATCGTGGTGATGAAGTTGACGGCGCCGAGGATCGTGCCGAAGCCGGCCAGCGCCAGGCCCATGATCCACAGGTCGGGGCCGACGCCGGGGGAGTGCACGGCGTCGTTGAGCGGCGCGTAGGCGAACCAGCCGAACGCGGCCGGTCCGGACGGCACCAGCAGCGAGCCCAGCACGATCAGGCCGCCGAAGAGGAACAGCCAGTACGAGAGCATGTTCAGCCGGGGGAAGGCGACGTCCGGGGCGCCGATCTGCAGCGGCATCAGCTCGTTGGCGAAGCCCGCGAAACTCGGTGTCGCGAACAGCAGCAGCATGATCGTGCCGTGCATCGTGAACAGCTGGTCGTACTGCTGGTTGTCCATGATCTGCAGCCCGGGGCGGGCCAGCTCGGCGCGCATCAGCAGCGCCATGACACCGGCGATCAGGAAGAAGAGGAACGACGTGATCAGGTAGAGGTGGCCGATCTTCTTGTGGTCGGTGGTGGTCAGCCAGTCGACGATCACGCGCCCGCGGGTCCGACGTTCCCCGGGTCGTGCCGGCGCCCGCACGGTCTGCGTCACCATCGCTCGCTCACCCCTTCGCTGGTCGCGCTCCGGGCCCGCTGAAGCCCCGCCACGCGTACCCGCGAGCTGCCGCCTTGATGCTCGCGTCGACACGTGCTCCGTCCGGGGGAGTACGGGGGGTTCTGTGCCGCGACCGTGCATTTCCTATGCGGTGTCAGTTCCCGTGGACCGGTCCGGAATCGCTGGGCGGAAAGGGGAGAGGAACGGTTCTCCGGAAACTTTCCGCCGGTGCTTTTCCCGCGGTCGGCGCGACACGCGGGAATTGCGTTCGAATCCCAGCGGAAGGCCTACGAAACCGCTCGTACGTGTGACGGAGTTAGCCCGAACCGAGGGTCGTTGTTCTGTGACAGAAGCGTGACAGGGCACGGACGAGTGAGCTGCGGCACAAGCCCGGACTTCCCCGGTCGGCGGACAGCGCCTAGCGTGGCCGTATGGCATCCATTCCGACACCTCCCGCCGAACCCGACGACAGTCCGGACACCTATGTCGGCCTCGACGCCGACACGGCCGAACGGCTCGCCCGCGAGCGGGGGTGGTCGACGGTCCGCTCGCTGCCGCCGGGGACCATCATCACGATGGAGTACCGGAGCGGTCGGCTGAACTTCGAGGTGAAGGACGGCCAGGTGGCCCGGGCCTGGAAGGGCTGAGACCCGCATACGGCGACGGCCCCGCTCCTGTCGAGGAGCGGGGCCGTCGCCGTGCGGGGCTGGGCTGTGCGTACCGGCCCCGCCGACTGGAAGGGGGCCTTCCAGGCGTGCGCGGTGCGGGGGTCAGCCGCCGGTCACGGGGCGGGCGGCCGGGCCGGTGCCCCGCGCGACGCGGTCCGGGTGCGGTGGCCTGCGGCTGCCGACCGGGGTGACCGGCGTGCGCTCCGAGCGGGTCGTGTGCGGGCCCGGGGCCAGGTAGACGGGTGCCCGGGGGGTGCGGGCCGCGGTCTCGTTGGTCTGCGGAACGGTACGCGGCTTGAGTCGCACGGGCGTCTTGACCGGGGAGAGCGGCGCGGGCGCCGGGCTGCCACGGCGGGCGCGCCAGCGGTCGCGCAGATCGAAGATCTCGTCCTCGGCGCGGGCGATCAGCGGCTCGCACCAGGGCAGTGCCAGCAGCACCAGCAGTCCGGCGACCCAGCCGAGCAGCACGTCGCTGAGCCAGTGCGTGCCGAGATAGACGGTGGCCATGCCGACGCCGAGCGACACCACCGCGGACACCGCGGACAGCCAGCGGCGCGCTCCCGGGGTGGAGGCCAGATACGCCAGGATGCCCCAGGTCACCACGGCGTTGGCGGTGTGGCCGCTGGGAAATATATCGCCGCCCAGACCCATCTCGTTCGAGCCGATGCTGGTCGCGTAGTGCGGGCCCAGCCTGCCCATGCCGTACTTGGCGGCGCCGACCGTGATGTTCAGCAGCAGCAGCGCCGCGCCCAGGGTGAGCAGCGGACGCAGGGTGTGCTGCCGCCAGGAACGCCAGCCCAGCCAGGCGGCGACCATGACGGCGGTCGGGCCGCGCTGACCGAGGACCACGTAGTAGTCGACGAACCAGTGGATGCCCGCCCACTGCTGGTACGGGCGGAAGAACATGACCTGCCAGTCGAGGCGGACCAGCCATGAGGTGATCACCACGAGCCACACCATCGCCAGATAGAACGCGAGGGTTCCGGCGAGCAGCGCGACTCGGTGCCGGCTCATCTTCGGCACATCGAGGTGGGCCGGTCGTTCCGGCTCACGGTCGAGCCTGGCGAACACCCGGTCCAGACGGGTGAGGTTTCGTTCGGTACGCACCCAATCGACGTTACAGCGAGTGAGCTCAGTTCCCGGTCGAATCCACGGCTTTGTGATGACCATGTGATGTGGGATTCCTCTCAGCGTGAGGTTTATTTCCGAGGAATCCGCAATACCGGAGGGGTGGCCCCTTCAATTCCTTTGATCGTTATGGCTGGGGGTTTTATGGCCCTTATGAATTCGTTCACCGAATCATGGGGTGGAATTACCCGTGCGCTCACTGACTCCGCGCACGCCGTGTAGTCGATCATGGCGGACCGCTGCCGTTCAGCCAGAACGCCCCGTACCCCGCCGAGGCCACCGCGACCGCGCCCAGAACCAGCACCGACCTGCGAGGACGCGAGCCGGCCAAGGCCCGGGCGAGAGGCAGCAGCAAGGGGAAGGCGGGCAGCAGCAGGCGTGGTTTCGAGCCGAAGTAGCTCGACGCGCACAGGGCGAGGGCGGTGACGACCCCCGCGTACACCAGCAGGGGCGGTGGCTGGCCCTGGCGGACGCAGACGACGTACAGCCGGACGACCAGCCCGACCCCGACGATCAGTCCCACGCCCGCCATGGCCGAGGGGAACGAGGTGAACTTGTCGGCGACGAAGCGGGCGAAGGCGTATCCGCCGTCGAAGCCGTTGCGCCAGCCGGCCTGCACGTCGAGATACCCGAGCGGACCCTTGCCGGTGTGGTGGCCGACCCACAGGACGTAGGCGGCCGCTCCCACGGGGGCGAGCAGCATGCCGAGGACGGGTGTCGTGGTCCGTGTGCCGCCCGGGGCCGCCCTCCGGTCCCGCGCCAGGGAGGCGATCGCCGCCACCCACACCGCCGCGACCGCCGCGAGCCCTACCGGCCGGGTCAGGCCCGCCAGCGAGGCCAGCGCGCCCGCCGTCATCCACCGTCCGGTCAGAACCGCGTACAGCGACCAGGCGGCCAGCGCGGTGAACAGCGACTCGCTGTACGCCATGGACTGCACGATCCCGACGGGCAGCACGGCCCACAGCAGGACCGCGTAGAGGCCGACCCGTCCGCCTCCCGCCGCCGGCCCGTGGTCGGCGCCGCTCTCCGTACGGCCGTACACGTGGTCCGTGACGGCGAAGATCCCCCAGGCCGCCGCGAGTGAGGCGAGCAGGGCGACGAGGAAACCCGCGTCGGCGTACGACAGCGGGGTCAGGGCCGCCAGCAGTCGCTCCAGCCACGGCAGCAGCGGGAAGAACGCGAGGTCGGAGTGGACGTCGCCGTTCGGCAGGCGCAGCTGGTAGCCGTATCCGAGCTCGGCGACCCGCGTGTACCACAGCGAGTCCCAGCGGGCGGTCAGCAGCGTGTACGCGCTCTTGTCACGGGCGGCGCTCCACAGGGCCAGCGTCAGCAGCCCCAGGGCGCGTACGGCCGCGTACCCGAGGAGGGCCGGGGCCGCCCGGCGCAGGGTCGCGGCGCCGGGCCGGGCCCCGCGCGTCTCAAGATCGGTCACGGGCCCGATTATCGACGGCGGTCCGAACCGGACGGTCCGTGGGGGTCCGGTGAGGGACCTGAGGAGAGAGGGGAGAAGTGGTGTACACCACACTGGTTCCGTACGGGTGTGAGAGGTCCGCCACTCGGCTGTGGGGCGGACTCGCGTACTCTGACGTGTCACTCGCCGTTCGCTGCGCGGGTCGGAGACCACCGCTTCACTCCGGCCGAGTCACGGGAGTCCCCGCCCGTGAGCCCCGCCGAACGCGAGGGAGCATCTGGGAGGTACGTGCATGTCCGGGACGACGACGGCTGCCGCTGCGCTGCGCCGTCGGGCGGCCGGGGCCGGCGCCAACCGCTGGGTCGTCCTGGTCGTCCTCTGCGTCAGCCTGCTCCTGGTCGCCCTCGACGCGACCGTGCTGCACGTGGCGGTGCCCGCCGTCACCGAGGACCTCAGGCCCGGCGCGATCGAACTGCTCTGGATCGTCGACGTCTATCCCCTCGTCTGCGCCTCGCTGCTGATCCTCTTCGGCACACTCGGCGACCGCGTCGGCCGCAGAAGGATCCTGCTGCTCGGGTACGGCCTGTTCGGCGTCGCCTCCGCCATGGCCGCCCTCGCCGGGACCGCCCAGACGCTGATCGTGGCGCGTGCGCTGCTCGGGGTCGGCGGCGCCATGATCATGCCCGCGACGCTGTCGATCCTGCGCCAGGTCTTTCCGGACCGGCGGGAGCGGGCGCTCGCGATCGGTATCTGGAGCGCGGTGGCGGCGGTCGGCGCGGCGGTCGGCCCGCTGCTCGGCGGCTTCCTCCTGGAGCACTTCTGGTGGGGCTCGGTGTTCCTCGTCAACATCCCGTTGATGCTGGTCAGCCTGCCGGTCGGGCGGTTGCTGCTGCCCGAGTCGAAGGGGGACGGGCGCGGACCCTGGGACGTGGTCGGCGCGTTGATGGCGGCGGCCGGGCTGTTCGGCCTGGTGCTGGGCGTGAAGCGGCTCGGCGGCGGGGAGCTGGACGCGTTCACGGCGGTGCCGCTGACCGTGGGGGCGAGCCTGATCGTCCTGTTCGTACGGCGGCAGCGGCGCCGGGCGCATCCGCTGGTGGACCTGCGGATGTTCGCGCGGCCGGCCTTCAGTACGTCGGTGGGCTGCATCGTGCTGGCCATGCTCGCGCTGGTGGGCCTCGAACTGATCGCCGCTCAGTATCTCCAGCTGGTGCTGGGGCTGTCCCCGCTGCAGACCGGGCTACGGCTGCTGCCGCTGACCGTCGCCGCGATGGCCGCGGGACTGGTGGGCGCGCGGATGCTGCGGCGGTTCGGACCACGGCGGATGGTGAGCCTCGGGTTCTGCCTGACGGCGGCGGCCGTCGTCCTGCTGACGGCGATGGGCGGCGAGGACAACCCCGCGCTGATGCTGTCCGGGTTCGTGCTGCTCGGCTTCGGACTGGAGACGACGCTGTTCGGGGCGTACGAGTCGATGCTGAGCGAGGCCCCGCCGGAGCAGGCGGGCGGGGCGGCGGCGATCGGCGAGACCTCGTACCAGCTGGGCGCGGGGATCGGGATCGCCCTGCTCGGCAGTGTGATGAACGCGGCGTACACACCCGGGGTGTCGTCGGTGCCCGGTGTTCCGGCGCCGGCGTCGGCGGCCGCGGGACATTCGCTGGGCGAGGCCTACGAGGTCGCCGGGCGGCTCGGCGGGCCCGCCGGGGCGGCCCTGCGGCAGACGGCTCGGGACTGCTTCGTGCACGGGCTGCACGTGACCTTGCTGGTCAGCGCGGGGCTGTTGGTGCTGGGCGCGGTGATGGCTCTGCGGTTGCCGCGGGTCATGCAGTGCGAGACCGCCGCGGCCGGGGATGAGACCGCCGCGGTGAAGGGCGGGAGTGCCGCGGTGGAGGCGGAGATCCCCGCGCCTCGGGAGGTCGCGGAGTCCCGCGTCTCCGCTTGACGCGACGCTCTCCCACCCGCGCCCGCGGGGATCCTGGACGTGCGGGACGGTCCGTCGTACCGTCGGGAGCGGACGTGTAACTAGCGGTGCTAGTTTATGAGAGGACGTGCTCATGCCCCCGTTCGACCCCGCGGATCCCCTCGGTATCGACGACCTGCTCGATCCGGAGGACCTGGCGATCAGGGCCACCGTGCGGGACTGGGCCGCCGACCGGGTGCTGCCCCATGTCGCCCAGTGGTACGAGAGCGGGGAACTGCCCGGGATCCGGGAGCTCGCCCGGGAACTGGGCGGGATCGGGGCGCTCGGGATGTCGCTCAGCGGATACGGGTGCGCCGGGGCGAGTGCCGTGCAGTACGGGCTCGCCTGTCTGGAGCTGGAGGCCGCCGACTCCGGTATCCGGTCGCTGGTGTCGGTGCAGGGATCCCTCGCCATGTACGCCATCCATCGGTTCGGCTCCGAGGAGCAGAAGCAGGGCTGGCTCCCGCGGATGGCCACCGGTGAGGTCATCGGCTGCTTCGGGCTCACCGAACCCGACCACGGCTCCGACCCCGCCTCCATGCGGACGTACGCCAAACGGGACGGCGGAGACTGGGTCCTCGACGGGCGGAAGATGTGGATCACCAACGGGTCCGTCGCGGGCGTCGCCGTGGTGTGGGCGCAGACCGACGACGGGATCCGCGGATTCGTCGTCCCCACCGACACCCCCGGTTTCGCCGCCCCGGAGATCAAGCACAAGTGGTCCCTGCGCGCCTCCGTCACCAGCGAGCTCGTGCTGGACGACGTACGACTGCCCGCCGACGCCGTACTGCCGGAGGGCGCGGGGCTGCGCGGTCCGCTGAGCTGTCTGTCGCACGCCCGCTACGGCATCGTCTGGGGGGCCATGGGCGCGGCCCGGTCGTGTTTCGAGGCGGCTGTCGGCTACGCGAAGACACGGGAGCAGTTCGGGCGGCCTATCGGCGGGTTCCAGCTGACCCAGGCCAAGCTCGCCGACATGGCCGTCGAACTGCACAAGGGGATTCTGCTCGCCCATCACCTGGGGCGGCGCATGGACGCCGGCCGCCTGCGTCCCGAGCAGGTCAGCTTCGGCAAGCTCAACAACGTACGGGAGGCGATCGAGATCTGCCGGACCGCCCGTACCATCCTCGGCGCCAACGGGATCTCGCTGGAGTACCCCGTGATGCGGCACGCGACCAACCTCGAGTCGGTGCTCACCTACGAGGGCACCGTCGAGATGCACCAACTGGTGCTGGGCAAGGCGCTCACCGGACTCGACGCCTTCCGGTAGCGACGGATCGGACCCCGCGGGGGCAGGGCCGGCGAGCGGCCCTGCCTCAGCTCTGGTTGAAGAAGCCGTCCGTGCGGTGCGCGGCCGAATTCTCGCTGATGATCTCCGTGTCGGCGGGGGTGAGCAGGAACACCCTGTTGGACACCCGGTCGATCGAACCGCGCAGGCCGAAGATGAGCCCGGCCGCGAAGTCGACGACACGCTTGGCGTCGCCCGCCTCCATGGCGGTGAGGTTCATGATGACCGGGACGCCGTCGCGGAACAGCTCGCCGATGGCGCGGGCGTCCCGGAAGCTGTCCGGGGTGACCGTGCCGATCCGGCGGCCTCTCTCCTCGGCGACGTCGGACGCCACCTTGACCCGCGGGTCCGTGACCCAGGCATCTCCGGGCTGCTCGGTCCCTTCGGAGTAGTCGTCGTCGTAGTAACGCTCGTCGTCGTTGTCGTCAACGAGGCCGAGCCAGGCACTCGCCTTGCGAACCGATCCCATGGACGCCTCCTCTCACAGCGGTCTTTCTTGCTTTCCGCATCCCCATGGTCATCCATGATGCGGACGGTGCGCCATGTGGATAGACGCCGCGCGGGGGGTTTGTGACGGTACTGGTGCACAGCGAATCCGTCGAGAGTCCAGGTGTCCCAAGGGTCGTTCCGCAAACAACTGCTGACTGTGAGTGAAATATGATTCTTCACGGCGTACGGGTGATGCCCGGTGCGTACGGGTGAACGGCGGGAGGTGGAGGAGGCGCCCTCTTCGCAGTTCAACGCCGTACGCACGCACTTTGACGGAGGCTCAGACCGAAGTGGCGGGAGAACGGCGTACGGCCGGATGCAGCCGACGCTAGTTCTTCAGTTCCGGTGGTGAGATCTGTGACGTGGTGATCGCCGAGCCCGTCGTACCCCACTTCTTCAGGATTTTGTTGTACGTCCCGTCCGCGATGAGCTTGTTGACCGCGGCCCGGAACGCGGGAGCCAGGTCGGTGCCCTTCTTGAAGGCGAAGCCGACGTCGAGGCGGTGGAACTCGTTGAGGAACTTCACGCCTTCCTGGCGGGCGACCGCGTAGCGCAGGCCGTTGATCGTGGACATCACGACGTCGCTGCGGCCCTGCTGGAGCGAGGACCAGATGGCCCCCTGCTCGTTGTAGGTCTGCACCTTGTACGCCGTCTTGCCGGCATCGGTGCACAGGTGACGGCTGTCCTCCAGGGTGGCCTCGAAGGTGGTGCCCGCGCCGGTCGCGATGTTCAGGCCGCACAACTGCCGCAGGTCGGTGACCTTGGAGAGCTTGTTGTCGGTGCGGGTGGCGAAGCCCTGGCCGTCGTTGATGTAGGTGACGAAGTCGATGGTCCTGCGGCGCTCGTCGGTCACCCCGAAGTTGCCGACGCCGAGGTCGTACTTGCCGCTGTCCAGGGCCGGCAGGATCGCCTCGAAGCTGGCCTGTTCGGTCTTGAGCTTGACGCCGAGGACCTTGGCGACGGCGTTCGCGAAGTCGACGTCCTGGCCGGCCAGGGTCTTTCCGTCGTCCAGGATCGAGGTGCCGGGCGGCTGGCCGGAGACGCTGACGGCGAGGGTGAGGCTCCGCGTGCCGGAGGGCAGCAGCTTGGCGGCCGCCTCGTCCTTCCGGACGGCGGAGACGACGTCCTTGACGGGGATCGCGTCGGACTGGGCGGCGGCGTTCGCCGCCCCGCCGGTGGAGTCGCCCGTACCGGAACCGCAGGCGGTGAGGAGCAGGGTCGCCGAAGTGACCAGGGTGAAAGCGGCAAAAAGGCTTTTACGGGCATGCGTGGGCGTGCGCATCGGGTGCGGTCTCCTGGGAGCAGAAGGCGAAGAAAGCGCTGAGTGAGGGGAGGGGAGCGCGTGTGAAGGCGAAGCGAGAGGGAGAACGCGAAAGCGCCCGCGACATCAGAGGATCGGGGCGCGCAGGGGGTCAGCTCAACAGGAAGAGGACCACACGCGACCGAAGTCGATGTGGGAGCGCTTGACCAGCCACTGCTGTGGATGCATGGGCCAAGTGGAACAGGCATCCGGTTGTGCGTCAACCGACTTGAGACGTACGGCTCACACTCTGGACAGCCTTGACAGTGACGGGAAACGGACCCGTACTCTCAAGGGGCGGCCCCGCTGAGGGGCTCGGCCGCATCCACCGCCGCGCTGTCGCGCGTCCGTGCGCACCGCCGTGTGAAGGCACCCACCCGAGTTCGACCACGTCGAAACCCCGGAGCCTTCGCATGTCCTCCGACACCCTCGCCAAAGCCCCCGCCGCACCGGACATCCCGGAACACGCGGATTCCCTGCGGATCGTCCCGCACCGCCGGTTCGGCCAGTGGACGGCCGCCGTCGCCGTGCTGGTGCTGCTGGCACTCGTCGTCAACTCCGTGCTGCGCAACGAGGCGTTCCAATGGGACGTCGTCGCCGACTACTTCACCTCGGACGCCGTGCTGCGCGGCCTGTGGCTCACCCTGTGGCTGACCGCGGTGGTGATGGTGCTCGGTTTCGCCCTCGGCACCCTGCTCGCGGCCTTCCGGCTGTCCGCCAACCCTGTGCTGAGAAGCGTCAGTTGGGGATACGTCTGGTTGTTCCGCTCGATCCCGATCCTGGTGCAGCTGCTGCTGTGGTTCAACATCGGGGCGCTGTACCCGCAGATTTTCGGCGTGAAGACCGTGAACCTGCTCGGACCGGTCACCGTCGCCATCATCGGCCTCACCCTGCACGAGGCCGCGTACGCCGCCGAGGTCGTCCGCGGCGGCATCCTCTCCGTCGACCGCGGACAGATCGAGGCCGCGCAGGCGCTCGGTCTGAGCCGGTGGCGCCGCTGGTGGCGGATCGTGCTCCCGCAGGCGATGCGCTCCATCGTGCCGCCGGCCGGGAACATGCTGATCGGCACCCTCAAGGGCACCTCCATCGTCAGCGTCATCGCGGTCCAGGACCTGCTCTACTCGGTGCAGCTCGTCTACCACCGCACCTACCAGATCATCCCGCTGCTGATGGTGGCCACCGTCTGGTACACCGTCGTCACCTCGGTGCTCAGCCTCGGCCAGCACTACGTCGAGAAACACTACGCGCGCGGCTCGGAGCGGACCCGATGAGCACGTACCGGCCCTCCCTGGTGATCGTCGGGGGCGGGCCGCGGGGGACCGGCCTGATCGAGCGGATCGCCGCCAACGCGCCCGAGCTGTACGCCGGTGAGGGCCTCGACATCCACCTGGTCGACCCGCATCCGCCGGGCGCCGGACGCATCTGGCGCCAGGCCCAGTCACCGCTCCTGTGGATGAACTCGCACGCCGAGGACGTCACCATGTTCACCGACGACACGGTCGACATGGCCGGCCCCGTCACCGAGGGGCCCACGCTGCACGAATGGGCCGGCATCGACGGCCGCACCTTCGCCGACCGGCGGATCCAGGGCGCCTATCTGCGCTGGGTGCACGAGCGGGCGGTGGCCGCCCTGCCGCCGGGCGTCACCGTCCACCACCATCCACGCCGGGCACTGCGCGTCGAAGGGCCGGCCGAGGGACGCCAGCAGGTGTGGCTGGAGGGCCGCCCCCGCCCGCTCCACGCCGACCTCGTCGTACTCGCCCTCGGACACCTCGACGCCGAACTCGACGACCAGCAGAGCGAACTGGCCGCCCACGCACGCGCCCACGGTCTCATCCACCTGCCGCCGGACTTCACCGCCGACAGCGACCTGTCCCCGCTCGCACCCGGCGAACCCGTCCTGGTCCGCGGCTTCGGGCTGGCCTTCATCGACCTGATGGTGCTGCTCACCGAGGGCCGCGGCGGACGGTACGACCAAGACACCTATGTTCCGTCCGGACGTGAGCCGGTCCTGTACGTCGGTTCGCGGCGCGGAGTGCCGTACCACTCGAAGATCGGCTACGACTGGACCGGCGAACGACCGCCGCTGCCCCGGTTCTTCGGCCCCGCCGAGGTGGACGGGCTGCTCGCCCGGCCGGGAGGCTTCGACTTCCGGCGCGATGTGTGGCCGCTGGTGGAGAAGGAACTGGGCTTCGCCCACTACCACCGGCTGTTCACCGTCCACCCCGAGCGGACCGGCGTGGCCTGGTCCGTCTTCGAGGAGAAGTACGCGGCCGTCGACGACCCGGCGGACCGGGCCGCACTGGTCGCCGCCGCCGTGCCCGACCCCGCCGACCGGCTCGACCTCGCCGCACTGGACCGCCCGCTGGAGGGGGTGCGGTACGACTCCTCCGAGGCGTTCCAGGACGGACTGCGGAGGTATGTCGAGGCGGACCTGGACCGCCGTCACGATCCCGCGCACAGCCCCGACCTGGCGGTCTTCCTCGGACTGCTGTCCGTGTACGGCCAGTTGGTCCGGCTCGGGGACGTCGGCCCCTGGTGGCACGGCTTCTTCAGCTATCTGGCCTCCGGACCGCCCGGACCCCGGCTCAGGCAGCTGCTCGCCCTCTCCCGCGCGGGCGTCCTGCGGTTCCTGGGAGCCGACATGACCGTCACCGCCGAGGGCGGGGTTTTCCGGGCGTCGAGCGCCACCGTGCCCGGGTTCACCGTCGAGGCCCGCGCGCTGGTCGAGGCGCGGCTGCCCGAGCCGACGGTCGAGCGCGCCCGCGACCCGCTGCTGCGCGCACTGCACGCCGACGGCGCGGCCGAGACGCCGGAGGGGCTGCTCCGGGTCAATCCCGCCGACGGGCGGCTCCTCGACCGGGACGGACGGCCGCATCCCCGGCGTTTCGCGCTCGGGCCCTACACCGACGGCCGCACTCCCGGCGCGTTCACCCGGCCGCGCACCGGGGGGCCCGCGTTCCGGCAGAACGACGCGACGGCCCGGGCCGCGCTGGCCTTCCTGGCCGCGCTCTCCGGGCGCGCGGCCGCATGAGACACCCACACTCACCCGAAGGATTTCCACGATGAGCGTCATGGTCGACATCAGGTCCGTACACAAGCGTTTCGGCTCGCTGGACGTGCTCAAGGGCGTCGACCTCGCCGTGCGCGCCGGCGAGGTCACCGTGATCCTGGGCCCGTCCGGGTCCGGCAAGTCCACACTGCTGCGGACCATCAACCACCTGGAGAAGGTGGACCGGGGCGCGATCAGCGTGGACGCGGAACTGGTCGGCTACCGGCGCTCCGGCGACAGACTGCACGAACTGCCCGAGCGTGAGGTGCTGAAGCAGCGCACGCGCATCGGCTTCGTCTTCCAGAACTTCAACCTCTTCCCGCACCTCACCGTGCTGGACAACGTCATCGAGGCGCCGGTGTCCGCGCTGAAGCGGCCCCGCAAGGAAGCCGTCGACAGCGCACGCCGGCTCCTCGACCGGGTCGGCCTCGCCGACAAGGCCGACTCCTACCCGAAGCAGCTCTCCGGCGGACAGCAGCAGCGGGTGGCGATCGCCCGGGCGCTGGCCCTGGAGCCCAGGCTGCTGCTCTTCGACGAACCGACCTCCGCGCTCGACCCCGAGCTGGTCGGCGAGGTCCTCGACGTCATCAGGGACCTGGCCCACCAGGGCACCACGATGATCGTCGTCACCCATGAGATCGGCTTCGCCCGCGAGGTCGCCGACACGGTGGTGTTCATGGACGACGGCCGGATCGTCGAACAGGGCCCGCCCGCCGACGTACTGGACCGGCCGCGGCACGACCGCACACGCGCGTTCGTCTCCAAGGTGCTCTGACTCCCGCCGCCGGGAGGAGACCCTGGCCTTCGCGGTCGGGGAGGGGGAAGCGGAATGTGCTGCGAGGAGCGGGTCGGTCGCCGGGATCGTAAAGACCGTTCAAAGGGTGACGGCCGAAAGGCGCCCTTGCGCCGACCGTCCGTTCGGCCGAATACTCCCCCTCAGCGCTTGTCAGGGGCACGGCGGGTCCGGGATTCGGGCGGTCGGCACCCTGGCTGCGCCTCACGGGCCCGACAACCCCACGAGGGCCCCCGACTTCCCATGTGGAGGAACGACAAGTGAGGATCAAGCGCACCACTCCCCGCAGCGGCATCGCGAGACGTACCCGGTTGACCGCCATCGCCACCGGTCTCGTGGCCGCAGCCGCGATCGCGGTCCCCAGCGCGAACGCGTCCGACACCCCCACGTTCAGCGCCTCCGAGCTCAAGAGCGTCAGCAGCTCGGTGCTCAAGGCCGATGTCCCGGGCACCGCCTGGGCCGTCGACAGCAAGACCGGCAAGGTGGTCGTCACCGCCGACAGCACGGTCTCCCAGGCCGAGATCGCGAAGATCAAGGAGCAGGCGGGCACCAACGCCGACGCGCTCACGATCAAGCGCACCAGCGGCAAGTTCCAGAAGTACATCGGAGGCGGCGACGCCATCTATGCGAGTAGCTGGCGCTGCTCCCTCGGCTTCAACGTCCGTGACAGCGCGGGCAACTACTACTTCCTGACCGCCGGTCACTGCACCGACGGCGCGGGCACGTGGTGGTCCAACTCGGGTCACACCACCACGCTCGGTACCACGTCGGGCTCCAGCTTCCCGACGAACGACTACGGCATCGTGCGGTACACCAACTCGTCGGTCGCCAAGGCGGGCACCGCGGGCAACACCGACATCACCAGCGCCGGCACGCCGAGCGTCGGCACCACCGTCACCCGTGACGGTTCGACCACCGGCATCCACAGCGGCCGCGTGACCGCCCTCAACGCGACCGTCAACTACGGTGGCGGCGACGTCGTCTACGGCATGATCCAGACCACGGTCTGCGCCGAGCCCGGCGACTCCGGCGGTTCGCTGTACGGCACCAACGGCGTCGCCTACGGTCTGACCTCCGGCGGCAGCGGCAACTGCAGCTCCGGCGGCACGACCTTCTTCCAGCCGGTCGTGGAGGCGCTGAACGCCTATGGCGTGAAAGTCTTCTAGGTCCGGACAGGGCCTGGGCCGGCCGCACCGACCCTAGCCGGCCACGCACCGCGAAACTCCGCAGCCGGCGGCGAGCGAGCCCCCGCACGAACTGTCGTGCGGGGGCTCGCCCTTGTCGCTCCCCCGGAGTTACCGTCGACGTACAGGCGGTCACGTCGGACCTGGGGGGCCGTGATGGTCGAGGAACTGGTGGCGGCGGGAGCGGTGCTCGGGTCCGCCGGGGTGGTGTACGCGCTGGCGGCGGCGAAGGTCGTCAAACAGTACGAACGGGGTGTGGTCTTCCGGCTCGGCAAGCTCCGGCCGGAGGTGCGCGGACCGGGGTTCACTCTGATCGTTCCGGGTGTCGACAAGCTCCGGAAGGTCTGTGCGGCCGTCGGCGCAGGAGCCGCAGCAACCGGTGCAGGAGCAACTCCCGCCCGTCGAGGCTCATGTGAACCCTTCAGCGCAAGGGGCGATTTCAGGACAGGACTAGTCCTCACGGGGTGCTGAGGGTTACTCGCCCGTAGTGTTTGCGGCGCTAACGGCCTGGTATGACCGTGGACCGTCAAAAACGGAGGGGCGCGCAACCGCGTTCTACGCGCGTCCTGAAGTCAACCTTGTGCGCCCCCTGTGGAATTCGGAAGAGTAGGCGCTCGTCAGCCAGCCTTTCGGTTCCGGGGTCCCCACAACCATCCGGACCGACCCCCCACAGGAGGACGCGAGTTGAAGCACCGACGCATACCCGGGCGACGGGCGGTCCTGACAGGTGCGGGCATCGCCGCACTGGTCGCCGCGGGTGTCACCCTCCAGTCCGCGAACGCCAGCGAACCGGCGAAGACCCCCGCGCCCCGGACCTTCTCGGCCCTGGCGGCCGGAAAGCTCGCCTCGACGCTCGGTCAGGACCTGGGCGCCGACGCGGCGGGAACGTTCTATGACGCGAAGACCAGGAGCCTCGTGGTCAACGTGCTCGACGAGACCGCGGCGAAGACCGTCGAGGCGGCCGGCGCCAAAGCGAGAGTCGTCGAGAACTCCCTTGCCGAGCTGAAGAGCGCCCACGGCACCCTCAAGCAGGACGCGAGCATCCCCGGCACCGCCTGGGCGACCGACCCGACGACCAACAAGGTGGTCGTCACCGCCGACCGCACGGTCTCCGACGCCGAGTGGGCGAAGCTGACCAAGGTCGTCGACGGGCTAGGCGCCACCGCCGAACTCCAGCGCACCAAGGGGGAGTACCGGCCCTTCCTCGCGGGCGGCGACGCCATCACCGGCGGCGGCGGACGCTGCTCGCTCGGCTTCAACGTGGTGAAGGACGGCGCGCCGTACTTCCTCACCGCCGGGCACTGCACCGAGTCCATCTCCACCTGGTCCGACTCCAGCGGTGACGTGATCGGCCAGAACGAGGAGTCGAGCTTCCCGGGCAACGACTACGGCCTGGTCAAGTACACGGCGGACGTGGCCCACCCGAGCGAGGTGAACCTCTACGACGGCTCCACGCAGAAGATCACGGGAGCGGCCGAGGCCACCGTCGGCATGAAGGTCACCCGCAGCGGCTCCACCACCCAGGTGCACGACGGCACGGTCACCGGCCTGGACGCCACCGTGAACTACGGCAACGGCGACATCGTCAACGGCCTGATCCAGACCGACGTCTGCGCCGAGCCCGGCGACAGCGGCGGCTCGCTCTTCTCCGGCAGCAACGCGATCGGCCTCACCTCGGGCGGCAGCGGCGACTGCACCTCGGGCGGCGAGACCTTCTTCCAGCCGGTCACCGAGGCGCTCTCGGCCGTCGGCGCGCAGATCGGCTGACGGTCACGTAGTAGTGCGGCGCTGGCCGTGATCTCACCGGCCTGACGAAGTCCCGCCCCGCGCGCGAGGGGCGGGACTTTCGCGTCGTACGGCGGGTCAAGGACGAGGGGCGCGTTCCGCGTGGGGCGCTCGTCGTCCTCTGGAAGTCGGACGACGGCAGGCGCGGCACCTGTCGTGGGCGCCTGTCGCGTCGTGGACTTTCAGTCCCGCGGTGCGACGCGGAGACGGTTCCCGTCAGGGTCGGCTGCGAGGAAGGTCAGCCCGAACCCGGCGTCATGAGGCTCGTGCAGGATCGTGACGCCCTTGGACTGCCACTGCTTGAAGATCGCGTTGATCTCGCCGGGCCCACCGTTGTCGATGGCCACGCAAACCTCACTGGTACGCGGGACATCAGGTGACAGATCCTCGAACTGGCCGGACCACAGAGCGAGGTCAGCGCCTGGCCCGAGGTCGAAAGTGATGTATCCCGGAGTCTCGAACGAAGGGCTCATGCCGAGGAGGCCGCCGTAGAAACGAGCCGCGGCGGGCGCGTCGTTCACATAGACGATGGACACGACGGAAGTGGTCATGGTTGTTCCTTCTCGCAGGTCGTAGGTACGCATCCACCAGCCTGATCCGAATATGCGCCGCATCGTGTCGTAATTCCTGAAAAAATTGGGGTGTGACGCCAGACCGCTTTTTCACCCTGATGCTGCTCCTCGAATCGAGGGATGCGGTGACCACACAGGAACTCGCCTCGGCGCTCGGGGTTTCCCTTCGAACCATCACCCGGGACCTGAACTGGCTCCGCGACGCCGGTCTTCCGGTGACCGCACACCGGGGCCGTCTCGGAGGCGTGACCATGCTGCCCGGGTCCGGGCTCGACCTCACGCGACTCACGCCGGGCGAGCGTGATCATCTCTCGCTCACCGGGCTGGATGAGAAGCAACGTGCGGAGCTCAACGCATCGGTCGAAAGCCGGCGCGCGCTCTCCAAGATCGTCGCCACACAGTCACGTCGCGTTCATGAGCTCCTGCCGCTCACCGACGTAGTGCACGTGGACAGCCGCCCCTGGCTGCAGACACGAGCTTCCGGCACGACTCCGGCTTCGCTGATCGGCTCAGTGCGGCGAGGTCGCCGGCTACGGATCGAGTACGACAGCCCACGCGAGTCATGCCCACGCGACCTGGTCGTGGATCCCTACGGGCTGTTCGCCAAGGCCGGCGTCTGGTATCTCGTCGCCGACTGTGTCCAAGTGCCACGGATGTACCGACTCGAACGGATCACGACGTGGAAAGAAGTCGACCAGCCACGACGGATCCGCGAGAACCAAACCCTGGCCACCGTCGCTGCGGCGCTCATTGATCAGTGGGAACACGACCATGCGATAGAGGTCAGCGCCACCATCGACCACGCCCAGATCGAGCGAGCGCGACGGATCTTTGGCCGACGACTCGTCCGGGACGACCATGAGGCATCCGGCACCGGCCACAAGGTGACGATCCGCTTCCTGCATCTGGAGGACGTGCGAGCACTACTGCCGTTCGGGAGCGCCATCACTGTGCACGGCCCCACCGAAGCCAGGGCTCACCTCCGCGCCCTCGCCACCAACCTTGCCCACCACTATGCGCCGTCACCAACGCCCTGATCGAGGAGATTGGGCTCCGAGGGAGGTTCGTAGGCCTCGACGGGCACGGCAGGCGCCTGGGAGTGATCGCTCAAGGCGACACCGTGAGGCGGGATGCGCCGCCGCGCGTCCACCTCTATCTCGATCTTCATCCGCGGGTCGGCGAGACCGCACATGAGCATCGTGGCGGCGGGCTGAACGTCGCCGAAGCAGCGGCGCAGGACGGGCCAGCAGGGTGCGAAGTCCTCGCGGTCGGGCAGCAGATAGCGCACGCGCACCACGTCGGCGAAGGTGCACTTCGCCTCGGCCAGTGCGGCCTCGATGTTACGGAGGCACTGCTCGGCCTGCTCCATCACGTCGTCGGAGATCGTCATGGTGGCGTAGTCGAACCCGGTCGTCCCGGACACATGCACCCAGTCGCCGTCGACCACGGCACGGGCATAGCCGATCTGCTCCTCGAAGGCCGTGCCGCTGAGGATCGCGCGTCTCTCTGTCATGCGCCCGAACGCTAAATGACCAGCACCGATACGTCTAATACGGCGACATGCATGGTCTGATATCTCTGGGCGTATGGAGCGCCCCGAACTCCCCCTACCGCAGCTGCACGCCTTCGTCGTGCTCGCAGAGGAACTCCACTTCGGCCACGCGGCCGCCCGCCTGGGCATCGCCCAGCCGCCGCTGAGCCAGCAGATACGCCGCCTGGAGGACAAGGTCGGCCACGAGCTGTTCACCCGCGCCCCAGGGCAGGTCACCCTGACCCCGGCCGGCCGTGAACTGCTGCCCGCCGCCCGACGGGCACTCACCGACCTCGCGGACGGACTGGCCGCAGCCCGGGCCGTCGGCAGTGGCGATGCCGGCCGCCTACGGATCGGCTTCGCCGCCTCTCTCGCCCTGACGATCCTGCCCGGCCTGCTGCGCACCTTCCGTCACCAGTTCCCTGGCGTGCACCTGGACATCCACGAGATGACCACCGCCCCACAGATCGCCGCCCTGCACGACAAGACCATCGACATCGGGCTTCTGCGCGAGCCCCCCACCGACGAGCCGGAGCTCGGCTTCAGCACGGTGCTCAGGGAGCCTTTCGTGGCCGTGCTGCCGTCCACCCATCCTCTGGTCGCCCAACGGTCCGTACGGCTCGCACAGTTGGCGGACTCGCCCTTCGTGCTGTTGCCCCGCACGGTCGGCCCGGGACTGTATGACCAGATCATCGGCCTGTGCACCGCGGCAGGATTCACACCGCGGACGGTCCAGCACGCGGTGGAGTGGCAAACCGTGTGCGCCCTCGTGGAAACCGGTCTGGGCGTCTCCTTGGCCCCGGCGAGCATCCGACGCATCCGGCTCAAGGGCGTCGCCTTCCGCAGGATCGAACCCGGCACCACCCGCACGCGCGTGGCCGTCGCCTGGCGCAGGAACGACCACAATCCCCTGGTCACACGCCTGCTGGCGACCATCAGCCAAGGATCGCCAGGCAGTCCCTAACCGACGCTGACCCCGGCCCACAGCAGTGTGACGAGCGCGACCCCCAAAGAATCGTTAGCGTGTTCGAATCAAGTCGCCGACCGGGGGCGATGGGGTTAGAGTAATCGAACGAGAGTGCGATGAGCATATCGGGTCATATCGGGCTTATGGTCGAAAAGGGGTGGAGTGATGGAGGTGCGGCATGGCGGGCTTCGCCCATCTGCACGTCGCGTCCGGTTACTCCGCTCGCTACGGCGCGTCCCACCCCGAACAGCTCGTCCGGCGAGCGGCCGAGCGGGGTATGTCCGCGCTCGCGCTCACCGACCGGGACACGGTCACCGGGGCCGTCCGGTTCGCGCGGGCGTGCACCGGGGCCGGGGTGCGTCCGGTCTTCGGTGTCGACCTGGCCGTAGCGGCCTTGGCGCCTCCGCCGCCGGCCCGGCGGCGCCGCACTCCGGCGCGCGGTGGGGCGCACGTCGTCGAGCCGCCCCTGCGGTTCGTGCTGCTCGCGCAGGACCGGGCCGGATGGGCACGGCTGTGCCGCATCACGTCGGCGGCCCATGCCGGGGCGGTGTCCGGTACGGCGCCGGTGGTGCCGTGGGAGGCGCTGCGTGAGTACGGCGGCCCCGGCCTGACCGTGCTGCTCGGGCCGCTTTCGGAGCCGGTGCGGGCGCTGTCGGTGGGCCGGGAGGACGTCGCGATGAAGCTGCTGGCGCCCTGGAAGGAGATCTTCGGAAGCGGGGTCAAGCTGGAGGCCGTTGCGCAGAAACCTTTCAGCACGGGGCCGGGGTCGCTGCGGCTGGCGGCTCGCACCCTCACGCTGGCCGACCGCACCCGCACCACCGCGGTGCTCTCCAACGCCGTTCGCTACGCCGACCCCGAACAACACCGGCTCGCCGACGTCCTGGACGCCGCCAGACTGCTGCGGCCGGTCGACCGGCGTCGCCTGGACAGCGGGCAGCGCTGGCTCAAGGACGAGCGGGCGATGACCGTCGTCGCGGGGATGATCTCCGACTGCGCCGGAACGGACGCCCGGCGGGCGCGGCGCCTGATGGCGGACACCGCTGCCACCGCGGCCGCCTGCGCCCTCGACCCCCGAGCGGACCTCGGCCTTGGCACACCGCACTTCCCGGAACCGTCGCTCTTCGGCGCCGAACCCGAAGCCGGCGGAGCCGCGCGGCTGCTGCGCCACCAGTGCGAGGCCGGCCTGGCCCGACGTGGCCTGGACCGCGACCGGGCGGCACTCGACCGCCTGGACGAGGAACTCGCCGTGATCTCCACGCTGGACTACGACCCGTACTTCCTCGCCGTCGGACAGGTCGTGGCCGACATCCGGGCCAAGGGCATCAGGGTCGCCGCCCGCGGCTCGGGCGCCGGTTCGATGGTCTGTCACGCGCTGGACATCGCCACCGCCAACCCACTCGACCACAGCCTGCTGTTCGAACGTTTCCTCAGCGTGCGCCGGGCCTCGCTGCCCGACATCGACATCGACGTGGAGTCCGCCCGACGACTGGAGTGCTACGACGCGATCTTCGAACGCTTCGGCAAGGAACGGGTCGCCGTCACCGCCATGCCCGAGACCTACCGCGCCCGCCGCGCCCTGCGCGACACCGGCCTCGCCCTCGGCATCGAGCCCGCGGACGTCGACCGGATCGCCAAGAGCTTTCCGCACCTGCGGGCCTCCGATATCACCGGTGCCCTCGCCGAACTGCCCGAACTGCGGCAACTCGCCGCGGAGGCACACCGGTACGGACCGTTGTGGGAGCTCGCCGAAGGCCTGGACGCCCTGGTCCACGGCATGGCCATGCACCCGTGCGGCGTGGTCATCAGCGACGCGACCCTCCTGGACCGGCTGCCGGTCCAGCCCACCCCCCAGGGCGACTACCCCATGGCCATGGCCGCGAAGGAGGAGATCGAAGCGCTCGGCAACATCAAACTCGACGTCCTGGGCGTGCGGATGCAGTCCGCGATGGCCCACGCCGTCACCGAGATCGAACGCACCACCGGCAACCACATCGACCTGGACGACCCGCGGCAGGTGCCGCTCGACGACGTCTTCGCCTTCAAGCTCATCCAGGAGAGCCAGACCCTGGGCCTGTTCCAGCTGGAGTCGCCCGGCCAGCAGGACCTCCTGTCCCGGCTCCAGCCCCGCGACCCGCAGGACGTCATCGCCGACATCAGCCTCTTCCGTCCCGGCCCGGTCGCCGGCGGCATGCCCGAGCGCTACATCGCCGCCCGCCACGGAGGCACGCCGACCTATGCCCACCCCGACCTCGAACCGGTGCTCGCCGACACCTACGGCGTGACCATCTGGCACGAGCAGATCATCGAGACCTTCGCCGTGATGACCGGCTGCGACCGCGCGCTGGCGGAGATCGCCCGGAGGGCACTCGGCGACAAGAGCCAACTGCCCGGGATCAAGGACTGGTTCCACCACCACGCGCAGGCCCGGGGTTACAGCTCGGCCGTCCGGGACGAGGTGTGGAAGACCGTCGAGGCCTTCGGCGCGTACGGCTTCTGCCGCGCCCACGCGGTCGCGTTCGCCGTACCGGCGCTGCAGAGCGCCTGGCTCAAGGCGCACTATCCGGCGTTCCTGCTGGCCGGCCTGCTCGAACACGATCCCGGGATGTGGCCCAAACGTGTCCTCGTCTCCGACGCCCGCCGCCGTGGCGTCCCGGTCCTGCCCGTCGATGTCAACCGCTCCAAGGTGAGGCACATCGTGGAGCCGGCCGACGGGGAGCAGTGGGGTGTGCGGCTCGCGCTGTCCGCGGTGCACGGCATCAGCGAGGAGGAGTGCGCCCGGATCGAGGAGGGCCAGCCGTACGGATCACTGTCGGACCTCTGGCAGAGGGCCCGCCCCAGCAGACCGGTCGCCGAACGCCTCGCGGAGATCGGCGCCCTGAACTCCCTCCACGACGGACGACTCACACGCCGCGACCTGCTCCTGCAGATCGCCGAACTCCACCGGGCCTCCCGCACCCGGTCCGCCGGCAAAGGTCAGCTGCCCATCGAAACGGGCGCGGTCGGGGGAGCGGAGCCGAGTGGTCTGCCGGAGATGACCGGACGCGAGGCCCTGAGCGCCGAGCTGAGCACCCTCGGTATCGACGTCTCCAGGCACCTGATGGAGCACCACCACCGGCTGCTGCGCGAGATCGGCGCGACCGACGCGGCGCATCTGGCAGGTATGCGTGCTGGGCAGCAGGTGCTCGTCGCGGGCGTACGGGCCTCCACTCAGACCCCGCCTATCGCCAGCGGCAAGCGCGTCATCTTCGTCACGCTGGAGGACAGTTCCGGCCTGGTCGACCTGGCCTTTTTCGAGGACTCCCACCCGGCCTGCGCGCACACGGTCTTCCACAGCGGGCTGCTGCTGGTGCGCGGCACGGTCCAGGTGCGCGGCACCCGTCGTACCGTCGTCGGCACCATGGCCTGGGATCTGGACGAGATCGCCGCCGCCCGCCGTGACAACGGTCCCGAAGCCGCACTTGCGCTCCTCGGAGCCGGTCATCCGCACCCGACCCCTGCACAGCCGCAGCGCACCCTGGCCAACGGCACCACTGGTGCCCGCCTGCATCCCTACGCCGATCTCCAGCCCGCCGGCACCCGGTCGGCCGACCTGAAGAAGTTCGGTCATCGCAGTCCAGGGAGCGCAGGATGACCACACGGCAGCGGCATATCGCCCACCTCTATCTGCACGCCTCGCTAGCCGAGGATCAGTACGACGACATAGTCGAACTAATGTCTGGTATCACGCCTCACGTCCAGGCTGTCCCGCCCAACGCCGTCCAACTCGACCTGACGTCGGCGCTCAGATACTTCGATCTGTCCGCCTACGACGTCGTGCAGTTGGCGATGATGAGACTGAAGGCCCTCTACGGCATCGACAGCAGCGCCGGACTCGCGGGCAACCGCATGCTGGCCGCGATGGCGGCCGACGCGTCCGCGCCGGGCGACACCACCTGGGTCCCCGCCGGGCAAGTGGGCGACTGGCTGTACCCGCGGCCGGTCACCGCGCTGCCCGGGATCGGCCGTGCCACAGCGGAGACGCTCAGCAGGTACGGGCTGCACACCATCGGGCAGATCGTCGATCTGCCTGCGGGAACCCTGCAGCGCCTTCTCGGCGTGGGCCCCGCGCGGCTGCTGGCCGAGCGTGTCCGCGGTCGAGATCCCCGCCCAGTCACTCGGGCGGAACCGGCGGAGCACATGGTCGCAGACCTTGTGCTGGATCGGGATTGCCTCGACCCGAGCGGACATCACCGAGCAGTCCTGGGACTCGCCGGCCAGATCGGCCAACGCCTGCGCGGCGAGGGCCAGGTCGCCAGGCGGCTGGCCCTAACGGTGCGCTATGCCGACCACAGCTCTACCACGCGCACCTGCACGCTGCCGGAACCGACCGACCATTCACCTGCCGTCGCGGCAACCGCCCTTGGGTTGTTGGCCGCCCTGGGACTGCAACGAGCACGAGTCCGTTCCTACGCGATCCGCGCAGACAATCTGGCGCCGGCCAGCAGCACTTACCGCCAGCTCTCCCTGGACGAGGGCGACGACCGGGCCCGCGCGGCCGAGGCCGCCGCCGACCGAGCCCGCCGACGCTTCGGTCTGAAAGCCGTACGTCCAGCGGCTCTCGCGAATTGATCGTTTACGCCCAAGAACGATTCCGAACGAGGCCGCGGAGCGGCGGCGCGCAATAGCCGCTGCGGGCTCGCCTCGGTCGGGAAGGGTGTCAGCTGACGCGTACGGGCAGGCTTCGGAAGCCGCGAGTGATGTTGTTGAGGGCGCGGACCGGCTCGTCGGCCAGTTCGATTCGTTCCACGCGGGCGGACAGGGGAGCACGGCGCGGACTTCGAGGCGGGCGAGGCCCTGGCCCGCGCAGGCGTGGTTGCCGTAGCCGAAGCCGAGGTGGTCGACGGGGTTGCGGCGGATGTCGAAGCGGTCGGGGTCGGGGAAGTGGCGTTCGTCGCGGTTGGCGGCGCCGTAGCTGTGCAGGACGCGCGCGCCGGAGGTCGGCCGGCTTTCTTCGACGTCGCTGCCAGCCTCGGCGGCGACGCAGAAACTGGCTCGCACAAGCCCGGACCGATGCCCGCCCGGAACCGCTCATCGCGTCAAACCCGATGGTTCACGCTCAGAGCGCAGGAACCGGTGAGAGCAGGGACACCTGCGCGCCCGCTCGGCGGGCCGGCGCGGAGTCCATGGCCCGCGTTGCCGGACGGGTCCGGCCGTCGGCGAAGACGAACAGGCGCAGCACCAGGAAACGGCCGATACCGGCGAGCCCGGCGGCGCCGAGGTAGACGGCTTGTTCGTAGAGAGTTGCGGCCGACGGCCGCATCAGGTGCAGGACGAACACCGCGGCGGAGGTCACCGCGTAGGCTGCCGTGGCTGACCCCGCCGACTGCCAGTGCTGGCGCCATCCGGCACGTCCCGTCCCGAAGGTGAAGCGTGCGTGGAGCTCCGTGCCGAGCGCAGTGGAGGCGACGGTGATCACCGCGTTCGCCACAGCCCAGGGCATCAGTCCTGCGAGCACCGCCACGGCGACGCTGGACGCGACCCCGACACCGCCACCGAACAGGACGAACCGGGCAAAGGAGGCGAGTGGACCGGAGGCACCCGGACCGTGTCGCGCCGCAGCGGCATCGGCCTTCGTCTGCTCCGCCTCCCGCACTCCGTCCACCGATACTGGCGTCAACTTCGATGCGACCAGCGACTTCACAGGAAGTCCCTTTCGGGTAGGGAGGGTGAACCTCCTGAACCGGCGGGGCTCACACAACTCTGCCGCCCGACCGCTTCCGTTCTTTGTATTACGACCATATGACTACAGCTGTCGATCCCTGGCAAGAGTCTGGCCCGTTTTAGATTATGACCGTACTCACATGAGGGACGGGCGAGCGGAACACGGCGAGCGGGTGGTGAGCAGGCCTGAGTGTGTCGCCTGGTCCCACGGGACTGCGTCGAGGCCGAGTACCTGTCCGGCCTGGCGCAGGGTGTTGCGATCGCCGCGGTCATCGGCGGCGGCGAGAAGGAGCGCGGTGCGGGCAGGCGCGGACAATTTCTC